>CAUJDH010000076.1 GCA_963169225.1 Actinomycetota bacterium
GAAAACGCAAAGCGCCCCGGAACTGTTGTTGTCGTTGCGATCGTCTTGATACTGATCGGCATCCTCAATCTCGTTGCCTCTGGAGCTGCGTTGTATCTTGCGCTGCAACCGGGAGAAGCCGAGACCCTTTACGGCAGCTCAACAAGTGACTGGGTCTGGTACTTCAGTGCTCTCATGTCGTTCGTACTGTTCTTGATCTTTATCTGGCTTGCAAAGGGACAGCTCCGCGGATCTGCTCAGTCGTGGATGATTGTCAATGTCTTAGCCTTCATCAATATCTTCTTCGCGTTCTTCCAACTGTTCTATGGCACCGGATTCATCACCATCATCCTCTGCTTGATCGTGTTGGCACTCAATAATGCGCGCGGAGCCAAGGACTACTTCATGTCGAACCTCCCGCCAGAGGTCAAGGCTCAAATCATGGCGGCACAAGAGCAGCAAGCTGCAGCAAATGCAGCGGCCGCAGAAGTAGCGGCTCGCCAGGCGGCAGAGGCAGCCAAAGGAACGCCACCGACCCCGCCTGCTCCACCTGCTAACCCAACTGCCTAGTAAGAGGGCTGTAGGTAGCAACAATCCCCACAAAGTCCATCGGGAAGCCGAAGGCAGGAGAACTCTATGCAAACCCGTCGGTTCCGAATTGGATTCAGCTTCGCAGTCGCGTTGACTATGGTTGCGGCACTACTTCCTGCAACCTCTGCTTCGGCAGCGCCTGCTATCAGTCCTCGCGGTGAAATAACGGGTAATGCAAACCGATGTGTCACTGGCAAATCAGCCAAGCTCAAGCGGACGATGAACGAAATCCGCAAGAATGACCAGGCCGATAAACCACTGCCACCAAACATCGCCCGCCCTGTTCCCGCTCTTCCTGGGGCTCTTGGTGCCATCACCACACCATCTGGGATTCAGGCGTACGGTAGCGGGGATTTTCGCGCACATGAACTCGGCAACATTGGCAGCGTGACAAAGTCATTCACCGCCGCCATCGTGCTGCAGCTGGTGCAAGAGCGCAAGATCAAACTCAGCGAGAAGATCTATAAATGGCGCAAACAGATCAATTGGCGCGGCAATAAGAACATCCTTAAAAAGATTAGTGTCAAGCGAGTTCTTGATCACACCAGTGGCATTCCCGAACTGATGGATGCTCCACAAGTCAAACCCAATGCCAATAACCCCAAATTCAACCCGACACCGCGCCAACTAGTTGGCTGGGCTTCGATGATGCCAATGGCATTCGCCCCGGGCACTTCGTGGGCATACTCAAATACTGACTACGAAATCCTCGGGCTCATTATCGAATCTGTGACCAAGCGCTCGTACGACAATCAGTTACGTACTCGGCTCTTCAAACCCCTAGGGCTGAAGAGCACGAGTCTCGTTCGAGGCAAGGCCAAGCCCACTGTTCAGGGTTACTACTTCACCCCTAAACAGCCCGTTACAAATCCCATCAAACTTCAGTGGACCAAGCTTGCCGCTAATGCAAACTCGCAAATGCGCTGGGCATGGGCAGCCGGTGGCATCCAATCAACCAGTTGTGACATCACCAAGTGGATCAGCGCACTGCTCGACAGCAACAAGGTACTGAACGCCAAGTACCGCAAGAAGATGCAAACGGTCACACCGAAGTCGGTGGCGATTGCGCCCACAGTTCTACCCGGATGGACTGGTTACGGACTTGGTCTCATGCGAATCAGCCTTGACGGCTCGACCGGCTGGGGCCATCTTGGCAACATTCCCGGCTTCGCCTCGGGTGCGCTTTATGTGAAGTCTAAGAATGTCAGCACTGGGATAATCCTCCCCAGCGGAGCGGCCGGAGCGGTAGACGCGATGACCCGCTTAGTTGCAGCTCGTAGCTAAGAATCCAAACACGGAGTCCTGTCGTCGTCTTGACCTCTAGGCACTAACTTCTCGACTAATCGTTGGTTAGATCAATTAGCTTGGTTTTGACTGATTCCAGCTCCATCTTCTCGGCTGCTTCTATCGGAGTGAGTTCATCAAGCGGGCTCAATTGACTGGAGTCGGCACCCTGCTCTAGTAGAAATAAAGCTACGTCTTCGTGACTGCCAAGAATGCTGACCACGAGCGCTGTGGATTGAAATTCGGGGTGGATAAAGTTCACATCTACCCCAGTGCGAACATACCCTCGAACGAGCTCAAGGTCACCAATTGCAGCGGCCTCAAAAAAGCTCTTATAACTACCGTGTTCCATCTGCTCTCCAAATTACTTAAGTCCAGCCCTAAACTAGCCTTATGGTTAGCAGGTTCATGGTCGCAACTGTTTGTGCCAGCGCTCTCGCGCTGGGATCGATTGGCGCTGTTGCATCGAACGCTACCGCAACAACTGCTTCGCCGACTTATGCCACCGCTCAGCATTCAGTCGTTCTGCCACCGGCGAAGGCCAAGTTCGACTATCAGCTTGGTGGAATCACGAAGCCAGCCAACGGCATCAAGATGGTGGTCCGAGATCGAAAAGCACATATCGCTCCGGGGCTTTATAACGTCTGTTACATCAATGGATTTCAAACCCAAGAAAACGAGCGTTCATTCTGGCGCAAGCACTCGTCGCTCATCCTTAAACGTAAGGGTAAACCGGTCGTCGACTCCGCTTGGAATGAGCAACTGCTCGACATTAGAACCGCCAAGAAACGCAATAAGCTGGCAAAGATCGTTGGCAGATGGATCAACAATTGCGCCAAATCCGGGTACCGAGCTGTCGAGTTTGACAACTTGGATTCTTGGAGTCGCAGCAAGAACATGATCAAAAAGTCACAGACCCGCGCCTATGCGAGGAAGTTAATCAACCGCGCCCACCGCGTGAACCTCGCTGCTGGCCAGAAAAACTGGGCCGAATTCAACGGGAAGACAATCGGATTCAACTTCGCACTCGTCGAAGAGTGCGGCACGTGGCATGAATGCAACCGCTATATCCGCTACTACGGCAGCCAGGTCTACTCCATCGAGTACAACCGTAAGAGCTTCAACTGGTCCTGCAAAAACTACAGTTCTCGCATCGCCATAGTCTTACGTGATCGCGCGCTTAGACCCAAGGTAGTCCACTCGTACTGCTAGCTACGAGGAGCCCTTAATATTGACGTTTTCGTCACTACTATCGCTCTCGACAACCCCATCAGTTTCACCTTCAGTCTCCAACGCAACGTCATCGCCTTCGATATCAGGCTCATCGAACGAAGTGCGCAACGGAACTTGCTTGATGAACCACGATACGACGAATCCGATGATGGCAATCGCCGCCGACCAAAAGAAGATAACGTGCGTGCCGTCGGCCACAGCGCTCTGGAATGCAATACGAATCGTCTCCGGCAGGCCCTGGACCATCTGTGGAGTCATCGCACTCGGATTGCCCTGCAAGCCTTCGCCCCCTCCGGAGCCTGCCTGCGCCCCAAGCTGCGCGAACTTGTCGGTCAGCGTGCTCGCGAACAGTGCACCCAAGATCGATACCCCGATTGAACCGCCAAGGTTACGAGTGAACGTCGAGGTTCCGGTAGCCGCACCGATGTCGGGCACCTTGACACTGTTCTGCGCGATCAGCGTCGTCGTCTGCATAAGGGATCCCATACCCGCACCGAGCACGACCATGTACCAA
>CAUJDH010000077.1 GCA_963169225.1 Actinomycetota bacterium
AATGTCGCCAACCGCGCTCAACGTTCCTAGCCAGTCGTTTGACGACAAGCTGGATGCTGCCTCATCCAAGCTATCTAGCGCTAGCAAAAAGGTTCGCGCTGCCAAGTTGGTGTTAGAGGAGACCAACAAGAAGCTGCCTGAGGCTAAAGCGAAGGTAGCTAAAGCGCAGGCCGCTTATAGAGCGGCGCAGGAACGAACTGCTGCTGCACAGGCCAAGGTCAAGAAGGCCGAAGCGGAGACTGCCAAAGCTGAGGCAGAGATCGAGAGGGTCAAGGGCGAGATCCAGAAGCTGCGAGAGCAGGTTGGTATTCTCGCGCGCGCTGTGTACGTCAACGGTGGCAATTGGCAAGAACTCGAAATGCTACTTGAGGCTTCGACCCCTTCCGAATTTGCTGAGCGGTTGGTGAGTTACCGCCGAGTGGCCAAATCGCAGAACAACTCTCTCGACCAATTAGCCGAAGCTCAAGCTCGACTGGGCAAGTTGTTGGCGAAGCTTGAGGCACTTCAGAAGGAAGCGCAAGCAGGTCGTGATGCTGCTGCTAAGGCGCAAGGTGAGGCAAGCGCTGCAGCTGCCCAGGCTACGAAGTACAAAGCTGAGTTGGATGCCTTGGCGGCCAAGCGGGCTAGGGCACTCAAGGATGCTCGCTCGGACCGAGATCAAGTTAAGTCCATGTATGACAATCTGCTTGAGGCTCAACGTGCGGCAGCAGCCAAGGCGGCCGCGGCAGCTAAGGCAAACTCTGGCTCTAAGCGTCCAAGCGGGTCCAATGGCGGTTCCTCGGGAAGCTCCGGTGGCTCCGGTGGCTCCGGTGGAAATACTGCAACCGGATCACTTTCATGGCCGCTTCCGGGTTACTCGGCCGGTGGCCGAACGGGGCCACGCGTTCATCCCGTATATGGCTATAGCTCGTGCCACACCGGTGACGACATCGGCGCACCGAGCGGCACCCCAATCAAGGCAGCCGCAGCTGGCACTGTGATCAGCGCATCCTATGGATCGGTTTATGGCAACAACGTGATGATCTCTCACGGCGGCGGCCTAGTCACTATGTATGCTCACCAATCTCGGATGGCAGTGTCGTCCGGTCAAAAGGTGAAGCGAGGTCAGACGATTGGGTACGTCGGCTCTACCGGCTATTCAACAGGACCACACCTGCATTTCGAGGTCCACGTCAATGGCGTACCGTATGAGCCGATGGGTTGGTTCGGTGGATCCAAATACAGGGTCACTTGTTGGAATGGTTGATGCACTATGGCACGCGAAAAAGGGCGCACACTAGTCGCTCAGAATCGGCGTGCCCGACACGACTACCAGATTGAAGATACCGTCGAGGCAGGGCTCGTTTTAGTTGGCACCGAGGTCAAATCGCTGCGTGCTGGACGGGCCACCTTGACCGACGGTTTCGCAGAGATCGTTGACGGCGAAGCATGGATCCGTGGGATTCACATTCCCGAGTACGAGATGGGATCGTGGACCAATCACGAGCCGCGTCGTAAACGCAAGTTGCTGCTCAAGCGGCAAGAGATCGTCAAGCTCGAAGCTAAGACCAAGCAAGGTGGCTACACGCTGGTCCCACTGGCGCTCTACTTCAAAGATGGCTACGCAAAAGTCGAGTTGGCCGTCGCTAAGGGTCGAAAGACCCACGACAAGCGACATGCGATCGCGGCAAAGGAATCCAAGCGCGAGGCTGAGCGGGCAATCGGTCGTCATGTCAAGGGAATGCATGACTGAGGCAGTTCAGGTTCGCCAGGTTATTGGCGAGCTGGGTATCCCTGGGGTTATTGACGTCCACACACACTTCATGCCGCGTGAAGTGATGGACAAAGTATGGCAGTACTTTGATCATGCCGGTGAGAACTACGGCATAGAGTGGCCGATCGAATATCGCGAAGATGAAGCCCAGCGACTAACTACGCTTCGCTCGCTAGGTGTCACGAGATTTACCTCCATGATCTACGCACATAAGCCGAATATGGCCCAATGGCTAAACGTCTGGTCAGCAGGGTTTGCTAGTGAGAATCCAGACTGCCTTCACACATCGACTTTCTACCCAGAGCCAGGAGTAGAGGATTATGTTCGGGGCGCGCTCGGATCCGGGACGCGCATATTCAAAGTCCATATTCAGGTGGGGGAGTTCAGTCCCGTTGATCCGGTGCTCGATGGTGTGTGGGGCCAGCTAGCGGAGGCAGAGGTTCCGACTGTGATTCACTGCGGATCTGGTCCGCTGCCAGGTCGCTATACCGGTCCGGAACCGGTGCGGCAGTTACTCAAACGCCACCCGAAGTTACCGCTGATTGTGGCCCATATGGGGGCACCGGAATACGCGGAGTTCCTGGACCTCGCGGTCCGATATGAATCGGTCAGACTCGATACGACTATGGCTTTCACCGACTTTATGAACAAGCTCGCGCCGTTCCCTGTCGAGCTCAAGCCAGCGCTAGCTGACGCAGGCGAGCGAGGGGATGTACTCTTCGGTTCAGACTTCCCAAACATCCCGTATCCGTTCGTGGATCAGGTGCGAGCATTGCAGCGGCTGGACCTTGGTGAGGACTTTATGCGTGAGGTTCTCTACGGCGCAGCGGCACGTTTGTTTAGCTAACGGTTATTCGGTTAAAGCAAGATCCCCCACACCCGAAGGTGTAGGGGATCTTGACTTGAGTTCTTACTTTGCGTCGGAACCTTCGAGTTGTTCCATGTTCTCCAGCTCGACGCCCTTCGTCTCTTTGACGAATTTGAGGACATAGAAGAAGGAGAGGAATGCACAGACGGTGAAGATGCCGTATGCCAAACCGAGAGACATGCTGACCAAAGTCGGGAAGCTCTCGGAGACAATGAAGTTGGCGATCCAGTTGGTCATAACACCAATCGACATTGCAGCTGCACGAATCTTGTTCGAGAACATCTCTCCGAGCATGACCCAGAGGATCGGACCCCAGGTTGCGGCGAAGAATGCCACGTAGGTGCAGAGCATGATCACAGCGACCATACCGGTACCCGAGCTGAGCAACGGGTTGTTGATCTGGTTCTCGGCAGTACATGCAGAATCGGTACCTGCGTCGATCAATGCCTGAGTACACTTCTGTGCAGTCATGAAGATGATCATCAGCGTTCCGAGCGTGAGGAACATACCTGCCGAACCGATCAGAAGCAGCTTCTTACGTCCGAGACGGTCGATAAACGCGATAGCGACGAACGTGAAGATCACGTTGACAGCGCTAACGATCGTTGCCGTAGCGAACGCTTGAGACTCTTCAAAACCAACCGCAGCCCAGATTAGGTTCTGGTAGTAGAACACTGCGTTGATACCAACGAACTGTTGGAAGATCGCGAGGATAATACCGACCCAAACGATAGGCATGAGGCCGAGGAATCCACTGCCCTTGATATCAGCCATCGAGGACTTGTGCTCGCCTTCGAGGGACTTCTTGATGCTGTCGACCTTGGTGTCGATGTTCTCTTCGTAAATTGTGCCGATGACTTCTTTGGCCTGATCTTCTTTGCCTTGAGCGACAAGGAAGCGTGGTGACTCTGGAACAGTCAGTGCGAGAACAAAGTAGATGACCGCAGGAATAACCATCGCAAGGAACATCCATTGCCAAGCCTGCAAGCCAAGCCACAAATCGTTGTTGGTTCCTTGTGGTTGGAGGCTGCTAATTGCTTGG
>CAUJDH010000078.1 GCA_963169225.1 Actinomycetota bacterium
TGACAGGAGTAACACCGTCGAAATCAGGTCCAGCGATCACCTTGAACGTCTTGCCGAGTCCTGGCACCTCTTGAGTCTCAGCCCCAGGCAACGCTGCCTGCAGCGTCTTGAGTGAGGTGTCGTAATTGGGGTCGTACTGAATGATCACAGGTCCGTCAGTCTTGGTGGTGGAGTTACTAGGTATACCAACCGTGACGAACCCTTCTGCTTTGAGCGCATTCTGAATTTTGGTTGCCAAACCAGGGGTCGTGGTTCCGTTGTAGACAGCCACCCTGATCGCCGCTGGGGCAACTTCAACAGTTTGCGCACTTGATTTAGACGATGACTTAGCCAACGGCTCCCCTGTTTTGAGTAGTGCAAAGATCTCGTCAGTCTCAGGTTGCTTCCACGTGACAACTGATCCAACACCAGGTTCGTCAAAAGCCTCGCCAACGGGCAGGGACTTGAATGTGATCGAGCTCGGGCTCAGCGCACCTACCTGCGAGATCAAACCGAAGATCTCTTGTCGTCCCATTGTTTCGTCAACGGTGATCGCACCTGACAGGTTGCTTAGGAACGAGTAGGACTTGAACGGGTTCAGTACGACTGAGGGGCTTGTGGCCTTCTTGAACATGGCCCCGAGGAATGTTTGTTGACGTTGCATGCGACCGATGTCGGCCGTTGGGTCAAAGTAGCGGGCGCGCACAAAAGCCAAAGCCTGTTGGCCATCAAGATCGGTTGTTCCTGCTGGCAGGTTAAGCCCTGCCTTCTCATCCTGAATCGGCTTCTTCACGCAGATCGGTACTCCACCCAGAGCATCGACCATCGAGACGAAGCCCATGAAGTTGATCTCAGCGTAATGATCGATGTGAACGCCAGTGTTCTGTTCGACCGTGTTGACTAGCAAGGGAGCACCACCGATGGCGTAAGCAGCGTTGATTTTGTTCTTTGACGCGGGGCGCGATTGCCCATCCGAAGTGTGTGCGGGAATCGTTACCAAAGAGTCGCGCGGAATGCTGACCATTCCAACTGTTCCGTTGTCGGCCAGGTGGGCGATCATGATCGTGTCCGTTTGGCGCCCGTAGTCGTCCAAGCCGACCTTGTATTTTTTGCGATCTTTCTTAGACATTCCCTCGCGGTTGTCTGAACCCACAAGCAGGATGTTCGTGCCACCGTCGGAGGGGAAGGCTTCGCTTTGTGCGTCGAATGCTTGAGTGTGCTTGAGGTTCGATGTTGCCGAGGCAGCCACCAAGAAGCCCACCCCACTGATTCCGAGGACAACAAGAGCAACGAGGGCCGCAAGGAATTTGAATGAACTGTTGCGTTGACCCTGGTGACTCAATTTGACCTCCCCTCAAGCAAAAAAATTTGTTGCACAGTTAGGACTCCGATGCTACGTCCATGGTTCCCAAAAAACCATGAGACATGCCTTGTGCTAACTCATTGCTTACGATTCGTGTTGAGCTTAGCCGGGTAAAGTCAAGGCATCATGACTTCTCACGACGAAGCTCCGCGATCTGGTCGCCTAGCACGCCCTGATGGTGTGTCGGTGATCCTTACGGTGCTCAACGAGGAATCCCACTTGGAAGAGACCTTGGCTGCCGTGCTGAGTCAGGACTGGACAGGTGAACTCCAAATGGTGGTGGCGCTAGGTCCCTCAACAGACCGGACTGATGAGATCGCACGTGAACTGTCTGCCAAAGATCCACGTATCGAGCTCGTTAGCAATCCGTCCGGGCGTACCCCTGACGGTCTCAATGCCGCGCTTGCAGTCGTCCGTTATCCGGTAGTTGTGCGAGTGGACGGCCACTGTGTTCTTCCAGCTGATTACCTCTCGCTCGCGGTTGAGACTTTGCAGCGCACCGATGCCGACAACGTGGGCGGAGTGATGGCAGCTCAAGGCCAAACGGACTTCGAGCATGCGGTCGCATGCGCCATGACCTCTCCGATTGGCGTGGGGGGCGCGGCTTTTCACACCGGTGGCGCTGAAGGTCCCGCTCTGACGGTCTACTTGGGCTCATTCAAGAAGTCAACCCTGGATGCGATCGGTGGCTACGATGGCAGTTTCCTTAGGGCTCAAGACTGGGAAATGAATCACCGGATTCTGCAAGCTGGCGGAAAAGTATGGTTCAACCCGGAGATGCAGGTGACGTACCGACCACGTCCCAACCTCAAAGCGTTGTGTAAGCAGTACTTCCACTATGGGCGATGGCGCCGCGAGATCATGCGCACCTATGGTGAGACAGTCAGCTTGCGCTATCTGGCCCCTCCTGTACTGGTCGCGGGCCTAATAGTGACGCTGCTGGCGGCGCTTGTGCTTGTTCTGACAGGCAACGGCGGCTGGGCCTTACTGACGCTCGTGCCCACTGTGGGCTACGTTCTGGGAGCTATTGTCGGCGGTTTGGTGATCAGTCACGGTGAGAGTTTCAAAACTCGTGTGTTTACACCACTTGCACTTATGGCAATGCATCTGTCTTGGGGCGTAGGATTTATCTGTTCCCCACGGGGCTTGCGTAAACCGTCGGGTAGTCGTCCACACGCTCAGAACTCTGAGAACACCGAGAAGGAGTCATATGGCTAAGCCTGCTACTCCTGATGTGACCGAAGAGACTGTCAGCACCCGTAAATTTGGGTCCTCAACTCACGTCTACAAGCCGTACAAAGCCGGAATCCCTCCATTGGGTCCGTACTTCCGCGAGATCTGGTATCGACGCGAATTCCTCATGGAACTGTCCAAAACCAACGTTCGTTCGGGACAGTTGGGGACAGTTTTTGGTCGTGCTTGGAACATCATCAATCCGCTACTCATGGGCTTGGTGTACTTCATGCTCGTCATGATCTTGCGTGGCGGTCGTCAAGGCCCAGAGTTCTTTGTCTACTTGATCGCTGGAATGTTCCTGTATTCGATGTTGACATCGTCGATGACTAAAGGCGCGACTTCAGTCACGGGAAACAAAGGCATGCTGACTGGAACTGCCGTGCCGACGGCCCTGTTCCCGTTGGCGGCGGTTGTTACTGCGATTAGAAAGTTCTTGCCGACTGTCATTGTGCTGATCATTGTGGGGGCAATCACCGGGGTTTACCCGAAGATGACTTGGATTGCGGCGGTCGCCATGTTCTTCTTCATGGTTGTTTTGGCCATCGGCTCGGCATTTTTCTTCGCCACCTTGCAGGTTTACTTCCGTGACACTAAGGAATTCCTTGGTTACCTCACTCGAATCGGATTGTTCTGTTCCCCAATCTTGTGGAAGGCCTCGGAACTGCCTCATGCACTTGTGATCATGCAATACATCAACCCAGCCTTCGACATGATCGGCGGATGGAGCATGGCAGTCGTGTATGGACAATGGCCAACCGGTCAGATGTGGCTCGGCGCGGCCCTGTGGTCATTCGGTGTCCTGATCGTCGGGTTCCTGTTCTTTGTCTCGAGGGAGCGTGACTTTGCCGCGCGAATCTAAGAAAGAGAAAAAGCTCGAGAAGGCAGCCACCAGGGGCAAGATCGGTAAATCTGGCAAGGTTACGAAGAAGCCACCTGCGATCAAGGTTGACGATGTTTCGCTAACCTACCGAGTGGTGATGGACAAACGTCCACCCCTCAAAGAGGCAATCAAGCACCCAAGCAAGTTCCGCCGCGAAGTGCGCGAGATCGATGCACTCAAAGGCGTAAGTTTCGAGCTCGAAGAGAAGCACGTCCTGGGGATCGTCGGTAATAACGGTGCAGGCAAGTCGACTCTAGTGCGGACCATCGCGGGGATCCTGCCCCCGACTGAAGGCCAAGTTACGATCAATGGCCGCGTGAGCACGCTGCTCTCATTGGGGGTCGGGTTCAACAAGAAGCTGACAGGTCACGAGAACGTGATTCTAGGAGGTCTGGCTTCAGGCTATACGCGAGATGAGATCGAAGAGAAGTTCCATGAGATCGCTGACTGGACTGAGCTCGGCGACCGGCTGGAAATGCAGGTGAGTACCTACTCGTCGGGTATGTATAGCCGGTTGGCATTTGCTGTGGCTGTGCACATGGACCCGGACATCATGATTGTGGATGAGGCACTCTCGACTGGTGATGCCAGGTTCAAGGCCAAAGCAGTCGCGAAGATGAAAAGCCTACTTGAAGGTGACAGAACGATGGTTCTGGTGTCCCACTCGTTGGCAACTGTGCAAGAAATGTGCACCGATGCGATTTGGCTTGATCAAGGTCAGCTCCTCATGAGGGGCACACCTGACGAAATT
>CAUJDH010000079.1 GCA_963169225.1 Actinomycetota bacterium
CACTCCCAAGCCGATGTCCCGCCAAGAGAACCGCAAACCGAAGTCGATCCGGATGCCGTTTCCCTTGAGATGCGCGGTCACCCACGGCCACAGCCCCATTCCGAGCCACATAAAAGCAGTAAGACTCAGACTGACCCAAGCCAAATTGGGCAACGAACCGTCCGTTGCGGCTGACGGGTCAACCATCTGAACAATAATGGTGATGACGATGACTCCGACGATCTGAAATATAAACAGCAGTGCAAGCGAGATCCAGACATCACCTAGACCCCAGGTTGGGGTCTTCAGCGGCCCCCGTTTACCGTCCCTTACATCTTGCTCAGCCTCGAGATAACTCAGTGGAGCGTTCGGATATTCGAATACACCTGGAACCTCAGGCTGACCTGGTGTTTGCACGGGCGGGATGGGTGGCGGCGGAGGTACTGGCGGCACCGGAGGTTGAGTAGACACTGAAGTTCCTAGTAGCGGTAGTGCTCGGACTTGTAGGGACCCTCAACTGGAATTCCGAGATAGTCGGCTTGCACCTTGGTGAGTTCAGTTAGTTCGACACCGAGCGACTCAAGATGTAAACGAGCAACCTTCTCGTCGAGATGTTTCGGTAATACATAGACACCAAGCGGGTAGTTCTCGAGTTTCGCGAACAATTCGATCTGCGCCAACACTTGGTTGGTGAAGGAGTTCGACATGACGAATGACGGGTGACCCGTTGCGTTGCCAAGGTTCAACAAGCGACCTTCGCTAAGCACGATGATCGCGTGACCGTCTGAGAAGACATATTCGTCAACCTGCGGCTTGATGTTGTTGTGCGCGATTCCAGGCTCAGCAACCAGTCCAGCCATATCAATCTCGTTGTCGAAGTGACCAATATTGCCAACGATCGCCTGATGCTTCATCTCGCGCATATGCGCCACGGTCAACACATCGAAGCAACCTGTGGCCGTAACGAAAATGTCAGCCTCACCAACGACATCCTCAAGCTTGGCAACCTGGTAGCCATCCATCGCTGCTTGTAAGGCGCAGATCGGATCGATCTCGGTCACGATCACACGAGCGCCTTGGCCACGTAGTGACTCCGCGCAGCCCTTGCCGACGTCGCCATAACCACAAACGACGGCAACCTTGCCACCGATCAATACGTCGGTCGCTCGGTTGATTCCGTCGACCAACGAGTGACGACATCCGTACTTATTGTCGAATTTACTCTTGGTCACCGAATCGTTGACGTTGATCGCCGGGAACAGTAGCGTTCCGTCGCGCATCATTTCGTAAAGACGGTGAACACCGGTGGTGGTTTCCTCTGTCACACCGCGGATTCCGCTGGCAATCTTGGTCCAGCGCTCTTTATCTTCAGTGAGCGACTTCTGTAACAGTTGCAGGACGACCGCGAATTCTTCGGTGTCAGCTCCATTTGGGTCAGGAACCTCACCAGCAAGTTCATATTCGCGTCCCTTGTGGACTAGCAATGTCGCGTCGCCACCATCATCCAAGATCATGTTCGGGCCGCCGGTCTCGGTGTCTGGCCACATGAGAGCACGCTCGGTGCACCACCAGTACTCCTCTAGAGTTTCACCTTTCCAAGCAAAGACCGGAACACCTTGTGGATCCTCCGGCGTACCGTTCGGCCCCACGACGACCGCTGCGGCTGCATGATCTTGGGTCGAGAAGATATTGCACGAAGCCCAACGCACCTGCGCTCCGAGTGCGGTCAGCGTCTCAATCAAGACAGCCGTCTGAACCGTCATGTGTAGCGAGCCGGTGATATTGGCTCCAGCTAGCGGTTGAGAGTCGGCAAATTCCGAACGCATCGCCATGAGGCCGGGCATTTCGTGCTCAGCCAAGCGAATTTCATCGCGTCCGAATGCTGCCAGTGATAGGTCTGCAACCTTGAAATCAGTCATTGGGTAACTATATGCCTTGAAGCGTCTGGTTTTTACCCCTGGGCAATAAATGTGTGGCCCGGCGCTTCGACTAGAACGGCTGGTTCATCAGCCGTCACGACGATCGCCTCACCCTGGTTCACTTCGATGCGCTCATTGCCAGTCGAGACGGTCGCGGAACCACGCGTCACTAGCACCAATCGGTACTTCCCTGAGTCCACTGTCACAACGCCTGACTCCACACTGCGCACCTCAAAGGGTGAGCCGACAGGCGCATAGACGCGACCAATTCCACCCTCACCAATCGCCTCTTCTGGTGGACTCATGGTGACCGATTCCAGACCGACATCTAGTGCAGCTAGGGCTTCATCCACCGCCACGGTCTTGGGTGTGAGGCCGAGTCTAAACACGTTGTCACTGGCCACCATGATCTCGACGCCGATTCCAGATACATAAGCATGCACAATTCCAGCCTGGGCGTAAAGTGCGTCACCCGGCTCGAGCTGATGATGCTCAAGGAGCGCTGCCACAAGAATTCCACTGTCGCCTGAATAGTTTTCGATCACAGTCTGCATGGCCCGGATAGCAGGCTCGTCACATCCAGCAGCAGTCATGCGCCCAACAAGCTCTGCCTCGGCAGCTGTGACCGCCTCCTCACTAGCACCGATCAGAGTACGGATCGCTGCAGCAACCTCGTCGGCGCGCAACTGGTCAGCCGCCACAGTGCCCTCAACGCCAAGTCCATCGATCAACTGAGCAGCCAGGGCTGGTTCGCGCAATCCCAGCAGCGCCGAGAAGTCTGTCAGAGCTATGAGCATTTCCGTCTTCGCCTCGGCGTCGCTCAAGAGCCGAGGAGAATCGGGATCACTCTCTTGTTTGGCCAATAATTCAGTAGCCAGATGCTTATTCGGATGAATCTGTAGGGACAGTGGTTTGGCAGCTGCTAGGAGCTTGACGAGAATCGGTACTTGGCTTTCGTTTACCCAGTGAGCCAGGGTTTCGCCGCCTTCACCTTCCACCAACTCAGACGGACCGTTCGGATGCGCTCCAAACCATAGTTCTGCCTCAAATTTGCCAGTGGCGAAATCTGAGGCAGGCTCTTGTCGCCACGGACTCAGGCCGTCAACGATCCCCCAGGCATAGTCCTGGAGATTGCCCTTAATCAAATACATGCTCATCCTTCGTTATTGCCGAGTCAACACTGACCTTGAAGCTAACGGCGTCCTCCATCTAGCTCGCTTGCAGCATCCATCGGATCAACGCCCAACGCAAGTCCGGCATACACACTTGCAAAATCGCACACACCGATTAGCGAGGCGAGACGGACCAGCGGCGGACCGGCCAAAGCCACATGCTCAGTGATCGGAACTCCCCGAGCCCCCGCCACTTGGGCTGCAGCCTGAGCCAGCGAAGCGACATCCGGATGTTCTGGATTGTCGCGCAATAAGACCAGACGCAACTTGACTGAACCTTCTGGGTCGTCAACACGGTCGCGGAAGATGTCGTCCTCATGCACTTGACCCGCACGTGGTCCAGACATAAGTCCGGCTTGAGTTCGAGCGGCTTCAGGTAAAGTCCCTGCAACCGCAGGGATACCCGCGTTCTCAGCTAGTTGCCGAGCAAATCTCCTGGCTGCAACCGCACCTACATCGCCACTGCCCCAAATCAGTGGCAACGAAACAGCAGCATCTACCGCCCATTGCTTCGCGATGTTCTCAACTGAGTCACGAGCCGGCGAGCATTCATGTGCGATCTCGTCGAGAGCAATTGCGGCAGCCTCGATCGAACCACCAACGTTGTCCACTAAGCCAAGTTCACCCGCCACGACTAGCAGTGGCGTAGCGAGACTCCACATCAGCGATCGAGCACGCCACGAACCAGAAATCGGTGGGATCGCGACCGGGAAGCTGGCCGCTCCACGAGTGGCTTGAACCAGTTCGTCAAGTTCCGAACCGGGCGGGCATACAGCGATCAAACGCGAGCCGCGACGCGCCGCCTCGCGAGCCAAGTCCAACGTTTCAGCCGTCTTACCTGAGGCGGACAGCGCCACCACGATGTCGTTGGGGCCAACCCAACCGGGAAGTCCCGGACCGCCGGCCGTCATGACGGGAACTTGCGAACCGGTTCCTGCCACCGCCGACAGAATGTCGCCCGCCGCCCGCGACCCACCACCGCCTGCTACCAGAATCGCACGTGGACGACCGTCGACCGTCGCACGATCCAGATCGTCAGCTGAGATCAAAGCGAGCGCAGTGCGTAACGACGCCCCAGCGCCGGCCGTAACTGCAAGAAGATCGCGGTGATCGTCGGTTGTTAGTCGCTCGTAATCATCAAGCAAAATGTCATCGAACTGCATATCGCTCCCGCCAATTCATAGTCAGAACTCTACTTGTAAGAGTGCACTCAAGATCAGCTTTGAGCTATCGTGAATCGGCTGAAAGTACTATTCCACTCACAAATGAAGCGGAGTAGAGATTAGCTGTTCGAACTCGCACCCGAGTTTGAAGCCCCCTAAGAAAGCAGGAACCATGACGGAATCAACCAAGAAGCGCAAGCTCGTAGTCCTTGGCGCAGGTCTCGTACTAGCTGCCAGCCCATTGCTCGCAGCCTGCGGCGGCGGATCCTCGTCGGATGCATCTGCCACCGCAACCGCCGTTGATAACACTGCAGTGCCGACCGATACCTCAACCGAGACTCAGGCACCTGCTGGCGGAGTCAAGCTCGCAAACGGCGAAGCCCCAGCTGAACGCACAATCAAAGTCACCAAAGGAGCCTTCAACCCGAACACGTTGACCATCAAGGTCGGCCAGAATGTCACCTTCAAGAGCGGGGACAGCGGATCCTACGGTGTCAAAGTAGGTGACCTGGACAGTGCAACTGTCAGTGGTGGCCTGATCGAAACTTTCGAGTTCTCAAAAGCTGGAACCTACAATGTCTCCGAAGAGATCTATAGCGGAACAGCAACCATCACGGTCGAATAAGCCCTGGTACAGAACCTAGCCGCGAATCTGGGCGAGAACCTCGTCCCGAAGCTGCTCCATCTGAGCCCCTGTTTCTGCCTCCACATTGAGGCGGAGCAGGGGCTCAGTGTTACTCGGACGGACACTGAACCAACGGTCTGGGAACCGCACAGTTAGTCCGTCAAGCTCGTCAAAAGACACGTCCTCACGGCCTTCGTAGTTAGCGCGAATCTGGGCGATCGAGTCAGCTGTCGAGTCAACCGTGGAATTGATCTCGCCGCTTTGCACATAGCGGCTATAGGGCGCCAAGATCTCAGACAATGTCGTGCCTGGATCCGTGTGGCCGAGGGCAGCTAAAACGTGAAGCGCAGCAAGCATGCCCGAGTCAGCACGCCAAAAATCGCGGAAGTAGAAGTGGCCTGAGTGCTCGCCACCGAAGATTGCGCCTGTCTCAGCCATCTTGGCTTTGATGAATGAGTGACCCACTCGCGTGCGAACCGGAGTGCCGCCGTTCTCCACGATCACCTCGGGAACCACATCACTCGTAATCAAGTTATGGATCACCGGTGAACCAGGATCCTTCGCTAGCTCGGCTACCGCGATCAGCGCCGTCAAAGTGGACGGGTTGACCGGCTCACCGTTTTGGTCCACAACGAAACAGCGGTCTGCATCCCCATCAAAGGCCAGTCCAATGTCGGCACCCTGACGGAGTACCTCTGCCTGCAGATCTTTGAGGTTCTCGGGCTCAATCGGATTCGCTTCGTGGTTCGGGAACGTACCGTCGAGTTCGTAGTACATCTCGGTCACATCCAGCGGCAGCGGCCCGAGCACGACCGGCGCAGTCAAGCCGGCCATGCCATTTCCGGCATCGGCCACGACTTTGAGCGGACGGATCCCCTCGATATTGACCATGCTGCGCAAGTACTCGGCGTAGCCCTCAAGTGAGTCACGCTCGCTAACCTTGCCAGGTTCCCCTTCGTAGCTGGGAATCCCATTCAAGATCAACTCTGTGATCTCGGCCAGACCCGACTCTTGACCAACCGGAGATGCGCCCACTTTGCACAATTTGATGCCGTTGTATTCAGCTGGGTTGTGGCTCGCAGTAAACATGGCGCCGGGTAGCTCGTAGGAACCGGCCGCATAGTAGATGCCATCAGTGGAGCACAGCCCAATCTGGACAACATCGCAACCGTGCGAGGTCACGCCTTCTGTGAATGCCGCAACGAGCGACGGGCCAGAAGGCCGCATATCGTGGCCCACTACTACTGCACCTGGGCCTCCGTCTGATTGACGGATCCCGAGCACCTCAACAAAAGCGGCGCCAACTTTTCGCGCTAAATCTTCGTTGATTTGATCGGGATAAATACCACGAACGTCATAGGCCTTGATTACATCGGAGAGATCATTCACGTGATCATCCTAGGGGTATTACTCGACAGAACGCAGTACCCGCAAATGTCCTTTGCGCGAAACCTCGACAGTTGAGGCGGCAGCGGCTTCTTTGACCTCTCGCTGAGCCTGAGCATCGCGCAAAGTTTGGGGGGTGCGGCGAGGACGTGCTGCCTCGCGAACTGCGTTAGCCAAGGCCTCAATGTCATCAGTTGAAGGCTTGAGCGCATCGGGATCTGGCTCGAGACGTACAACTTCCCAGCCAACGGGAGCGGTCAAGCGCTCGGAATGCTTCTCGCATAGGTCATAGCAATGTGGCTCGGCGAAGGTTGCCAACGGCCCCAACACAGCAGTGCAATCTTGGTAGACGTAGGTCAAAGTCGCGACCGCGCGCTCGCTGCACGAGGGTTTTGAGCAATTCCGTTGTCCTGACACATCTCGAACATTACTCGCCTAGTGTCCGGGCACTTGGGATTGGTGGCGCGTCAGACTCCCGTGTCGTATTGCGGGTCGACCTCAACAGGTGAGATCCCCAGTAGCTCGGCAGCCAATTCAGTACACACCGCGCGAACCAAGCGCTCACGAGCGACACCGGCACTGGTGCGATGTTCGATCGGAAATCGGTAGACAACGAGACTGCCATTAGTTGAGCGACTAGGAAGGTCCACTCGCCCCAACGGGATTGGATCCGCAGATCCGTCTCGCCTGGGTCCAGGGGGTACATCCTCGACATCAATGTCGACATCAAGTAATTCCGGATAGTTAGATTCGATCCGCTGCATGGCTGAGTCGACTATCGAAGCAAAATCTTCAGCGCGTGAGCGAGAGACAGGAATACTGCCCGGAGCCAGTGTGCCTCGCAGTCCTCGATCGTGCCGGTCTCGACGCCTGCTGGATGGACGCACGCGCGACTTAGCGCGGTCAAACTCGATCGAGTCGCTAGTAGTCACGCTGTCCACGGATGCCACCTTACAAGGAGTTGAGAGGCTGCAAGGCTAAACCGGCAAGCGTTAAACAAAACCGCGGCAGGTGCGGCGCCCACAGGAGGGGAAGGGGCACTGCGCCTGACGCGGTTTGCGTCGCTTCTTCGGCAAGCCGAGAACAAAGCGACAAAGTTTGTTATTAGGCCGAGAGCTTTTTGAGACGACGACGCTCACGTTCGGACAGTCCGCCCCAAATGCCGAACCGTTCGTCATTCTCGAGTGCGTACTCGAGGCATTCCACGCGAACCTCGCAGGCCATGCAGACCTTCTTGGCTTCGCGGGTTGAGCCGCCCTTCTCCGGGAAAAAGGCCTCTGGGTCAGTCTCGGCGCACAATGCACGCTCTTGCCAGCCCAGCTCTTCGGTTTCTTCTAGCGGAATCCGATCAAACTCTTCAATCATTGCTGTTCCCTCCTAGTGAGTTTGTAACCCTTATGTTGCCCCTCACAACACCCCATCTGATCTGGTATTCACCTACGCCAGTCCGACGATGCGTTAGGTGAATGAGATCTGTGCTGCCCCAAACAACATTGATGTAAGTACACCCTGTGAACTTGGTTCAGGTCAAGCGGAATCCAATATCTGGGGATAGAAATCGGAGTTAACCACAACAGTTAGTCCGAAAGGATGAGTCGACCTGTGGATAACTCCGTCGATCTGGAGTTTTTCCACAGACCGATTCAAGATTTGCCGCTAACTGTCCACAGGTTGATAAAGGGTCGAACGCTGCCGAACGGGGCGATTTGCTTTTTTTGCGATCGATTCGAGCTCTTGCGGGGTCTTCATAGACCCAAATTCCGACCCGGCCATACGAGAAATCGTCTCTTCCATCAAGGTGCCACCAAGATCATTTGCGCCAGCCTGCAGCAAGCGTGCGCAGCCCTCATCACCGAGCTTGACCCATGACGCTTGAATATTGTCGATTGATCCGGCCAACATCAACCGCGACATTGCCGCAACGGCAATGTCATCTCGAACAGTTGAACCTGCACGCGCAAGCCCAGCTAGGTACAACGGCGCATTGTGATGAACAAATGGCAGTCCGACGAACTCGGTGAATCCTCCAGTTTGATCTTGGATCGAGCGCAGCTTGGCGAGGTGTCTAACCCAATGAATCGGCCTGTCCACATGCCCGTACATCATTGTCGAGCTACTGCGAATCCCCAGTTCGTGCGCAGTGGTCACTACCTCCACCCAGGTGTCGGTTGGTAGCTTGCCTTTAGTGAGTACCCAACGAATCTCGTCATCCAAAATCTCTGCCGCAGTCCCCGGAATCGAACCGAGACCACGCGACTTCGCCTCGGCCAACCAATCCCGAATCGACATGGAGGACCTCGTCGCACCGTTGACGACCTCCATCGGACTGAACGCATGGATATGCATCTGAGGATCTGCTTCACGGATCGCGTCGAGCAGATCGAAGTAGGCCGTCCCTGGCAAATCTGGATGGATTCCGCCTTGCACACACACCTCAGTGGCACCTGCAGCACGAGCCTCAATCACACGGTCAGCCACTTGGTTGGTCGACAAGGTGTAGGCGTCGACGTCCGTCTTGCGTTGAGCGAAAGCACAGAATCGACAACCCGTATAACAGACATTGGTGAAGTTGATGTTCCGGTTGACCACATAAGTCACTTCATCGCCAACAGTTACCTGACGTAGCCGGTCGGCGATAGCAGCTAACTCGGCCAGGTCCTCACCAGATGCCGACATGAGAGCGACCGCCAGCTGTTCGTTTGCCGGGTCAACCAGAGCAGCTGGATCATTGCTCGCCAACATCAGGCCCTCAGCCACGAGTAGCCCATCTGATTGCCCGCCATCCTGTCCCTCTGGCGCACCAGTACCACCTGGACTTGCCGCTTCAACTTGAGCCTCAAGTTGCGCCCAATCTCCGTAGACGTCATTGAAATCCGAACGCCTGTCCTCTTCTCGCCCCTCACGGTCAACTTTGAGATGCAAATCGGTCTGTCCGCCAGCTTCTCGAGCGGCAAACGTCTCGTAGTCCTCGGCCTCGGCTTGCCACGGCAACGGCTTCGGCTTGACGCCAGCGACGGCTAAACCATCTGACCCGGCAAGCGCCGAGACGTGGGTTCGCACATGCGGATCCAGCCATCGCAGCGGCTGATTCACATACTCTGGATGAGCTGTCAATCGAGGCTGAAGTGTGAGACCAGCAGCCTCAGTCGTCTCGCGCACAAGCTCAATAGCTGGCCACGGTCGTTCCGGGTTCACATGGTCAGCCGTGATCGGGCTGATCCCTCCCCAATCATCGATGCCCGCCTCGAGTAGGCGATTGAGTTCGTGGGCATCGGTCAGATTCGGAGGTGCCTGGATCCGCATCTTGGGCCCGCACACCACTCTCGCGGTGGCAATGCCAGCAACATAAGTGTCCAGTGCAAGATCATCTTTTTGTGCCATGGCAGTCGAGGGCTTGGCTCGGAAGTTCTGCACAATCACTTCTTGGATATGCCCGAACTCGCGGTGAACCCCACGCAAGGTCAGCAGTGAGTCAGCAAACTCTTCACTCGTCTCGCCAATCCCCATCAACACTCCACTGGTGAATGGGATTCCAACTCGGCCCGCATCGCGCAACGTCCGCAAACGAACCTCAGGATCCTTGTCCGGGGATCCATAGTGAGCCTCACCCGGCGTCTCAAATAGTCGCCGCGAAGTTGTCTCCAGCATCATGCCCATCGAAGGAGCGACTGGACGCAGACGAGAAAGTTCCTCCCACGACATCACTCCCGGATTCAAATGCGGCAACAGGCCTGTCTCTTCCAGGACCAAGATCGCCATGGCACGCACATAGTCCAGAGTGCTGTCGTAGCCACGAGCATCAAGCCACTCCTGCGCCACCGGCCAACGATCCTCGGGACGATCCCCCAACGTAAACAAAGCTTCAAGGCAACCAGTTTCGGCACCGGCACGAGCAATCTTAAGAATCTCGTCAGGCTCCATGAATAAGCCATGACCCTGGCGACGTAGTTCGGCAGGAGTACTTACAAAAGTGCAGTAGTGGCATCGATCACGGCACAGTTTGGTGATCGGCAAAAACACTTTCGGCGACCATGTAACAACCTTGCCGAGTCCTCGTTGCTGGAACCCAAGTTCACGGGTCTTCTGTGCCAACTGGGTCAGTTCGGCCAGCTGTTCGCCACGAGCTTGGGAAAGTGCGGCAACCTCTTCAACCGAAAGTGCTTTGCCAGCGGTGGCACGGGCAAGCGCGCGAGCAATCTCGCGTTCGTTGAATACTCGCCAGTCAGCGGTGTCATCCACATACTCAAGCCTACGTTGTTAGCTTCGAACTCAAGACAACGTAGGCTAATCGAATGGCTGAACTACAGGTTGTTGTGCTTGCCGGGGGCGTCGGAGCGGCGCGGTTCTTAGGTGGACTCGTCGAAACTAAGGGCAACGACAGTGACATTACGGTTATCAGCAACACCGCCGACGACATCCGCCTATTCGGTTTGCAGGTGTGTCCTGACCTCGACTCGGTCATGTATGGACTGGGTGGAGTCGAGTCATCCGACCGTGGCTGGGGTCGTGAGAACGAAACGTTCAACACACTCGAGGAACTCCGCGCCTATAAAGCTGAACCTGAATGGTTCCAACTGGGCGACCGCGACATTGCCACACACCTGATTCGCACCCAGATGCTCGACGCCGGTTACTCCCTGAGCCAAGTCACTCAAGCCCTGTGCAAGCGATGGGAAATTCCCGCGACCTTGATCCCCATGACTAATGAAAGGGTCGAGACTCACGTTGTGGTTGATGATCCCGAGACCGATCACGTCAAGGCGATCCATTTTCAAGAATGGTGGGTGCGCTACCGCGCCAGCCTGCCTGCGCGCGAGTTCCTCACCATCGGTGCAGATGTGGCCAAACCGGCACCAGGTGTCCTCGGCGCGATTGGGTCTGCGGATGTCATCATTTTGCCGCCTTCAAACCCCGTTGTGTCGATCAATCCGATCCTGAACGTGCCGGGGATCCGACAAGCCTTGCGCCTGGCCAACGCTCCGATCGTGGGTGTGAGTCCGATCATCGGTGGCGAGGTCGTACGCGGCATGGCAGACAAGTGTTTAGCTGCCATTAACGTCGCTGCTACTGCATCTGGGATCGCCGCCTACTACGGTCCCCGATCTGGCGACGGACTCTTGGATGCGTGGATCGTTGACGAGCTCGATGAGACAAGCGTCAAAGAGATCTCGCAGCTTGGCATCAAAACTGTTGCTACCAAAACCCTCATGAGCGAGCCAGGAGTCAGTAAGAAGCTAGCCGAGACCGTTCTGGAACTAGCTAACCAAGTAACCAAAGCAAAGGACGCCTAAAACATGGCCGCGATCACCATCGTCAGCGTCGAAGGCTTGCCGGAGTTCTCGGCAGAAACAACCGCTAAAGATGTCCTGCCTGCTGTTCTCTCCGAGCTGTCCTGGCCAGATGGCTCTACCGGTCTCGTAGATGGCGACATCATCGTCGTTACGAGCAAGATCATCTCTAAGTCTGAAGGACGGGTTGCCGAAGCAGACGACCGCGAGACTGCCATCGATAGCGAGGCTGTCCGCGTGGTTGCTAGTAGAACTGTCGACACTGGCGACCGGTCAAAGACCTTGAAGATCACGCAAACACACCATGGTTTCGTCATGGCAGCGTCAGGCGTTGATGCTTCCGATCTCCCGACGGGCAGTATCGCGCTACTGCCTCAGGATCCAGATAGCTCAGCTCGCGAACTTCGAGCGGCTTTTCAAGAAACAGTTTCGGACACTTCCATCGGCGTCGTCATCACCGATTCTGCTGGTCGGCCATGGCGAGAGGGCATTATCGACTTCGCAATTGGTGCTGCCGGAGTAGACGTACTCAGGGACTTCCGCGGCACTCAGGATCGGTTCGGCCAGATCCTTGACGTCACAGTCACTTGTGTGGCCGACGAGCTCGCCGCAGCCGCAGAACTCGTTACTCCCAAATCAGCCGGCTCGCCTGTGGCTGTGGTTCGTGGTCTAGGTAGTGCAGTCCTCGCAAGCGACGATGACGGGCCAGGTGCCCAGGCGATTGTTCGCACCGCGGATGATGACCTGTTCCGACTGGGAACCGCAGAGGCCATTGATCTGGGTCGCAGGCAAGCTGTTGCAGACCGACGCACAATCCGCGCCTATAGCGGCCAAGAGGTTCCTCGCGAATTGATCATGGAGTGCGTTGAAGCTGCTATCAGCGCACCTGCGCCACATCACACGGAGCCGTGGAGCTTCGTCGCCATGTATCCAGGACCAGAACGCGACACACTGCTCACTGCTATGCGCGAACAGTGGACCAATGACTTGCGCATGCTCGACCAGTTCAGTGAAGAGTCGATCGCCAAGCGCATCAAACGTGGCGACCTTTTGTTCACCGCTCCCGTCGTTCTACTGCCCTTCATGAAGATGGATGAGGTGGCACATGACTACCCCGATGAGCGCCGCCGAGGATTCGAGCGCGACTTGTTCATGGTGGCTGGCGGTGCCGCGGTCGAGAACTTCCTAATTGCCGCCAGTTCTCACGGACTAGGCACCGCCTGGATCAGCTCAACCGTCTTTTGCCCCGAACTAGTGACCAAGCAACTAGACCTCCCAGCAACCTGGCAACCACTAGGCGCGATAGCCATCGGCTACCCAGCGACCGACCCCAAGGACCGTGAACCCCGCACAGCAGAAGACTTCCTAACATTCCGCTAAAGGCTCCCCAGAGCTCTCCCTCAGATCCCACCGAGTGCGACACTCAACCCGCCACGCACTCTTTGACTGATGTCGATTCCAGTGAAGGCCCTTTCATAAAAAGTGGCCTTTCTCCTTTTTATGAAAGGGCCTTCACTGGAATCGCCCAACCATATTTCCTAAAGATCCGCCAGGCGGCGGCCGAGTGCCCATGAGACCGCCATGCCGATTCCGTTAAGCGACGCATGCAAAGTAATAACCGGAAACAAACTCCCAGTGAAGTCGAGCAGCAAGCAAAATACGACGCCGGCGATACCAGTCGCAACAACGTTGCCTGCAACGCTGACGAGTTTGCCCCAGATGTTGTCGGGTAGCTTGTCGGCGACTTCGGCGTTTTCGTGGAAGTCGAGCGACGGGTATATATGCCAGAGGCCGAACAGGATCGAACTGACGATAACGCCCGGCCACCATCCCCAACCGGAAACGACAACCGCTAACAGCACTCCACGGAAGGCCACTTCTTCGAGGACAGCAGTGCCAAAGGGAATGCGAATGGTTGATTCATAAAGCAATGTTCGCCAGCCCTGTTCAACTGCACGTTTGTCAGCGAATCCTTTGCGTGCGAACGGCAAACTTACTGCGATCGCGTAAAACAACGCCACCGCCACAAACACCACGACCGACCAAATCAAGCCCTGCACCCAAGTATTGACTCCTAGACCCATATCTCGCCATGCGATTCCATCAATCACTGCGATCGTGAGCAGTAGGCCGGTCATGACGAAGCAGATGACCATGTAGTGCCGTTTGGCGTATCGGTTGTTAAGCAGGTTTGTCACCACAAGCACCACGACGACGGCGACCGTCGCGAGAATGTGATCGACCATTAAGTGACTCCGCTAAGACTTGTCGGATGTGAAGCGAACGCTCGTTGC
>CAUJDH010000080.1 GCA_963169225.1 Actinomycetota bacterium
GCCGATGTCGCCGCTGCTGCTCTCGAAGCAGGCGCTAGCGACAAGGACAAGGCTTTCTACGAAGGCAAGATCGTCACCGCCAAGTGGTTCGCTCAAAACCGCCTGCCGCTGATCGCCGCCGAGCGTGCGCTTGCCGAGACCACTGATCTAGAGATCATGGAGATCGACGAAGCACTGTTCTAGTTTTACGGATTTACTCCAACAAAAAGGCCCCGGGAAACCGGGGCCTTTTTTGGCTGGTCGCTTATCTCCATCAAATTGAAGACGAATAATCCCGTCGCACATGCTGTCACCGCATCTGAATCGCGTCTAGATCTCGACACCTGCTTCGCGTAGCATTCGGATGGCCTTGGGACCCACTCCATGTAGCTCAAGCAACTGCTCAGCAGTCCAACCTTTGAGGTCTCCTACGGTATGTATTCCAACCTCCGCCATCGCTCTCTTCGCTGGCTCGCTTGTCTTAGGGAGTTCGTCGTTGTCCGCTCTACTCCGGGAGGTTGCGGATGAAATCGGCACAGGATCATCCCCTCGGCTGAACGCGATGGAGATCAGCTCCCGCAATACTTCAAGATCAATATCTTCCAATTTCTTGACGTATACACACCCAGCACCTTCGGTATACGTGCCGAGCTTGGGTAAGAGGGCAGCCCCAGCCGGGAGATCTTTCAGACCGTAGAGCGAGAGCGAAGCCTTGCGCGGAGAGAACCCCGTCTTAGGCCAAATGCCTCGGGTACGAGGGTTTCTCGGCGACGCGAACTGATACTGGCCATAACCAACAATGCTAGGCCCCCACAGAATCGGCTTGACTCCCGTGACCTCTTGGAAAATTTCGTCCAACGCGATGCCATCTTCTCGTCGCTTCATGGGAACGGCGGCACCAAGAAACTTGTTTACGTCTTCCTTGGTCGGTTGGGTCTTTGCTTCAGCCATATTTCATTATCGGATTCACCCAGCCAACATCGCAACACAGTTCTTATTTGACCAACCAAGAGGTGCCCGGAAGTATCTTTGATCTCTAACTAGCAGCACCCGCTTCTTACTGCCGGCTCTCGATGCTTGCTAGCCCACCCAGGAAAATAAATTTTCTTGAGCTGAAAAATCACCATAAGCTGTCCTAATGAAGCGTCTGATTTCTGCAGGAAGCGCCGTAGGTCTCGTAGCGGGGCTCACTGGTGGCACAGTCGTGGGAGCTACCACTGCTCAAGCCGCTGCCGTCACAACGGAGTTCACCTACCTTCCTGGTAGCGAATTCCAATATTGGACCGCCCCAACTGCAGGCGTAGTAGAAATCGTTGCGGTCGGTGGCGGTGGCGCAGGTGTCGATGGTGGTGGCAAAGGTGGCAATGGCGCCAAAGTAACGTCCTGGCGCTCGATCAACAAGAACGACGAACTCACAATCCTAATCGGTGGCGGAGGCGACAGTACGAGTTCTGGAGGAGCAGCAACAGCCGTGATCTTTCGGTCCAACTCCTCGTTGATTTCCATCGCCGGTGGTGGCGGTGGTGGAAGCACCGGCAACCTAGGCGGTCACGGCGGCGACGGTGGCAGTGGCGCCCAAGGCGGTAGCTCCCTCTCATTCACTCGAACCGTTGGTACGAATAATGGCGGTGGCGGTGCACTATTTAGCGGAGGCGGAGCAGGGGCTGTCTCCGCTGGCGGCGGTGGTGGTGGTTATGCCGGCGGTGGTGGCGGCAGTGGCTCAACCAGTGGCGAGCCACCGATCTCCAACGCCGGTGCTGGTGGTGGTGCCGGAAGTTCGTTCGCTTCAACAACCGCGAAGCCGGCCAACAAACCCAACCCCACATTCACCAGCGGTCCATTCACCGTGAACAACGTTCCCTATGGAGCCGGTGGCCAAAATACTGATGATTACGACGCCAACGATGGCATCGTCTTGCTCACGTTCACCCCGAACCCACCAACGCCACCCACGCCTCAAGTCAAGACACCGGGCAAACCTGGCGCGTTCAAGGTAGATAAGAAAACAACAGCTAAGAAGCGTAACTTCACGTGGCGGGCTTCAGCGAACGCAACCAGAGCTACTACGTACACCTTGGAAATTCGCGCAAAGGGCAAGAAGAAAGTTTTGATCCGTAAAACCATCAAGGCGACCGCCAAGCGCAAGGTAACGCTCACCCGCACCACCTTGATCAAGAAGTCTCGCAAGTTCCAAAAGCGAGCCAAAACAGTCAAGCTTCGTGCAAGCATCTATGCCAAAACCGGATCCAAGAAATCCACAACGGCTAGCAAGAACTTCAACGTTAAGCGTTAGCACTTGAGTTGGCTCTTGATCGTCGACCAAGACACTCGTTTATCGCTTAGTTAGTGCCTTTCGATACCGTTTGGGGCTAAGACTCCTGCGAGGGCAAACCTGGTCGCAGGGCCAGCAATCGGACCATAAACGAATTGCTCATCAGAGTGCCGGAGACTACTCTGGCGATATGAAGAGTCTTATTGCTGTGGGAGCTACGGCGAGCCTAATCGCATCACTAACGGCCGGCGCAACGCTCGGGCTCTCAACTGCTAGTGCCTCGTCCATTTACAGGGTCTTCCACTTCGACGATTCCGGTGCTGTTCAGACTTGGACGGCACCGTCAGCGGGAGTGATCAAGCTGCAAACAATCGGCGGTGGCGGAGCCGGTTGGCACAATGGTGGCAAAGGCGGCAACGCTGCATTAGTCACATCCTGGTGGACCGTCGCCAAGGGTGAAGTTTTGCAAATCCGAGTCGGTGGCGGGACAGGCGACGTCGCTTCCGGTGCGGGAGGTTCAGCGACCTCCATCAAGTCAGGTAGCACTTTGATCTCCATAGCCGCAGGCGGTGGGGGCGGAGGAAGCGAACCAGGAAGCCATGGCGGTAACGGTGCCTCGGTCGGTGGTATGGACGGTGGCACAGGCGGTAACGGCGGAGGAGCCTTAGGCAAGAGAGCGACCGGTGGAGAAGGCGGTGATGCAGGCTCGGGCGGTAACGGTGGCAGGGGCTACAACACCGTAGGCACCATCCTGTCAGGCGGGCTAGGTGGCAACACCGAAGGGCGCACACAGTTGAATGGCGCTCTTGGCGGAAACATCGTCGGTGGTGGCGGTGGTGGCACTAACGGAACCCTCGGTGGCAATGGTGGCGGAGAAGCCGGTGAGTCTTACAACGGCGGTCTCAGTGACAAGTTTGATTCCGCAACGCAGGCCAGTTTTGGTGGAGGCGGTGCAGGATTTGGCGGAGGTTCAGGTGCCGCACTCGACTCCGGAGCAGGCGGTGGCGGCTTCGCTGGCGGTGGTGGCGGGAGCCGATCCGTTGAGGCAAGTGTCGCCTACGGCGGTGCTGGTGGAGGCGCAGGTAGTTCGTACGCGAGGGTCACCAAGAAGCCCGCCGGAAAACCAGATCCGACTTACTCAACAGCGAGCATTGAAGCGACCGACGGATATGGAGTGGGCGGGGGCAATGTGAACCCGGCTATCGGAGGAAACGTCGGAGCCGCCACTCTAGAGTTCACCGCGAATCCGCCACCTCCCACGCCCGTTACCCCTACTCCTGGCAAGCCAGGTGCTTTTACTGTAACGAAGAAGGCAACAGCGAAAAAGCGTCACTTCAAATGGCGTGCGTCTAGCCGCGCCACTAGTTCCACTGTCTACACCTTGGAGATCCGAGCCAAAGGAAAGAAGAAGGTACTGATCCGCAAGAGCATCCGGGCGACCAAGAAACGCCTAGTGACGATCAGCCGCAAGACGCTGATCAAGAAATCACACAAAGTCCAGAAGCGAGCCAAAACCGTCAAATTGCGCGCAAGTATTTATGCGAAGACGGGGACCAAAAAGTCGAGCACTGCCACAAAAAACTTCAACGTCAGACGTTAGAGAACTCGGCCCAAGCTGACGATCTAAGATCGACTTATGTCGTTGGAAGATCCCACTGCAGCTTCATCGCAAATGTCGTGGGAGGAAGCCCAGGGGATCGCGCGCCATGCGATCGACGAACTTCCGACTGCCACTGCCTCGGTTAATGACTGCGTCGGAAGCGTACTCACCCAACCGCTGACCGCGCTGGCAGATATGCCTGCCTACGACACAGCGCTCGTCGACGGTTGGGCTGTTAGCGGTCCAGGCCCCTGGACGATCAAACCTGCTGACCGGATGGATCTGTTCGCTGGTCGCGAGTTCCACGAACCTGGTGCGCGCGTGATGCTGCGTGATGGACAAGCTACTCAAGTCCACAAGGGTCATCCGCTTGGTGAGGGAGTGACGGGCGTTGTCGCGGCAAACCGCTGCCTCCGAGAAGGTGATCTCCTCAAGCTGTCGTCCACAGACCGATCTGCGCAAGGCAACCGGTTTCGCGATGAAATCGCGCCCGGCACTGGAATGCGTCCCCGTGGCATCGATGCCAGAGCCAACCAGGTTCTGCTTCCAGCTGGGCACTTGATCAACCCGGCAGTTGCTGCCCTCGCGGCCGCAGCCGGCCATGATCAACTTGAGGTGATTCCGCCTCCACGGGTAGCTCTGATCCGTGTGGGTGACGCAGCTCTTGCCAGCGGTATCCCTCGATCCGGTCTGGCACGTGACACCGTGTTTCCCGCTCTGCCCGGATGGGTTCAAGGACTTAACGCGCAAACATATCCGGCCCGCTGGGTCAACGACGGCGATCTGTCGCTCATGGATGAGATTGAAGATCTCCTGTGCGACATCGTCATTACTTCGGGTCCCTCGACCGGGGCTGCAATCCGCCGGATTCTTTACGGCCTAGATGCCGAGGTTCTAGTCGACGGTGTGGCCGTGAACCCGGGGGACACCATGTTGCTGGCCCGGCTTCCTGACGGACGCCCATTAATCCACTGTGGCGGCTCAGCACAAGACGCCCTGGCCACATTACTGACCCTGCTCGCTCCCATGATCACTACCGCAACGGGACAGGCAGACCACGCCATCAAAATGCGGCTTGACGATGCCACAATCGGCGACCGTTACCGAACCACCCTCGTTCCCGTGGCACGAAGCAAAACCAGCGGCAACGGAGTGGGTCTGATCACCCAAGGTGGACCAGGCGGCCTGCTCGCACTTTCTGACGCTATGGGACTCGCCGTCATCCCACCTGAAGGAGTACGAGCCTTCGGAACTGTCACAGTGTTACCGCTCCCCGTCATTTAGCCAAAGATGACCCTTTAGGAGTACCGTCATGTTTCGTGATGACCAGTCGATCCGAGTCGCGTCGGCATGACTATGACACGACGCGCATGTACTTCCAACGCCGTGGCGAAACGCCACTTAGCGTGCTGGGCAAACGTGCCCTCGTAGCATTGGGATGCCTAGTTTTCACGACCGTAGTGGTGTATCTGGATCGCGCCGGTTACGTCGACAACACTAATAACGAGCCCGGCTCAGATATGTCGTGGCTGGATGCCCTGTACTACACAACTGTCTCGCTCTCGACCACTGGTTACGGCGATATCGTTCCAGCATCCGACAGTGCTCGCCTAATTAATATCCTGATAGTCACGCCAATGCGCTTGCTGTTCCTCGTGGTCTTGGTCGGAAGTACCATCGAGGTTCTCACCACCCGCACACGGCAAGCGATCCGTGAACAACGTTGGAGGAAGAAAGTGGACAACCATACGATTGTGATCGGCTTCGGGGTCAAGGGACGCTCTGCCGTCAACACACTGGTGGATGATGGTGTCAACCCACACGAGATCGTCGTGATCGGGCAAACACGGGAGGAAGTTGCTGACGCGACAGACTTCGGATGCGTCGGTGTTATTGGCGATGCCCGTCGCGATGATGTCCTCGCACGAGCTGCAATCGAGCGATGCTCTCGGATCATCATTGCCGCCGATTCTGACGACACTGCCGTGTTGATCACTCTCAACGCCCGCCGACTTGCCAAGCCCGAGACGCACATCGCAGTGGCTGCTCGTGAGGCACAAAACGTACCTGTGTTCCGCCAGTCAGGCGCCAATGCCGTGATCACAACTGCTGAAGCAGCTGGCCGGCTGCTGGGAATCTCTACCGTCTACCCGGTAGCTGGCGCCATGATGGAAGACCTGCTGGATCCTGGTCGCGGTCTTGGAGTTGTGGAACGCACAGTTCTGCCCGAGGAAGAAGGCAAAACTGTGGGTGATCTGCTCAACCAAGGCGAGCTCGTCCTCGCAACAGTGCAAAAAGGTAAGGTGCAGCGCTTTGACCAAGGCAAGGATCATATTTTGCGCCAGAACGAAACTCTCGTTGTGATTCGTCACGGCAAAAGCGAAGGCATCGACTACACGAACGGCGTCGGGGCACATCCAGAGTTCAACAAACACAACGACTACGAAGATTAGGTCTGACGGCATATGTACGCAGTAGTAGTAGACGATGCAGGGACCATGCAATGGCAAGAGGTCCCCGATCCGGTACCCGGTCCCGGCGAGGTCTTGATCAAAGTCGCAGCAACCTCCGTTAACCGAGCCGATTTACTTCAACGTCAAGGCTTCTACCCGCCGCCGCCTGGCGCCTCGGACATCATGGGTCTGGAATGCTCGGGCACGATTGTTGATCTTGGTCCGGATGAACTGGATATTCCGCGCACGCACTCCAATCTCACTGCTCGAATTGCTCAGTTTCAATTAGGTGACGAGGTTTGTGCTCTGCTTGCTGGTGGTGGATACGCCGAGCTTGTCGCAGTGCCCGTCGGTCAAGTTATGCGACTGCCGATAGGAATGGATCTCGTCGTCGCGGGTTCGTTACCCGAGGTTGCGTGCACAGCTTGGTCCAACCTCGTCAATGTTGCCGGTTTGACCGAGGGGCAGACTGTTTTGATTCATGGCGGTGCTGGCGGGGTCGGCTCTCACGCGATCCAGCTCGCCAAGAGTCTGGGCGCGACGGTAGCTGTCACGGCGGGAACTGATGATCGAGTGCAATGGTGTCTCGACCTAGGGGCCGATATCGGGATCAACTATAACGACGAGGATTTTGTCGAGCACGTGATTAAAGCAACTGCGGACACCACCAAAGGTGCCAATGTGATCCTCGACAATATGGGCGCTAAGTACCTCGAGCGTAACGTCAGCGCGCTTGCCAATGACGGCAAGCTTGTGGTGATCGGCATGCAAGGCGGAATCAAGGCCGAGCTCAATATTGGCCAACTCTTGGGCAAACGTGGCGCCGTATTTGCGACCTCGTTGCGCTCGCGGCCGCTCACTCAGAAGGCCCAGATTTGCCATGAGGTGTCTGACACGGTGTGGCCGCTGATCGCGAACGGCAAAGTGGACCCGATCGTGTCAGGTGAGCTACCAATCCAAGAGGTTAACGAGGCACATAGCATCGTTGAGAACGAGCATCCTCGTGGCAAGGTGATTCTCGTGGTGGATCGGCCCGAACCGCGCGCAGACGCTCCCGGACCAACGGCACGTCTGCGTGAATCGTTCAAAGACCGTGATCGACTGTTCCCGCGAATGAATCGCAAGAATTCGTAGGCCATAGGCTTAGTCTCGTGATTGATATCAAGATCCTACGAAACGATCCACAACGACTCCGTGACTCGCAGATTGCTCGCGGTGAGAACCCTGAGCTAGTTGACGCTGCGATCGAGGCTGACGCTAAACGCCGTGAGGCCGTCGGTTCCTTTGACACACTGCGAGCCAGTCAAAAAGAGCTGGGTAAGAAAATCGGCCCGCTCCACGGTGCGCTCAAGAAAGCCAGCGACGACGAGAAGCCCGGTGTGCAGGCGGAACTTGATGACCTCATGGCGAAGGCCAACGATCTGGCAGCCCAAGTCAAAGAGGCCGAAGCCGCACAACGCGATGCTGACGCCGCACTAGACGAGGCCGTATTGGCGTTGTCGAACATTGTCGACCGCCGTGCTCCAGTCGGCGGTGAAGAAGACTTCACCGTTATCGACGAATTTGGCCAACCACGCGACTTTGCTGCGGAGGGTTTTGAACCGCGCGACCATGTCGAACTTGGTCAGCTACTCAAAGCGATCGATATCGAACGCGGAGCCAAGGTGTCTGGCTCTCGGTTTTACTACCTAACGGGAATCGGTGCCCAACTCGAATTCGCGCTGGTCAACCTCGCCATCCAGTTCGCCACCAAGAACGGGTTCACCCCGGTCATTCCGCCCTCGTTGGTTAAGCCTGCAGCTATGGAAGGAACGGGATTTTTGGGCCAGGCTGCCGAGAACGTTTACCAACTCGAGCAGGACGATATGTATCTCGTCGGAACGGCAGAGGTTCCGCTTGCTGCCTACCATATGGACGAAGTGCTAGACCATGATCAACTTCCGTTGCGCTATGCCGGGTATTCGCCTTGCTTCCGTCGTGAAGCTGGATCGCATGGCAAGGACACTCGGGGCATCTTCCGCGTGCACTGGTTCGACAAGGTAGAGATGTTCGTCTTCTGTGACCCTGCCGATGCCGAAGCAGAGCACGAGCGACTACTCGGATTCGAGAAGGAGTTCTTGGATGCTCTCGAACTCCCCTACCGCGTGATCGATGTCGCAACTGGTGATCTTGGGGCTAGTGCAGCACGCAAGTTCGACTGCGAGGCTTGGGTACCGACCCAAGGCCGCTACCGCGAAGTCACCTCAACCTCCAATTGCAGCGGATTCCAGGCTCGCCGTCTTCGGATCCGAACACAAGGTGAGAAGGGCAACGAACCTGTCGCAACATTGAACGGAACCCTTTGCGCGATCACAAGAATCATCGTGGCTCTGCTGGAAAATCATCAGCTTAGCGATGGTTCAGTCCGGGTTCCTGAGGCTCTGCGTCCCTACTTGGGTGGGGCCGACATTCTGACTCCACCAAACCAATAGATTGCGCCCCTTTTTGAGGAGCAATCTGGAGACGCAACACGCCGAGAAAAGTGCGTTTAACACACCTGTGGACAACTAAATCGTGTGAACAGTCTCACGATATTGCCAGGTTAAAACTACGCAGCGTGATTGTCAGACCTCACAAAAACGGACATAATTGATCAACCACTACGCAGCGTATTTCCACAGGTATTTTGAGTGAACTGGACCACAGAAAATCGGTGTTACGTTGGAATGGTTGTTTGAAGAAGTCATCGCCAAAAGCGGTGTGCGAACAACCCACACGATTCACTCGTTTTGGTACTCGGCACAGAATTACTGGGGAGCCGATTGAGCCAGGAGTGAGCACGGGCGAACAGCCAAGCGAAGATCACCCCTAAGACAGGTCTTTGTTTGACGACGTCCAGTGTTGTGGCCGATTGAGGAGTTTTTCCCACATGCGTAACAACACCCTTGCACGAGCCTGCCTGGCAACGTCGTTAAGCGTTGCTGTGGCAGCACCACTAGTAGTTGCTTCGCCGGCAATTGCTGAACCGACTCAGCGAACTACTGTGACAGTCGATACACGAGCTGCCGCACCTGCCAAGTCGGCTGCCCAACTTAAGAAGGAGCGCAAAGCTCGTATCTTGAAGCGAAAGATCGTCAAGGTGAAGTCGCAACGCAAGGCCCTCGTACGTCAGGCAAAGAAGCGCCTGCGCGGTCGTGGCCAGTATGTTGCCGGCGCTTCATCTGCTTGGCGATTCGATTGCTCAGGCTTTACTAAGTATCTTTATAAGAAGGTGCTACGCAAGAATATTCCTCACTACTCTGGCGCACAGATGCGCAAACTCAAGCGAGTGTCCAAGCGGAACCTCAAGCCAGGCGATCTGCTGTTCTGGGGTCGCGGTGGTTCACAGCACGTTTCGATGTACATCGGTCGTGGCAAGATGATCGGTGCAAATAATCCACGTCGTGATGTTGTTATTGAGAGCATCAATGCTCCATGGTGGCGTAACAAGTACGCAGGTGCCGGAACCTTCAGCAGCATCGCGTAACACAACTGCACTACAGACATACGAAAGCCCGATCCTCAATGGATCGGGCTTTCGTATTGACCCCAACACCCTGTCGGTTAGCACAGCCTCAAACCCGCACACCCCAAGAGAGGTCGAAGAAAAGTTGTGCGAGAAAAACGCAGTAGTTCCGTTTTTCGAGGACAAGCTTTTCGTAGACCGGTCGTTCAGCTCAAAACTGGCCGATCAGTAAAAAGCCAGGTCACGAACGCCCCGACCCACGCTCACGAATAGCCGCGATCCAAGCATCTGCTGCCTCAAAATCCGTATCGCTTGCCCCATGAGCAACCGATGACTCTTTGCCATCGTGCCGCGGATACGAACCCAGATACCGCACTTCGGAGCAAACCCGGCGCAATCCAGTCAAAGCCTGAGCTACCCGGGCATCGTCTACGTGGCCTTCGGCATCGATCGAAAAGTAGTAGTCACCTAACTGCTTGCGGGTAGGCCTGGACTCGATCCGGGTGAGGTTGACTCCGCGCACAGCAAGCTCGGTAAGAATCTCTAACAGTGCGCCGGAATGATCTTCACGCATAAACAGCATGAGTGTCGTTTTGTCTGCGCCGGTTCGTGTCGGTGGCTTGACTGGCCTACTGACAAGAACGAACCGCGTGGAGGCATCACTGTCATCGCCAATCCCACTTGCGAGGACGTCCAGCCCGTAGTGCTTGGCTGCAACTTCTGGACTGATCGCAGCTTCATAGTCGCAGTCAGGATTCTCGCCTAACTTCTTGGCGGCCGAAGCAGTAGATGAAGCCGCAATGATTTGCACATTGGGGATGTTCTGGTCAAGCCATTGCCGACACTGCGCTGCAGCGATTGGCATCGTAGCCAACTTTTCGATCGCGGCTAACTCGGTTCCTGGGCGGACGAGCAGCGCGAAGCGCACGGGCAATGCGTACTCGCCGATGATCACAAGCGGATCGTCGTGCCGAGCCAATGCATCAAGCGTGGTCGTGACTGGGCCTTCAAGGGAGTTCTCGATAGGAACCACACCACGACCAACTTCACCAGAGCGCACAGCATCCAAGACCGCGACCACTGTCGGGTACGCGATGGTTTCGACTGAGTCGCTCTGCCCCTCGAGCAAGCCCTCAAGCGCCGCCTCGGTGAACGTTCCCCGTGGACCTAAATATCCGATCTTGTTAGCGTTCACGATTCACCTCCGGCCAGTGCATGAGAAATAGCCTCGGTTTCTTCGGGGCTTAGTCCTTTAGCATGACCGCCCGTAACCCCTTTAGCAAACGCTTGGGACTCGGTTCTTCCCTGTAATCCGGTGAGGACAATACCGTCACCGTTGTCGTCAAGTACTGCGGCTGAGAAGGAGCGGCGTCCAGTTTGATCACCAAATGCGTCGAACCTGACAACAGCCACATGCCGCAAGGAATGCGCGAGATCATTCTTAGTGCGTTTGACTGATTCGGAAAGTTCTTCGACCGATTTGCTTAAGAGATCGATCTCGGAGATTCGGTCAAGCAAAACATCCACCACATCTTTGTCAGCACGCGCGATACTTGCGTAGTCGCGCCGAGCTTTTGTTGCCTCTGAACTGGCCCGCGCAGCCTTAGAAAAAGCCACTACAGCCACAAGAACGGCGACTACAGCCACGACAAGGGCAATAACAAACTCGATGTTCACAGAATCAGCTTAATGAGTTCGCCTCATCCGCCATTTTTTGGCTCGGAAATGTTCAGATATGGAACATTTCTGGACGTTAATTTGATCAACTACCTCACTGTGATGGAGTTCACCCGAACAAGGCCCAAAAGTATCTTGCGACGGTTTTTACATGTGCCGTAATCTGGAAGAAGCCTGGTCACTGTTGCATCCCCCGTCAATGGTGGCCAGGCACTTTTATGTCTTGATCAGGCCTTTTACGAAGCCCGGCTTATTAGTGATAATCGCGTCAACACCTTGATCCAAACAGAGCTGGACATCGTCGGGTTCATCGACTGTCCACACGTGAACCTTGTTACCCACCTTGTGCACGCGCTCCACATAATGCGGATGCTTACGCAAAATATGAATCCCAGGCCCTGCAATATGCACCCCGTGTGGAAGCGAACCGTCCCGGTGCACCAGCGGTACTCGGTCCATCAAGAACACGGTGGGGATCTTGGGTGCGAGGGAGCGCATCCGCCTCAGTGCAACGGAACTGAACGACATGACCCTCACTTGAACATCCGATACCGACGGATCATCCAAGCCATATTCCTTCAACGTCTTAACCAGGCGTCGCTCAATTTGTCCGCCATATCGGACCGGATGCTTGGTCTCGATCGATAAGCTCACTGGTCTCGGTGCCGAGGTGGCGAAGTCAAGCAACTGGCGAAAAGTCAGCAACTGCGAAGCCCCTTTGCCTGGATCATGCCAGGAGCCGTAGTCGTGTTTGACAAGCTCTTCGTAGGTTGAAGTTGAGACAACTGCATGACCATTGGAGGTTCGGTCGATTCTGCGGTCATGTAGACACACCATGACTCCATCGAGGGTTAGGCGCACATCGCACTCAAACCCATCAGCGCCCTCGTCTAACGCAGTCTCGTAGGCGTCGATTGTGTGCTCAGCATGACTGACGCTGGCACCACGGTGTGCAATCACCAGCGGCATTGATGCGGCACTTGATTCTGTCGCTTCCGTCACGGGCATAGCCTTACACAGATTTACTGCAGAATGATGCCTGGCGCGAGTAGTCCCTCAGGGTCCATCGCGTTCTTTATTGCCTTCATTGCAGTCAACTCTTGGGCGGAGCGACTAAGGCCCAAATATTTTGCCTTTGCCCTGCCAACACCATGCTCTCCCGAAATGGAACCACCGCGAATCCCCACTTCCTCGAGCACCATGTGCGTGACATCGTCAACCTCTGAGAGTGGAGCAGCGATCTCGATATGCAGATTGCCGTCACCGATATGGCCAAAAATGATCAACTTCTCGGGTGCAATCATTGCTCGCAAAGCTGTATCGAAGGCGCCGAGACCAGCGAATGGCAAGGACACATCCAACTTGATCAGCTCTTCCCCGGCCGCACGGTCCGGGAGGCCCTGCGCAGCTTCGGATTGACGTTCACGGTACGTCCACAAACGTGCGCTGTCGCTCGGGTTCGAAGCAACTACTGCGTCGGCGTCGGCCGACAGCCAATCCAGATCGTCGATGGTGTCATTTGATTCCCACTCGAGCAGCATCAGATAAGGCGCATCATTGTCACGAAGTGGCCAACTCAAGTCTGCAAGCGAACACACTTGGGCAGCTCCCTGACGGTCAAAAACCTCAGCCGCCAACACTCGTAAATCCTGACCCACCTTGCGGAACAATTCGTGTGCTTGATCCAGACCGTCCACCCCGAGAAGTACGGCCATAGTCTTGCCCGGAGGCGAGTCCAGCTGCAATAGCACTTGCGTGATTACCGCCAAGGTGCCCTCGGACCCACACAGTAGAGCGTTCAGGTCATAGCCAGTGTTGTCTTTGGGTAGCCCACGCATACTCGACACAACATCGCCGTTGGCGAGGACGGCTTCGAGGCCGCGGATTTTGGTTCGCGTCATCCCATAAGCGCATACGCGGATCCCGCCGGCATTGGTAGCAACCGTTCCCCCAATGGTCGCTGAATCACGGGATGCAAGATCAACTCCGTAGTACAACCCGCTGTCCGCTGCCAACTGTTGTAAACGAGCAACCGTCACACCAGAGCCAACCAGTACCGTCTGGGCAGACTGATCGACAGGTTGCTCGCTCACAAGTCTTGTCGTTGAGAGGATCACTGTCGGCTTCTCATTGACCACAGAATCCGATGTAGTCGATGCTGGTACCGAACCGCCAACCAATCCCGTATTACCGCCCTGAGTTAAGACTGCGACCCCAAATTTGGCACACACTTTGATAGCAGCACTCACTTGCGAGGTTGTGGACGGTCGCACCACAGCGACTGCCGGCCCCCCGAAGCGACCGGTCCAATCACGAGTAAAAGGAGTCATGGAATCCGGATCCGCAATCACCGCATCATCGACAGCCCCATCGAGGGCTACAAGCAAGGCATCCAAGTCAAATTCCTGACCCTGGCCAGAAACACAATCATTCATAAGGACCATTTTGCACTAACCAATTGGTCCTGATTCCCATGAATTGTGATTGGAACTCTCCGAGTTGCTTGACGTGATCAAGCTCAATACTGCAAAACTAGATCCATGACTTTCGAATTCACTTTGGTGCTCGATCATCTACCAACCGACGATGAGCTTGATGCTCTGTTCGATTCTGGATGTGGAGACGCGATCTTCGAGGTGGACACCGCAGCAGGAAGCAACAATAGCTTGGCTCATTTTGTGCGGAACTCTGAAAGTCTCACCGCCGCTATCAGTGGCGCAGTCCACGACGTTGAGAATGCTGGATTTAAAGTCGTTGAAGTGCGGCGAGACGAGGTGGGTGAACCGGCAGTAGCAATGGACTATGCGCGCGAGATTGCAGCAGCCAATTTCATGGTTGCCGCCCGCGCTTTTCACTCCCGCTAGTAGCCCGTATTGGCTTGTGGCCGCTTATAGGTAAGAATGGACTTATGTCGCCAAATGAGCCAGCAACACGTGAAGCACTGCTTCCAGGCAGGGTTGGTCTTTTTGTGCGGCTTGAGGCTAATCCCGGAGCACGTGCAGCCCTCCTTGACGCGCTCCACCGCTATACCGACCAGCTTGCCGAAGAGCCCGATACCGAACTGTTCTTGATCTCGTTGGATCCGGACAACGAGGATGTCGTATGGCTCTACGAATGGTTCCCCGACGAAGAAGGACTCAAGCGGCATCAGACTGCCGAGACTTTCGCCACCTTGGTCAACGAAGTTCCTGACTTGCTTGCAACTCCCCCTGGCTTACTTCGCGTAGACCCATTGCGCGTCCATATGAAGACGGCGTTCCTAGACGACACCGTCGACGCTGTTTAGTACCGCGTTGTGGTCAGTGGCCGAGTGTCGGCCACTAGCGAATCAGCGACCAAGCTCCAAGTCTGGGGTCAGAAAGCTGACGTACCTTCTTGAGCGGTTGCAACTCTGGGAACTTTGACATCTTTCCACTACAAGGATTCGTCATCTGTTCCGTCTTCTTCATTAGCTTCTTGAGCGAGAGACGCTTCTGGTACCGGTTGCCGAAACTGCCATTACTCATCAGGCTGACAGACGCAATTCGCTGATTGTTGTAAAACGAGATCGAACTCGACGCTGTGACTGGGCCATCGAATTCCTTGACCCCAAAAGTCACCGTCTTCCCCCGACGAACCTTATGCTTGATTCCTTTAGTTCGCTTCATCTGACGGGCAACGTCTGACGCGAACTGCTTGCCGTCTTTCTTGCCTATTTCGTAGGCACCCACCGTCAACATCGCTCCATCATCAGCTTTGCGTTGAGACGTCCATACAACGAACACGCACTGCGTGGCATAGCGACAATTCTCAGGCCTCTTGCTCTTGAGGTTCTTGTCGAAGGCAGCAACACCAACCCAACCCGAACCAAGACCAAGCGACTTTGGTGTCGGCAACTTGAGATTGTTCGGACAAACTTCACCGGCTTGAACCGGACCTGCGCCAACCAAGACAGATACGGACAGAATTGCCCCGATGAATGCGGTGGTCCAAACACGAAGTTTTGTCATGATCAAAGTAAAGCTGATTCCCTCGACTTTAGTCATCAGTGAACCGTAGCGACTTGGGTTTGTTGCTCAGATTGATCACTTAGTCACCTATCTTGAGCGCACACTGTGGGCCTTTTGCCAATCCTGATAATCTTGATGAGTTACTCGCGCGAGTGGCGGAACGGCAGACGCGCTGGCTTCAGGTGCCAGTGCCCGAAAGGGTGTGGGGGTTCAAATCCCCCCTCGCGCACCAACCCGCAGGTACCCAAATTTTGGTTTGGGTACCTGCGCTTTTTGTGTGATGAGTGCAGGATTTGAACTCATCCCAGGGCAGCGACGCTCAGTGTCCAAGTCACACCAAAGCGGTCGGTGATCATTCCGAATCCTGGACTCCACTCACTCGCAGCGAGTGGCTCGACGATCTTCCCGCCTTCAGCAAGCTTGTCCCAATGTGCGGCGAGCTCGTCGAGGCTGTCAGAGCTAACAGACACAAAGAATGGTTGATCAGTGATCGTCGTACCGTTTTCACGTCGAGTTTCGCCGAAAAACTCTTGAGTAGTCCCAGGAATGTCATACGCCATGATGGTAAAGCCACTTTTGGCAAAGACCAGCCCGAAGACAATCTTGTCTGCTTCTGGTGCACTTTCGGACAGTCCAAGATCTTTATAGGTCGTCATTTGCACCTGTCCATCGAACACTGAGCGATAGAAATTCAGTGCCTGCCGTGCAGTTCCGGGAAAGTTAAGATGAGTAGTTGTTGTGAGTGCCATGGCATTTCCTCTCGAGAGTGGTTGACAACAGTTTTGTCGTCATGACACAAGCTTCCTATCTATATAGGTCAGTTTTTGACCGCTATTTGCGGCAAAATGAAGATATGGCCCATCCTTCTTCTCGAATGCTGAAGTTACTGTCGCTGTTACAAGGGCGCAATATTTGGTCGGGCTCAGAGTTGGCTGATCGAACAGGTGTTTCACCCCGGACCGTGAGGCGCGACATCGAACGGCTTCGTGACCTCGGCTATGAGATCGCCTCTGTTAGAGGGTCCGAAGGCGGATATCGGATGGCTGCGGGAGCGCAACTTCCGCCATTGCTTTTCGACGACGATCAAGCTGTCGCGTTAACCATCGCTTTGCAACGTGCAACCGCAACAGGCATCGACATCGACGAAGGAGCAAGGAGAGCGCTGGCCACGCTACAGCAAGTTCTTCCTTCACATCTCAAACATCGGGTAGGCAATTTCACCCTGGCCTCTCAACCTCGGACACCCCATTCCCAGTCACACACGATGTCGGTTCAGGTGTCGCCGGATGTAATCGAGGCTGTTAACATTGCGATTCAAAAGCGGCTGATTCTCCGCTTTGCATACGGTGACACCGATTCTCAACGACGCGTTGTCGAACCACACGGCCTCGTCGAACGCGGACGCCGTTGGTACCTCGTTGCGTGGGAGAGCGACCGCGACCGTTGGAGTATCTTCCGCCTGGACCGGATGACCCTTCGCACTCACACCGGCCCCCGCTTCACCATGCGATCAATCCCAACGGGCGGTGTCGAGAGTTTTGTCGAAACTCGATTCAAAGGATCTGAATTCAAGAACCAGTGGCCTTGCCTGGGCGAATTTGAGATTGATCTCCCGCTGCGCGACGTCGAAGGATGGGTCAAAGATGGATACGCCGAATCAATCGACGAACACACGACGCGCATATACATCGGCTCTTGGTCCTGGAATGCCCTGCTCGCGGCCATCATTCAGTTTGATAGCGGCTTTCGAATCGTTGGACCCCATGAACTAACCAGTGCAGCTAGAACAATCGTCGAACGACTTCAAGCCACCGGGACGTAGGTGACACTGGTGAGAGCCATCGCGCACAAAATCAGGGAATCCCAACTTCAGTTCGGTTAGTTTTGCGCCGCAAACTTTTCCACGACTGAAGTCATTCCAACTTGCTGGGCTGCCTGAAGCGGGCTGAGCTGTTCCATAGTGCTGACTTTGTCGGGATCCACACCGTGCTCCATGAGGAACAAGACAACTTCTTCTTGACCGGCCAAGATGGCAGAAACCGGCGCAGTCGTCATGTACTCCGGATGTTCGTAATTGACGTCAACACCAACACGAAGGTAATAGTCCACGAGTTCGAGGTCGCCAGTTTCGGCCGCTCCATGAAAGGCTTTCCAGTCCGCATGTCTCATAGTCAGATTCTATTCGTCGCACACCTTGAGGTTAGCTATTTGACTCCGCCAAGACCTTGGTGATTGCCCGGAAGCCCTCGTCAGCCGGGTGAGCTTTATCGGGAAGGTTTGACTTATTCATGTAAACGACAATGCTGGCTCCAGTGAATGGATTATTGAACGTCGCTGCGGTAAAGCCGATGCCCTCCCCGTTGTGGCCTAGCCATCCATTCGTCTGGCCCATACCAACTGCATACAAGTCATAAGGGGGCGTGGGTATTTTGTGCCCGATCTCGCGAAGAGATTGGGTTTCGGACTTGATCATCGAACCCGAGCCTAGAGTGTCTGCCCACACGCGACCATCCTCAAGAGTCGAGAACATGGCTCCGGCAGGCCCAAGGATCGAGGGATTCTCATCCGCTGGAGTCGGCTTTCCGTTTACAGGATCAGGCATATAACCAGTTGGATGCGGCGCTTTCCAGTCTTGGACATTAAGGATGTATTTCGTTCCTGTCTGCCCAAGGGGTTCTAGGATCCGTTCATTCAAAACATCTGCGTACTGTTGACCAGTCACCTTCTCGATGACGGCACCTATCAAGTTGGTGTTGGCATTGGTATACAGGTACTTGGTGCCAGGAGCGAACTGAGCAGGCTGCCCGAGCACACCTGCATTGAGCTCATTGAGGGTAAAGACTTTGGTCGGGTCTTGGGCAAACTCCTTCATAAATGCCTCATTGACGTAGTCGGCAACGCCGCTAGACATATTGGCGAGTTCAAGCAAAGTTATTTTGTCGCCGTTGGTGACTCCATCGACATACTTGTTCAGGGTGTCGTCGAGCTTCACCTTGCCTTCGTCAACTAGCTGCAACAACAACGTGACTGTGTACGACTTTGTAATACTGCGGATCGGCCACATCATGTCCGTCGAAGCAGGTACCTTGTCTTTGGTATTGGCTAAACCGCTTGCGGATGTCCATGAGCCTTGACCGGGAACCCACACTCCGGCAACAGCTCCTGGAACGTCGTACTTGGCCATCGTGGTTTTGATGGCCGCCTGCAATTTGGCCTGCAAATCAACTGGCAGCTCACCCTCAGGGGCTGCAGGACGGTCAACTGGCATTGGTCCATTAGCTGACGATGAGCAACCCGCAAGTAATAAAGCTCCTACTGCAAAAGCTGCAATTCCGCTCCGAATGCGGTGGCCGCGAAACCGTGTGAAAGTCATACCTTCAGCTTCCCACAGCTAACGGCCAACTCGTAGCGATTCGTCTGCAATAAAATACTTCAGTCACTACCGCCAACCGGCTGGAAGTCCTTGCTGTCGTGCACAGTCAGCACGGACGAAGAATCACGCTTAAATGTTCGATACGTTGCCCAGCACATCAACAGCATGATCACGCTGAATGGCACTGACACGAGGATCGCACCAGTCTGGAGCGCAGCCAAACCACCTGCAAGCAGCAGCGCGACAGCTACGAACCCCTCCACCATTGACCAAAGAACCCGGCTCCACGTGGGCGGATCTGGATCACCACCCGAAGCCAACATGTCAACAACGAGCGAACCTGAATCCGACGACGTAATAAAGAAAATTGCGATCAAGATAATGGCTATACCTGACAGCACTGTTCCTGCTGGGAAGCCATCAAGCAGGTTGAAAAGAACAGCAGAGCTATCGACCGTGCCATCTGGTTCGGCCAAACTCTCGGTGCCATTACCAGCTTGGAATGCCATCTGTTCGTATAGTGCGGCACCGCCTAGGATCGAGAACCACACAATCGACACAAGGGTCGGCACGCACAGCACACCGACCATGAATTCGCGAACAGTCCGCCCACGCGAGATCCTGGCAATGAAAATACCGACGAATGGTGCCCACGAAATCCACCATCCCCAGTAGAAGACCGGCCACATGGCCTGCCATTGCTCTCCAGCTTCGCCTTCGTAGGCACTGGTATTGGTGCTCATGGGAATCAGTTCAAAAAGGTAACTTCCAGCTGATTCAACGAAACCGCGCAAGATAAACAGCGTCGGTCCCAGGATCAAAATCGCAATGGCAAATACACCAGCAAGCCCCAGGTTGAAGTTCGAAAAGTACTTGATCCCTTTGTCAACACCCGACACCACCGAGAAGGTAGCTAGGGCAGTAATCACGACGATCAGTCCGACCAGTATGGGGTTGGTGGCTTCTTCGATAAGACCCAAATGTACGAGACCTGACGAAATCTGCGTAACACCTAAGCCAAGCGAGGTGGCGACACCGGCGACGGTACCCACGATTGCCACAACATCGATAACATCGCCAACCCACCCTTTGACACGGTCGCCAAGAATGGGTTCGAGAGTCCAACGAATCGAAACCGGGCGATCCTTCTTGTGGATCGCATAAGCCATAGCCAAACCGACCACGCCATAGATCGCCCAGGCGTTGAATCCCCAGTTCACGAAAGTTTGGGTCATGGCTTCGTTAGCCAGCGTCCCCGCTCCTTCGCCTTCTGTTCCTGGCCGTGGGTGTAGGAAGTGACTCAGCGGTTCCGCCGCACCCCAAAATACGAGTCCAATTCCCATACCCGCCGCGAACAGCATCGAGAACCACACAGGAAAGGTGTAAGTGGGTCCTTCACTATCGGGTCCAAGTTTGATCTGGCTGAAGCGAGAAAAAATCATGTAGAGGCAGAACAGTAAAAAAGCCGTCACGCACAGAGTGAGATACCAACCCAGGGTTGAAACGGTCGAATCGAGCGCCGTTTCTAAAAGTTCGCCGGCTTCGGACGGAAACACTATGCAGACTAGAGCCACCGCGGCGATGATAATCAGGGCGGGCCAAAAAACGGCTCGCTTGATTGCGTGCTGTTTGACTGTAAAAGTTTTTGGCATTGCCCTCACTATTGCGTGTTCACTCCCGATTCTCTACTTCGCACGGGTGAATTTAATCTCGACTTCATCTTGTGCATGACGAACTTCCATTCCACTAAGTACGATGGAACGATGTCGATCCATTTGCCCGTTCAGGGTGTTGACCCGAGTGACTCCGAACTGCCAGAGCCAAGCCCTGCTGAATTCCGACGCTCCCTCTTGCACCATCTGCGCTATACGGTGGGAACCGACGCACAACATGCCACCAAGTACGACTGGCGCATCGCTCTGACTCACTCGATTCGCGACCGGGCAACCCAGCCGTGGTTCCAGTCCACTCGTCGCACCTGGGCCGAGGATCGCAAACGCGTGTACTACCTTTCGATGGAGTTCTTGATCGGGCGCCTACTTGAGGACGCGACCATCAACCTAGGGCTGCGCGAAATTGCAGCCGAAGTTTTCGACGGCCTCGGTATTGACTTCCAAGAGCTCATGGATGACGAGCCAGACGCCGCTCTGGGTAACGGGGGACTCGGTCGTTTGGCCGCCTGCTACCTGGAGTCAATGTCAACCGTTGGCTGCCCTGCCTACGGTTACGGCTTGCGCTACGAACACGGATTGTTCCGCCAGTCCTTCTCTGAAGATGGCCAGCAGATCGAGTCACCAGAAGATTGGCTAACGAGCAACAATCCGTGGGACTTCACTCGGCCTGAAGCTGCCTACCCGATTGGGTTCCATGGCGAAGTTAAGGAGATTGACGGCAAGCCCATCTGGCGGCCGTATCACAAGATGGAGGCAGAGGCTCACGACATTCCTGTCGTCGGCTGGCAGGGGCGCTGGGCCAATACTTTGCGATTATGGGCTGCGAAGCCAACTGCCAACCTGTTCGATTTGGAACGCTTCAATGCCGGCGAGTTCATGGAAGCCGCCGAACCAGAAGCATTGGCCCGCACACTCTCTCGCGTGCTCTACCCGAATGATTCGACCGACCTGGGCAAACGGCTGCGCTTAGCTCAGGAGTACTTGCTGACCTCAGCTTCGGTTCAGGACATTCTGCGCCGCTTCCTTGACGGGCACACCGATCTTCGCGAGCTACCCAAATATGCGGCGATCCAAATGAACGACACCCACCCCGCGATTGCAGGTCCCGAACTTATCCGACTGCTCGTCGACGACCACGGGTTCGACTTCACTACCGCCGTGGACACCACTACTCAAGTGCTCGGCTACACGAACCACACCTTGCTACCTGAAGCATTGGAGAAGTGGTCGGTCGATCTCGTGGGTTCGCTCCTACCGCGCCACCTGCAGATCATCGAGCAACTCGACCGCCAACATGTGGAGCTACACCCGGGTCGTTCCGAGGACGTTGGTTTGATCACCGACGGTCAGGTACGAATGGGCGACTTGGCTTTTGTCACTAGCCACAACATCAATGGTGTCTCTGCTCTGCACACAGATCTTGTGCGCGAGAACCTGTTCCCAGAACTCAACCAACTGCACCCAGGCCGGATCGTCAATGTCACCAACGGAATCACGCCCAGACGCTGGCTCAAACTCGCGAACCCACCACTGGCCAAGTTGATCACCGAGACGATCGGTGACGGTTGGGAAGATGATCTTGATAAATTGCGTGCCCTCGAGCCTTATGCCGAAGACCCTGCATTCCAGCAAGCTTTCGCGCTAACCAAGCAAGAGGCCAAGGATCGATTCGCCGACTGGGCGTTAGCGACCCACGGCCTGGATGTGCCTACCGACGCCTTGTTTGACGTGCAAGCCAAGCGTCTACACGAGTACAAGCGACAGTTGCTCAATATTCTGCAGACGATCGCGCACTACCAACGGATCAAAGCCGATCCAAGCGGTAACTGGCAACCCCGCGTCAAACTATTCGGCGGCAAAGCGGCACCCAGTTACGACTTTGCCAAACTCGTGATTCGGTTGATCAACGATGTCGGCACGGTGGTCAACAACGATCCAGACACCAACGGCCTCTTGCGCGTTATCTACCCGCCGAACTACAACGTGTCTATGGCCGAGAAGCTGATCCCGGCCGCCAACCTGTCAGAGCAGATTTCGACTGCCGGTATGGAGGCATCGGGTACCGGCAATATGAAGTTCGCTCTGAACGGGGCTCTCACGATTGGCACCCTCGACGGTGCCAATGTCGAGATTCGTGAGCAAGTCGGAGCCGACAACTTCTTCCTCTTCGGCTTGGAGGCAGCCGCGGCCAGCCAGCGACGTCATGAGGACGGTCATTCACATCGCGCAATCGAGCACAGCCTGGCATTACGAGGAGTGCTCGACGCCCTGGGATCCGGCGTGTTCAGTCCAGATGACCCAGGCCGCTACCAAGAGATCGTCGACAAGATGTGGAACAACGACTGGTTCTTGGTGACCGATGACTTTGACGCTTACGATGCCGCCCAAGCTCGAGTCGACGAGGCTTATCGGGATCAGGCACAGTGGAACAAGATGGCAATCTTGAATACTGCGCGAATGGGCTTCTTCTCGTCCGATCGAGCGGTCGCCGAGTACATGCAAAACATCTGGAATGTTGAGCGCGCGATATGAGCAAGCGCCCTGTGGGTCCGGTCGACAACCTGTGGTTGCGGATGGACACCCCCGAGAACCTGATGGTGATTGACGGAGTGCTGTGGTTTTCGGAGCCGCTCGACACTGAGAAGGTCATCGCTGTCCTCGAGGAACGGCTACCCAGCCGCTACCCGGTGTTTCGCCAGCACCCAGTTCCCACACGCGATCCTCGCTACCACGCCAAGTGGAAGGACGAGAAGAACTTCAACATCCGCAACCACATCCGCGAAGTCACGCTTGAGGCTCCCGGATCTCAAGATCAACTTCAGTCCTATATTGACTCACTGATCTCGCTGCCATTGGACACTAACCGGTCGCCCTGGGAGGTGCACCTGATCCAGGGTTATGGATCCGGGTCGGCCATGTACATCCGCTTGCACCACGCGATGGCCGATGGCACCGCGCTCGCCCGGGTGATCTTGGAACTCACCGAGGACGACCCGAATCAACCGGATGCCACTGACAATCGGGGCAAGAGCGCGGCGGGGCGGAAAGTCGCTCAATCCCCAGCCGACGCGGACTCAGGCGCGAGCTCGGACGAGAGCGAAAATGAGGGCGCCAACGAGCCCGAGACTCTCACCGACCAGCTCGTGCATTCGGTAACGGACTTGGTTAGTGGCGCCAGCAAAGTCGGGCTGAGCATGTTCAGCTACGCCACCGAATTGGCAGACCCGCGCAACTACCCTGACGTGGCGCATCTGGTGAGTGCGACCGGGCAAACAGCAGCCAAGCTAGTCGGAACCACACTGCCCGACACGGCTCTCTCCGGCAACGTTGGCACAGCTAAGAATGCCCGCTGGTCAGATCCGATCCCACTAGACCAGGTCAAGCAGGTCGCCCACTCCCACAACGCCACCGTGAACGACGTGCTCGTGTCGATCCTCTCTGGCGCGATGGCCCGGTACTTGGTTGCTCACGGGCAGCAGCCTCGAGACGTGTCGACTATGGTGCCGGTGAACCTACGGCCCTTGGACCGCCCGCTTCCGAGCGAGCTTGGGAACAAGTTCGCGTTGGTCATGTTGAGTCTTCCGCTCGCTGCCAAGGCACCGCTCGAGAGATTGGCCGAGACCAAACGCCGAATGGACAAAATCAAAGAATCACCCGAGGCCGTTCTCACGTTCGGCATGATCTCTACTTTCGGTTCGGCCAGCCCCAGTGCCGCCCGAATGATGATCGACTTCTTTTCAAATAAGGCGGTCGGGATCACCACCAACGTGCCAGGACCGCAGACCCGTCGAGTGTTCGCGGGGAGTCCCGTTAGCGGCGTGGTGGGTTGGGCTCCCGGAGCTGGCCTTCAGTCACTCAACGCATGCATCTTCAGCCTCAACGGCGAGATCACGGTCGGATTCAAGTCCGACGCCAACGTGATCACCGACCCGGAACTGCTACTGAGTTCGTTCACTGCCGAGTACGAAGCGCTCGTAGCCGCAGATTGACCCTTAGCCGCTGACTAACTCGCCCAATCCGTCGGTCAACTATCACGCCTTCCCGCAGTCACGCCATCCCGCAGTCACGATGGTCAAAACCTGTCGGAAACCGCCACAAATCGACCATCGTGCGGTAAGAGACGCCTGGGGAGGTTGGTGCTAGTGTTCGCGGGCGTGGATCGCTGCGTCGTTCTTGTGATCGTCGATCACGCGAGTGTCAGCCTTCTTGAGGAACGACAGCGCCCAAATTGCACAGGCAATCGTCGTGATTATGAACGATGGCGGCCATGGCACAAACGCTGACGCCACGAGCCCAGCCCAAATGCTTACGAGCGCAATGCCACCTGCGATCCCCACGATGAAGCCTGGGCGAGTGGTGAATCGTGATGCTGTCGCGGCAGGCGTCACCAACAGCGCGAAGATCAACAGCACGCCTACGATCGTGACCGAGATGGCGATCACCAAACTCATGGCGATGAGGAACCCGACGCTGAGCCAAGCCACGGGCAACCCGCGCGACTGAGCCACCACTGGGTCGACCGATGCGAACATCAATTTGCGACCGGTGATGGCTAGGAACGCGAGCACGACGATTGCGATCCCCATGAACAGCCACAACTGCTCGCTCGTGACCGCCAGAATATTGCCGAACAGGATGTTGGTGACCATTCCGGACTGCCCGGTACCGACGCTCGTGAACAAAATACCGAGGCCGGAGGCGAATGCGAGGATGGTTCCAGTAGCAATCTCGCGGTCGCCCAAGCGGTTGCCGAACGCTCCTATCGCCAAACCGCCTGCAACGCAGCCAGCAATCAGACCGACGACCGGCGAGGCCCCCAATAGCACTGCGAGCGTCGCTCCAGGAAACCCAATGTGAGCCACGGAGTGAGTGGCGAATGGCAAATCCCGAAGCAACACGAAGTAGCCCACGGCGCACGCGGCGAAAGCTATCAAGGCTCCTGCGATGAAGGCATTCACCATGAACGGGCTGGTCAACACTTGCCAGGGGCTGCTCTCGAAGCTGTCGACTAAGACAGCCAAATGCCCCTGGACTCCGGACGCGTTCAACAAGGTACTCATGTCAGTCCGTCCTCGTGTAGATGCAGCCGTCGTCAGTGCGGGTGACTTGCACTGGGGTTCCATACATCTTGGTGAGCATCTCGGCAGTCACGACATCGTCGCGCGAACCATAGTGTGCAACTCCGTCATAGATGTAATAGATGGAGTCGATGTGAGCTAACAGCGGATTTAGATCGTGAGTAACAAAAAGAACCGTGACGCCAAGGTCATGGTTAATCTTGTGAACAAGCTCAACAATCTCGACCTGTCCATGAAGGTCAAGTCCTGACAGCGGCTCATCCAACACCAACATCTCTGGGTTTGTAATGAGAGCCTGCGCTATAGAAACCCGCTGCTGTTGGCCACCCGAGATATTGCCGAACCTAGCATCCGCAAATTTAGTTGCATCGACAGCTTCCAAAGCTTCCGCTACTTGCTTGCGCACATTCTTGCTGCGGATTCCGACGCCCCATCTAGTCCCGACAACCCCAAGACCGACCACATCGCGGCAAGAGATTGTTCCCGCTTGAGCAAGCGTGTGGTTCTGGGGGACGAAACCAATTTTGGGATTACCTTTATGCGGCTTCTCACCCAAAACCTCCAGCGTGCCGTTGCTGGGAGCCAAAGTTCCCAGCAACAGCGCCGCTGTAGTCGACTTACCAGCCCCATTGGGGCCGATCACCGCAGTGAATGATCCCTGGGGAACATCCATCGTCGCCCCAGACCAGATAGTGCGACCGCCACGACTAACCGCAACATCACGCATTCGGATCGCTGGAGCAACCTGGGACGTCATTAGCTGCCCAATGCCTTGTTGAGAGCCTGCAATTGGGTGAGTTGCCACTGCTGGAACGTAGCACCCTCGGGAGTGAGCGTTTCGGTCACATTCACAATCGGAATATTGTTCTTCTCAGCAAGTGCCTTCAACTGAGTCGGCAGTCCGCCATCGGTCTGAGTGTTGAAAATAAAGGCCTGGGGCTCTTTAGCGTTCAACTGATTACGGAACTCCTGAACCGCTTGTGTCGAAGGGTCCGAATCGTTCGCAATGGCATTCATAAATGCGGCAGGCGTAATCAGATCAAGTCCAGTGGCCTCAGCCATGTAGTCAAACACAGACTCGGTAGCAGAGATTTTGGTACCGGCGTGCTGCGATTTGATGGTGTTAACCTCGTCAAGATACGGCTTGATCGCAGTATCGAAACTCTTAGCTTGATCATCGAAGTAGCTAGCAGCTGACTCGTTCTTGCCCTTGAGTCCCT
>CAUJDH010000081.1 GCA_963169225.1 Actinomycetota bacterium
ATCCGAGGCAAGAATTTATCGAGAATACGGACCCAAGGACCGAGCAATGCGGCAAGAATCAAAGCAATAAACAGTGCAGCCAAGACGAGTTGGAGCTGAGCGACGACGCTGAGGATCACATATAGCAATGCGCAAACGACCAAGATCCGCCAGCCGTACGCAGCAGCGATTCTGAGACTGCGTGGAACATCAGTGGGATCGGTCACATAGTGATCCTGCCACCTTATGCTCCAAATATCCAGAAGCGTAGACTAGACGCACCGATTTAGTAACGGGGGTGACAACACCTATATGGCACAAAATAATCAACAGAATTCAAGGTCCGGGGACCAGAATTCTGGCCAAGTAGAACGGCCTGAATCCAGTGCGCCCCTGCAGACTAAAACTGCCCCCAAGCCACCCACAACCGTCGTATATACAGACAGTAAGTCGGATACTCCCGAGGTAAACCAGGGTTCTACCCCTCCTCGAGCAACTTCGGCCCCTGCAGCCGAGCCGGTATTTCATGACATCAACGAACAGCTCACAGCCACGCTAGACGGTCTACGGTTCAACGCTGACCTCATCAAAGCCCTCAACGATGCTGTTATTGCTTGCGATAAAGACTTTGTGATTCAGACGTTGAATCCTGCAGCTGAGCGTTTATTCGGAATCAAACGCAAAAACTACGTGGGACTCCGGCTTGAAGACCTGCTCAAGGTGACCATGGTGAATCCTCGTGAGCTTAGGGCGATTGGCGAGGCATTCACCGAACAGCGATTTTGGCACGGCCGGGTTCGACAATTCGGCGGCAAAAAACAGGTTCTCTACACCGAATGCACAGCAACCCCCCTTTACGACAAGAAGGACAAGGCAGACGGCTTGGTAATTATCGCGCGCGATGTATCGCCGCTGATTCGTGCAGAACGTCTAGCTGAAGAGCAGACCAAGTTTGCGACTTCCGTGCTGGAGTCATTGCCAGGGCGAACTTGCATCCTTGACTCTGCCGGGGTCGTGATCGCCTCCAATAAGCACTACCGTGACCAAGGCCCAACTGGGGCTGGCGAGAACACTGGTCCACAGGTCGGAGCCGACTATCGGGCCTGGGCAAATTCCGAAATCGGCGAAGATGCCAGCGGTGAGGTCTCAAAGATCGTTGCCGGAGTCTCCGACCAGACGTTCCGAGACGAGTTCGCAACTGTACGCCGCCGCCGTCGGAACTGGACGGAGATCGTCGTAGTTCCTTTGAGCACTGAGAGCGGGGGTGCCGTTGTCACCCACCTCGATATCACCGGCCGCAAACAAGCCGAGACCACACTTAAGCGCCGCGCCACCCACGATCCGCTCACTGGTCTACCCAACCGGGTCTTGCTTACCGACCGCCTTTCGCAGGCACTCGCGCGTGCCAGCCGCAGCGGACAGAACGTGGGAATCATGTTCTGCGACCTCGATGGCTTCCGCGACATCAACAACAAGCATGGGCACCTTGCCGGCGACAAGTTGCTGGTGACAATTGCCAAACGTCTTCGTGCCGTGTGTCGTTCGACCGACACTGTTGCCCGGGTAAGCGGCGATGAATTTGTGATTGTCCTCGAGGATGTCCAAAATGAATCAGAAATCGAAGAAGTCTCCAAGCGAGTAATCGATGCGCTATCTGAACCAGTAAACCTAGACGAGGCAACCGTCGAAACCGGCACAAGTATCGGTCTAATCATGTCCCCAGGTGTCAGCCGTGCCGGCGTTCGCACAATCGAGAACGTGATTCGCGACGCTGACTCCGCGATGTACGCCGCCAAAGAGAGCGGACGTGGCACATTCGCGTGGTTCAGCCCCGAGATGCGGGAGCGCCAACCTGAGCGTCCGGCCCTCGTCAAAGCTATTGGCAAGCTGATCGGCCGCTCCTAGTTAGCAAACTCTGGCCTCATCGAGTCAGAGTTCACCTGAAGTTCACTTTCGCCAAGAAACCCGCTAGTCGTTGCGAGAGAATTCACCCGTGACGAGCTTTCTCACCCGAGTCGCGCAGACTTCGTTGAAGTCCGACTTCTCGAAGATGCGAAAGGCCTCCGCATTTAGGCGGGGCCTTGTTGTTTTTGTCGTCACACTCTCGGCTTTCCTATATTCGGGTACCGCCACCGCTTCACATGTCGCGATAGTTGCGATGTTCGTCGGACAGCTCGACCGAGGCGGTTCACCACGCCAACTTTGGCATTGGATGGCTGGCGCAACCGTGCTTATGACCGCAGTCAGCACGCTCGCATACTTCTTAGCCGGACACTTTGCTGCCCTTCTGGTAATCCTCGCCTTTATCGCGTTTTGTGCCGGCGCCAGCATAGGAGTCAACTCACGAATGCCGGCGGTGCTGATCTACACATCTGCAGTATTGGCCGCCGCGCTGATCCAGCCGATCCCTGAAGACCGGATATTGTCCACCGCCATTGCTGTATTCCTGGCTGGCGCGATCCAAACCCTGCTAACTGCTCTGACCGCGCCAGTCCTTGGTGACCTGCCAGAGCGCAGAGCGGTGGCATTAGCTTTGCGAAAACTGGGAAACGAATTTCTGGCGATCAGTCGTGGCAAAGAATCGTTATCGACCATCGTCAGCACAGTTCCGTCCAGTTTGACCGGTGCCGAGGAGTTCATTCGAACATCCGATATCGCAGGTGACGCACGTCGTCGATTTTTCGACATTCTGGCCACTGCCGACCTTCTCTCACGTGAGGCGCGCAGCTACTACGCGCGAGCACGAACGAACATTGGCCATCCAACTGAACCTGTAGTGCTGGAACATTTTGAACTTGTTGGCCAAGCAGTGTTCGAAGCCTCTCAAGCCCTCGAGGTATTGAAGCCCGAGAGCTACATCGAACAAGTTGATCAGAGAGTCAATCAACTCAATGCGATCAACGATGAAACAAGTTCTGTGACGGCCCAAAATATCGCAGCCGCCACTGCCCACCTGGCCTCAAGTGTCAAAGCAGTCATGGAAGATCCTGATATTCACCGAGGTCATAGAGAACGGTCGCTATCCCTGGGGAATCGAATCAGGGCTTCGGTAGCGCCTGGCTCAATCCCTCTCAAACACGGACTGCGACTTGCCAGCGCAGCCGTGGTGGGCATGGTTGTATCGCAGTTGCTGGGACTAAACCATGGTTCGTGGGTAGCGGTAACCATGATCATGCTGTTGCGCCCTGATGCAGGGCCAGCGCTCACCCGGTTCGTGTCACGGTCGATCGGCAATATTCTTGGCGCCTGCATCGTTGTTGCGGTGGCGTTCTTAGTTGGTGGAAACGATTTTGGACTGATTGTGGCGATTGGTGTCTCAAGCACAATCCTGTTCACGGTTATGCCTGTGAACTACACCTGGGCCGCGATGTGTTCGTCTAGTACAGCGATCTTCGCTCTGACGATTGCTGGCGAACAAACGGTAACCCTAGCAATTAACCGACTCACCGACGTGCTTGTCGGATGCATCTTAGGAGTCGCTTGGGCCTTCATGTTCCCGATCTGGCAGCGAGCCAACCTTCCCGATCAGTGCACCCAGTACCTTCTGCGCACAGCTAAATGGATCAAGACCTGCTCCAGAATGGCGGCACTCGACCCTGTCGAGCGTGAGGCTTTGATCGAGAAAGCGCGCAAACAGGCAACTCGCTTGCGCGCCTCGCGTCAATCATTGAGCGCCACTTACGACACCAGCTTGGTGGAACCTCCCACTAAACAAGTTGATCTTCATGCCATTGGCAGCATTATGCGAAATATGCGCGAATGCAACACCTCTATGGTTGCTGCAGAACACCTGCTGGCGCATGGTTTTCCGCGTTCCAAGAAGGCCAGCAACATCGGACGGGCAACAGCTAAAGAGGTGCGTCGAACTGCGCGGCTGGTGGTGAATCCACAACAACGCGACACCCTGACTAAGACCTTCGATGACCTTGAAATCGACATGTCCGAAACCGGAAGCCTTCAAGTCCTTGATGCTAAAGAATTGGCCGCCCAAGAACGACAGATTGAAGCCTCACGGCAAGCATCCAAAAAGATCAAGAAAAAGCCGAAACCCAAGAAGAAGCAGAAGCAGGATTTGATCACCGTAATGACGACGGCTTCTAAGTCAGCGCATCGGGCTTATCGAGCGGCAGATTCAAGCAAGTTGAACTACGACACCTTTATGTAACGCTAAACAGTCAACAACAGAACTAGCAAAGCCCGTCGTTCTGAACACCAGCCACACCGTCATAGAGGTCAAGCTGACCATACTTACCCTGCGCACCTGCCAGAGTTGGATCCGCCCAGAACCTGGCCATTGTTCCGCTACCAGAAGCTACCGGAACGACTTTGGCCGCAATATTCAATCGCTGGCCGTCGACAGCCGCAAGACAGATGTTGCCCTTTTTAGCGTTCTTGACATCATCATTGGAAACCGAAGTGCCTGCAGATTTGCCGGGCAATTGCGTAATCAGAGCTGACACAGCCATCGCGTCTTTGTATTGGGGACCGGTAATGGTGAAGAACGTCTTAGTGATCTGGCCCTTGTCCAGCAGAGTCGACCCCTTGCCATCATTCAACGGGATATCAAATTGCTTGGCACCGGTTGGACTGGCAGTCACCGTGCAGTTGGCGCAGTTCTCAACATCAAAAGCCACTGCCACCTTGCCCGCCGGAACCTCAGGCTCAGTTGGTAAATCACTGGCAGTTGCAGAAGTCTGATTTGGGCTCGGGCTTTCACTGGAACTTGAGGCCGAACAAGCGGTTGCACCCACGAGGAGCACGCCAGCACCAAGCAAAGCGATCGAGCGACGAAGCGTAAACGGAGATAGTTCTTTGATTCGGTTCATCCCACAGTTATACCTTGCGACCCAGCTATATCTAGCAATTCAGCCCCCGAACTAACGCCTGCGCTTACCGTTGCCAAAGAGTCCACGAATAACGCTATTCACGGCGGTCTGCGTCGCCTTGGAATTCAACACTTGATTAATAGCGTCGGCAGCTCCCCCACCCTGTTGAGATTGCTGTTGCGGTTCTTCCGCTTGCGGTACAGGTTGCGCTTGCTCCACAGCCGCCTTCTTGGCTTCGAGCATCTCCTTGGCGGATTCTGGATCTACCGCCGTTCCATACTTCTGCATCAGTGGTGAGGCAGCGATCGCAGCATCGATCTGAGCGTCAGGAGTCGGAGACATAAGCCCTTGAGGTGCCCGCAACCGAGTCCACGCAACCGGAGTTGGCGAACCCTTCTCACTCATGACGGTCACAATCGCCTCACCGGTACCAAGGTTCTGCAGCACCTCATCCAGCTGGTAACCAGACTTGGGATACGTGCCGACAGTTGCTTTGAGAGCCTTCGCATCTTCTGGCGTGAAGGCACGCAATGCGTGCTGCACACGCGAACCAAGTTGTCCGAGAACGTCACTGGGAACGTCCTTGGGGGTCTGGGTAACGAAGAAAACACCAACACCTTTGGATCGAATCAAACGCACAGTCTGAATGATCGCCTGTTGGAAGTCTATAGAGGCATCCTTAAACAGGAGGTGTGCTTCATCGAAGAAGAACACAAGCTTGGGCTTGTCCTGGTCCCCTACCTCGGGGAGAATCTCGAACAGCTCCGAAAGCAGATACATCAAAAAAGTCGAGTAAAGCACTGGCTTGTCCGCGACACCTGGCACTTCAAGCAGACTAATGATGCCGCGCCCGTCGCCGGTTGTGCGCAAGAACTCGTTGACATCAATCTCTGGTTCACCGAAGAACACATCGGCTCCACCATCAGCAAAGGTGACAAGTTCGCGCAAGATCACTCCTGCAGTCTGCTTAGATAGGCCGCCTAGATTCGCAAGTTCAGCTTTGCCTTCGTCGCTAGTCAGATGCATAAGTACCGCGCGAAGATCAGAGAGATCAACAAGGGTTAGGCCATTTTGGTCGGCGTAGTGAAATACCAGCGTGAGGCTCGACTCTTGAGTTGCGTTGAGGCCCAGAACCTTCGACAAGAGCAACGGACCGAAGCCATGCAGTGTGGCTCGGATCGGAACACCCTTGCCGACACCGCCAAGTGAGTAGTACTCAGTGGGAGAAGCATCTGGCTTCCAGTCCTGGCCAATCCCTTGGGTGCGTGCTAGCAATTTGTCATTGGACTCACCAGCCGTCGCAACGCCAGACAAGTCACCTTTAATATCGGCAGCAAACACTGGGACACCATTGGCGGCGATCTGTTCGGCGAGCGCTTGTAGCGTACGTGTCTTACCAGTACCTGTCGCACCCGCGACCAGTCCATGGCGATTGAGCATGCCAAGTGGAATTCGGATCTGAACATCCGCGTCAGGATCACCATTGACCAGCGCACCAAGATTTAGAGTTGTGCCCTCGAATTCGTAACCTGCCTTGATTGCGGCAACATCGTCAACATCTAGCGGAGCATCGTTAGATGCCGCGGCCTCCTTGGCAGGAGCGGCTTCTTCGACCGCCGGAGAGTCGTCGCTTTTGGTACTTGCGGCAACCCTCGCGGCGGCTAACTTGGCTTTAGCCTCGGCTGCCTTTTGTTGCGCTTCGGCCAATTCAGCCTCAGCTTCTAGTGCAGCTAGTTCCTCGGCGCTTGGTTTTTGATCCGTCATGCGAAAAGCCTAGCGACCACCACTAGAGTTCGCATGAGGAATTCTCTGGCGATACACCCTCACGCCGGAGCACTATTCGCAGAAGCCAACTCGCGATCGCTCAGCGAAATCTGGGTCCGAAATAATCGGTTGCAGCGCATCACTAAGCGCACCAATATGTTCGGGCGGCAAGGACTCTACGAACAGAGCAAGGGCCCGTTCATGGGCCTCTCTGTGATCACTCAACATGCCCAAACCTTTATCGGTAATAGTGACGATCTTAGCTCGCCGGTCCTCCTCGCTTGTGCGCCTAGCCAACAGTCCAAGGCGCACAAGGCTGTCTACTCCCCGGCTGGCTGCCGTGATCGACAGGCCGAGAGATTCGGCAACCTGCGAGATCCCCAAGGGTTCGCCCGACGAAGCCAACAACAAGGTGCGAATCTGCGTGAACGTGAGATCTTCCTCAGCCAAGTAGTTGAGGCTCTCACCTTCCGAGAAGGCCATGATGCCCTTGACCAGCCGGGTCAAGCTCTCAGCCAGCTGGTCACGCTCACTCTGTACGTTCGACATCTAACCTCCTCACCTTGTTGTCGGGTTCGTGCGGTTTAGTCGAACTAGTGCACCATGACTGGCGCAGAAGAATCGGCACCTTCAGGTGCTTCCATCTTCTTGCGCGGCAGCAACAGCGTGACGAAGAACGTGACTGTCAAACAGCCCACCGCAACCCAGTACGACACCTCAAACGAGTGCGCCAAGTCAGACATGGCGATCTGCTGGAATGTGTCGCCAAGTGTCTGAGCGATCTTGGCCACCCATTCTGGCGGTTGGATCCCAGCTGCTACATCCTTGGTCATCTGCATGAAAGCCATGAGGACATCGGACGACTTCTGCTGGTTGGTTAGAACCACAGAGATCATGGCAACACCAACGGAACTAGCAATCTGCTGAATCACGTTGATCAAGGTTGAACCACGTGCCACCTGGTGTTCGCGCAGCGTCTTGAGTGCAGCGGTAAACACAGGCATCATCGAGAAACCCATACCCAGACCCATGACGAACAAGCACAGCATGATGTGCCAGATCGGGGTGTCTGGCGAGGTGTTGAGCGCAAGTCCAACCGTTCCCGCCACGATGGTCAAAATTCCGAAGGGGACAATGCGTCCAACCGGGAATTTGTCGGCGAGTAAGCCTGCGATCGGCATAGTGATCATGGCACCAATACCTTGTGGAGCTACAAGCAGACCCGCCATGAGTACGCTCTCGCCACGCACCTGCTGGAAGTAGGTCGGGACAATAAGCATGGCTCCAAAGAACGATGCGGCAAATAAGAACATCACAATCACGGCAATCGTGAAGTCGCGGTTCTTGAATAGCGTGAGATCCAACAGTGGGTGCGTCTTGCGTAAAGCCCAGAACACGAATGCCACGATCAGCACGATTCCGATAATCGCCGGAACCAGAACTCCAGCGCTCATGATGGTGCCACTCTCAGGAATCGAGGAGACGCCGTACAGGAACAACGCCAGACCTGGAGACATGAGCAGCATGCCGACAAAGTCGAAGCTTTCGCCTGGCTCGGGCTTGTCTTTCGCTAGGACGCGCCATGCGTAGATAACGGCAATGATTCCTAGTGGCAAGTTGATGAAGAAGATCCAGTGCCACGACACAGCTTCGATGAGCCAACCGCCGAGGATCGGACCGAAGATTGGACCGAGCAGCATTGGTACACCCAGGATCGCCATGAGGCGACCGACACGCTCTGGGCCAGCAGCTTTGGTCATGATCATCATGCCGAGCGGCATGAGCATTCCGCCGCCAAGGCCCTGTAGGACGCGGAAGAGGATGAGTGACTCAATGCTCCAGGCCAGACCACACAGGACTGAGCCGATGGTGAACATCGAGATCGCAGCTATATAAAGCCGCTTGGTGCCGAATCGGTCGGCTGCCCATCCGGTTACGGGAATTACGGCAGCGAGTGCGAGCGTGTATCCGGTGATAGTCCATGCGACCGTCGAGTAATCCTCAACACCGAAGTCGGTCATAAAGGTCGGCAAAGCGACATTGACGACTGTGGTGTCCAAAATCGCCATGATCATGCCAAGCACGACCACGCCTGCGACTTTGAGGATGTCGGGGGTAATAGCGAAGTTATCTTCGGCGGCTTCTAGCGCTTCAGCCTCAGCGACGCCTTGAGCGTCAGAGACCGCGTTGCTGTCGGTGGAAGAACCAGCCGGGGTGGAATCAGAAGGATTCGACATTGCTCTCCTTAACAAATTAGAGAGTGATCACCAGAAGATGTCTGGCAACACCGCCATCTACGCTAACAGATACTTGCGTAGGCGCAAATATCGCTTCGAAGCAAATATTTGTGACCTCGCACACATCCAATTAGATAGCTGACGTTAAAGGGGTTAAAGGACAAAACGTGTTGCTCTGAGGTTTAGTCCCAGTCGGTTCGGTAGGGGGCTGCTTGGTGGAGTTCGTGCCAGGCGATCGCGTCGCCCCATTGCTCGATCGAAGTGGATCTCTGCTCGATACCGGTGAGCTGGCGGTAGTAGTTTTCGATATCGGTATCGGTGGGCATGACTGTCAGGATTTGTGCTGCCGGTAGTGGGTATTCGCTGTTGAGATAACACCACCAGAAGATTGCTTTCACCCGCCGTAATAACCGCAGACCGCGATGGTCACGCAACATTGTGCGCAGCGGAGCGTTCGTGCCGCCTTCGATTTTGTTGTTAGTAGCTGGGATTGCTCCGTCAAGAAGCAGATCAGCATCGAGGTAAGTGAACAGCGTGCCATCGCGCAAGAGTTTGGTGATCGAGCGTTGAGCCCGCACGAGCCTGTCATGGGTGAACACGTGCCGGTTATCGATCCATGTTTTCTCACTCAAAAACTCCTCCCACCTCACGCACCAGGCGACATAGTCAGCGATCCACTGGTGCGCCTGCTCAATAGTCTCGATACGAAACATGGACTTGCCCAGGGCATAAAGTTCTTGACCTGCGGGCAATCTGGGCCTTGTCGTGGTGCCGGTTTTGATCTGCTGAAAAGCGTGGAATACGCAGCGTTGAACCTGGGTGTCAGGCCACGAATGTCGGCGGGCTTTCTCGAAGCCGCTACCGCCATCGGTCACGACCACATCTGGTGGTGCGATCCGGTCCATGAGCGCGGACCAAGCCCTAGAGTTCTCGGTTTTAGCTAAATACCAGCCGATCACGTGAGTATCGGTTCTCGCGATCAACACGACCGCTTTGCGGCCCAGATGAAGCCCGTCAACATAAACCACATGATGAACCTCATCGATCAGTGGAGGTAGTGGCCACAGGTTCCAGAACTTGACTGTTCGTCTGCGGAACGAGCGACCGTGTCCTGGCATATCGGCTTGACGTTGCCGAGATAGCAGCTAGGCCAGGAACTCGTTCAAGTGTTTTGCGCTGGCATCGATGGCATTGGTTTTCGTGACAGAACACCCTCGACATCGCCAGCGTTGCGCTCCACTGGCAGCACGACCATGACGGGCCATTCGACAGGAACAAACAGGGCAATTAGGTGCACTCATTTGCTAAGGCTGAAACACACCAACAGCTTTCCGTGTTTTCCCGCGCAGATAAAGGGCAAACAGCCTGTTCGAGCAACACGTTTTGTCCACCCTAGCTGTTGATGTCAGGCAACAGCTTTCGCCGATAACCCAATAAACACAAGGGGAAAAGAAGGATCAGAGCAACACGTTTTGTCCTTTAACCCCGTTTTTGACGAGTTGCAGTTGTCTAGGAATGTATCATCCCCTATCTAAATGTGCCTATTAGACGCCCTTTTTGGTTTCGAACTGTAACTAGGCGTTAAAGCCACTGCGGTGACTAATACAAGAGGTAAGTGGCGATCCTCCGATCCCTCTGGAACTAATTGGGTCGAACAAAAGCCGACCTAACATCCTCTACCTCAACACGTCGAACGCAGCCTTGAACATGGTCATTGACCAAACCCATAGCCTGCATGAAGGCGAAAGCCGTAGTGGGGCCGACAAACTTCCAGCCACGTTTCTTTAGATCTTTGGATAATGCAATTGATTCTGGCGAGGTTGATCTGGTTTGCAAGTCTGCAGCTGCCACGGCAGGCGGTTCATGGCGCCAGATATATGCAGCCAAAGATCCCTCGGTGCCAATAAGTTCTTCGGCTCGCTGTGCATTGTTAATCACTGCCTCGATTTTTCCTCGATGCCGCACAATACTGGCATCGGCTAGCAATCGTTCAACATCGGACTCGTCGAAGGCTGCAACACTAGCGATGTCAAATCCTGCAAAAGCTGCACGGAATCCTTCTCGCTTAGCCAGAATTGTTCGCCAGCTCAGTCCCGACTGAAAACTCTCGAGGCACAGCTTCTCGAATAAGCGTGTGTCATCAGCGACAGGGAATCCCCATTCGGTGTCGTGGTAGGCAAGAAACTCAAGGACCTGCCCACTCCACGGACAGCGCGGCAAACCGTCGGCAGCAAATACTTCAGCTTCAATCACCCAATAACCATAGTGGGTTCCACTATGCGAAACGCTCGCTAGACAATTGAGATACTGAGCGGGAAGATCAAAGTATGACCACGAATCCTTCGAGCAGCTGGAACTCAGCCGACTACACAACTACCGGCGCTTTTGTTGCCGAACATGGCGCAGCAGTCCTTGAATTGCTCAACCCTCAGTCTGACGAGCGAATACTCGACGTCGGTTGTGGCGATGGTGCACTGACACTCAAAATCACCGAAGCTGGTGCCGATGTTTTGGCATTCGACGCATCACCCGAATTGCTGGCGACAGCCTCGGAACGAGGTCTGGACACTCACCTAGGCAGCGCCTCCAATATGGAGTTTAACGCCGAGTTCGATGCCGTCTTCTCAAATGCGGTATTGCATTGGGTGCTCGACGCCGAGGGTGCGGCTCAGTCAATGTTCAATGCACTCAAGCCAGGCGGTCGACTGGCTGTTGAGTTTGGCGGCTTTGGAAATATCGCGGCAGTCAGCACAGCATTGCGCGCCACATTAATCAAACACGGCTATCAGGACCTACCCGACGACCACTACTTCCCGAGCGCAGAGCAATACGCTCGCTTACTCGAATCAGTGGGCTTTGTCGGTGTGGAAGCCAAGGTCATTCCGCGGCCTACTTTCCTCGAAGCTGGAATGGAAGCTTGGCTCCGCACATTCAGAAACGGCCTACTGGAGCGCCTCGAAGTCCCACAGGACCAATATGAGTTGATCTTCAACGAAACAGCAGACTTGCTCAAACCAGCACTATTCGATCCCGCTACTGGATGGTGGGCTGACTATGTCCGTATCCGCGTTTCCGCCAGGAAACCTACAGTCGACTAGTTCGTAGAGGCTCGAGCGCGGCTAGGACCAAATCGAGACCAAAGATAAACTCCTCCGCTGGGTCGTAGCCCGCAGCGACCAGCTCCACAGCGGACTCGTTGAGATAAGGGAACTCGTCGGGAGGGAGCTGGGGCAGGAATACTTCTTCCGCCATATCGGCGAGCTCATCGGCTGTGTCGAACGGCAGGCTAACTTCCTGCAGGGCGTAACCGTAGACATAACTGTCGAGCAACCAGTTAGCGTGTGTCGCCATCACGACCGAGAAGCCAGCCCTTCGCAGACAAGCGGTGACCGCTTCGCGGTGGCGGAGGTTCGCGGGCCCCGGCGATGTACGCGACTCCATCAGACCGATCGCCCATGGGTGGCGTGCGAGAACCTGTCGAGTAGATACTGCCCGCCGTCGCATCGCCGACTGCCAGTCAGCTCCTTCGGGCGGAAGTTCGATCTCCTCGAACACGGTGTCGATCATGGCGTCCAGTAGCTCATCCTTGTTTGCCACATAGTGGTAGAGCGACATTGCTCCCGCGCTGAGCACGCCAGCGAGCCGACGCATGCTCAGCCCGTCAACCCCCTCGCGATCGGCAAGCCGGACCGCTTCGATCACTACTCGCTGCTTGCTCAGGCCCGCGTCTGTCTCTCTCTGGCGCTGTTTTTTAGTAGGCATAAGTCGCTCCCATTTCTACCTTTGAGTTGCCGGTATCTCAGGCTGTACCCGGTAGATCCCAGTCTCCTCACTCGAACGACTTGACAATAGTACAGCGTACGTTCATAGTGGGTGGTACATCGTACGACGTACAGTGTACTAATTCTAACAGTCTCGACTCGAGACGGAGGAGGCATTCATGAAAATCGAACCGAAATCTGATGCGGAAGCACCCCGTGTTCAAGTAACGCGTCCGGCCGAGTCTTCGATGATGCGAGCTGCCATCCAACATCGATATGGCCCTCCCTCAGTGCTCGAGTCGTCCGATGTTGCGATCCCAGTTCCCGGTCGAGGAGAGGTTCTCGTCAAGGTGAATGCGGCCTCGGTTCATCCCGGCGACTACTTCGTCATGACTGGCCAGCCCTACATTGTGCGCTTGGTGTTCGGGCTCCGCCGACCGCGCCACGGCATCCCCGGCAGGGATCTCGCAGGCGTGGTGGTCGGGACCGGACAGGATGTCACAGCACTCCACACCGGTGACGAGGTATTCGGATGGAGC
>CAUJDH010000082.1 GCA_963169225.1 Actinomycetota bacterium
TGCTTGATATCGAGCCATTCCTGGTGGTTCCCAACTGCAAAGAGTTAGCGGGGGAACTTGAGTCGGGGCTGCCACCGGGGAGTCATCCAAAGAGCAAGTTGGGTGCAGTGGCACGCGAATACCTACAAGGCCTTGATCAACTTCGAGAGGCTGAGTGACATGGTTGCCGAGTTGGTCGATGACGTTCGACGTTACTTAGCTGAAGGCGAGCTTCCGGCCACAGCCGCGCATGTGGCTGAGGCGATTCTGGCTAGTGGAGAAATCCCGGGTGATGCCGCGGTTGGGCGGATGGTCACCGAGCTCCAGTCGGAGTTGGTCGGGGCCGGTCCGCTCGAGCCGCTAATGCACGATCCACTCGTATCAGATGTACTGGTCAATGGACCGCATTCCGTGTGGGCTGACCGTGGCGGCGGTCTAGAGGAGTTGGCTATCTCTTTTCGTGACGAGCAATCCGTGCGCCGGCTGGCTCAACGGTTGGCATCGTTGGCCGGTCGCCGCCTCGATGATGCCAGCCCATATGTAGATGCACGGCTGCCTGATGGGGCTCGGTTGCATGCGATCGTGCCTCCCTTGTCCTCGGTTGGCACATGCATTTCGATTCGAGTGCCGCGTAAACGGGATTTCACGTTGCCAGAGTTAGTTGAGGCTAGAGCGATGCCAGCAACAGCGATCCCATGGTTTGAGGCGATTATCAGTTCGAAATGCGCGTATCTCATTTCGGGTGGAACGGGTACGGGCAAGACGACCTTGTTGTCGGCACTCTTGGCCACAATTCCACGTAATGAACGAATCTTGATAGTGGAGGATTCTGGTGAGTTGAACCCGGATCATGATCATGTTGTGCGGCTTGAATCGCGTCCACCGAATGTGGAGGGCCAAGGCAAAATCGAGCTGCGCGACCTCTTGCGGCAAGCACTACGCATGCGCCCAGATCGAATCGTCGTCGGCGAAGTACGCGGGGCTGAGGTAGTAGATCTATTGGCGGCGCTCAACACTGGTCACGAGGGTGGATGTGGCACTGTCCACGCGAACTCTGCCGAAGATGTTCCGGCGAGGCTCGAGGCGCTCGCATTGGCGGCGGGTTTGGGACGTGAGGCTTTGCATGCACAAGTAAATGCTGGGATCGATGCGGTCATCCATTTGAACCGGATTCGCTCGGGACGAAGACGTATCGCCGGGATTAACGTGCTCAGACCGGTCTTGGGTGATGGAGCTTCGACTGGAGTCAATGAGTCGGTTCCAGCAGTGGTGTTTGGCGAGGATGAAGTGAAAGAAGGCCCTGGTTTTGAATACCTTGCTCGGCGGCTCGGCATGACTGGTCAAGACAAAGAGAATGCAGCCGCATTATGAGCTTTGAGCTCTCGTTCGTGTCTTTCGTCCTTGTCGTGGTTGCAGTGCTTCTGTGGTGGCCCAACACAACTAGGATCCGCCGAGTTGCTCAGGTGATGTCAGGCAGTGTTGGTCAAGGCCGACTAGTTGAGCGAACCGTGGCTGAGAGTAAGTCGCAGTTCACAAAGATCAAACTGATGATCACGCGCAGTCGTACGCAAGAAATGCGCCGCTCCGCTTCTATCGAGTTCTTGAGTGCCTTGAGCGCTGAACTCAGCGTGGGGCAACCACTTGCTACAGCGTTTGAGCGGGCGGCTGCAAGCATTCCTGTGGTGATTTGCCCACTGAGTCGGTCAGCCGTGCGATTCGGCGGCGATCTCGCCGAGGCGCTCAAACAAGATGCCGAGCGTGAAAAGCTACCGGCTTTGCGCGCCTTGTCGGCGCTGTGGCAAGTAAGCGAGGAATCAGGCGCAAGTCTTGCTGCCTCGGTGGGCCAACTAGCCACTGCGCAATTGGCGAGTGAAGAGATCCGTGGGACTTTGCAAGCCGAGCTCGCTGGTCCAAAGGCAACAGCCAAGGTACTTGCAGGTCTTCCCGTCTTGGGCATGCTGCTCGGGGCGTCACTTGGTGGTGATCCGATCGGTTGGCTAACCGGATCGATCTGGGGATTGATCGTTCTTGTCGCAGGAGTTGGGTTGGAAGCACTGGGTATTTTCTGGGTCGCGAGGATGATGCGTTCGGTGGAGCGCCGTTTATGAGCATGACTGTTCTTGCAGCCATTGGGTTTGGACTAGCGGTCGGCCTGTTCGTCGAGTCTGGTCGTAAACCATCGCGGGTGGCTCGTTTGGTTGGTCGCCGACGGACAGCCAATGCGCTGCCAAACATTGCGGTTGAAGCAGATCCAGGCCGGCAGCGCATATTTATCTACGCCGCATGCGGTGTCGCGGGCCTGGCATCCGCCCTGCTTTTGGGTGGAGTCCTGGGGTTTGTCGTTGCAGGTGCGGTGATGATCATCGGGCCTAGGGTCCTCAGTTCTTTGGAATCCAAATCGACTCGGGAGCGGCGTGAGTTGATCTTAAGTGACGCCCCCTTGGTCGCAGAGTTGCTGGCAGCTTGTTTACAAGCAGGCGTATCCGACCAGCGCGCGCTTGGCTCGGTTGCCACGGCGCTCAATGGACCTGTTGTAGACGAGCTGGGAGTCGTGCTTAGAGCTTTGAATTTAGGTACGGATCCCGTGCAAGCATGGGGAATGTTGAAGGCAGATTCACCACTCGCGCCAATTGCCAGAGCATTCGCCAGATCTGCGCAGTCAGGAGCGCCATTGTCATCTTTATTAGCAGGAGTGGCAGGAGAGCTCCGATTTAAACGTTCCTCGGCGATCGAGACTGCTGCGAGATCTGTAGCTGTTAAAGCGGTCGGACCACTTGGTGTCTGCTTTTTGCCAGCTTTCGTTTTGCTTGGAGTAGTACCGCTGATTGCGAGCCTGTTTAGTAAGGTCGCGCCGTTCTGACTTGAGGTGTTCAGCTGGTCGAGCGTTCAAAAAACTTTTCCACAGGTAACTTGGCTTCGGCGTGTTTCCACAGGCTAAAAAGTTTTTCACCGTTCGGTAGCTAAACCCCTGATTGTTGAAGTGTGAGGCAAGAGCTTCGCACCTCAACAAACAAGATCGAAAAGGGGATTCATATGAGTGCACTTCAGGTGATTCGTGAGGACGAATCAGGAATGTCGACCGCTGAGTATGCCGTGGGTACGGTTGCAGCTGCAGGTCTGGGCGGAGTGTTGATCAAACTGCTCAGCAGTCCGGAGGTTCAATCGCTCATCTGGTCGGTGATCACCAAGGCATTCTCGTGGCTGGTGTAGTCGAGAGCGATGGCGGAACTGCAAATGGGAATCATTTGCAGTTCCGCCATCCGGCAGATAAGCAGGCGATTGTGCGTCGACAGCGACGCGAGGCTCGCAAGCAGAAGCGAATCCACCGCAAGCGGTCCGCCTTCATCTACCAGCAGAACGGAATGGTGACAGCCGAGTTTGCTGTCGTTCTCATGGCGGTAAGCGTGGTGATGATCATGGTCATCTTTGCTGCAACGGTAGGGGTGAGTTACGTTCAAACCCAAGACGCGGCCCGGCAAGCAGCGCGTTTGATTGCTCGCGGCGAATCACAATCGAAGGCAGTGGGTCAGGCAAAGGCAGCGCTGCCTAGCTCCAGAGTTGCGGTTGACTACTCATCCGACGCTGTCTCGGTGCACGTCACCAACTCCGTCACGCTACCTATCGCCAAGGTCAAACTAGGTGGAATCACGGTGTCGTCAACTGCGCATGCGCCAAGGGAGCATGACAATGCCTCGACTCAAAGATGATCAAGGGATCGCCACAGTTCTGGTAACGGCTGTACTTGGCGGACTTCTAGTACTGATCGGCGCAGTAGCCATCGTCGTGGATATCGCTCACACCAAGTCTCAGGCTGCGACAGCTGCAGATTTGGCTGCGCTTGCTGGTGCCCGTGCAATCTTGACAAGTGATTCATGTGACAAGGCGAGTGAGATCGCCAAAATAAACCGTAGTCAGGTCGAGAGTTGTGAACTGGATGGAGAAGATGTTCAAGTTGTGGTCAAGACCTCGCTCCGAGGAGCTGCAGGAGCCATTTTTCAGGCAGTTCGGATTGGCGATAAAGAGGTGACAGCTGTATCCCGTGCTGGACCGCCATCTTGTGATCAAGGTCTGATCTCGCTAGGGATTTTCTGCTAAGAATCCGTGATCAAGGTAGGTTGTAGCTAGACCTATATCGATTTACCGGAAGTCAAACGAGGGGTAGCTGTGGATTTGGAAGTGTCAGTAGATCAACTGGACGATACGTCGGCAGCTGGTGACGCTCCCGGCATTCCGGTAGTCAAGGTGGTGGGCGAGGTGGATGTCGCCAGCGTTCCACTACTTGATCAAGAACTCGGAGCCTTGGCGAAGGCTGGCAAGAACAAGATCATTGTTGACTTCAGTGGTGTGTCATTTATTGATTCCACCGGTCTGGGAGTCGTAGTCAAAGCGCTTAAGAATGCACGGGAAGCCCAAGGTTGGGTGCGCGTAGTTGCACAGGAAGATCGTGTGACCAAGGTATTCGCGATTACTGGCCTGGATGCCGAGTTTGCGTTGTCCGAGACCATCGAAGAAGCGGCTGCACGGTAGTGGCGCGCACAGTTTTGCAAATTCCCGCTACGCCGGACCATGTTCGGACCGCACGGCTGGTTGCTGCTGCCGCGGCAAGGCAAGCTGAGCTGGATGAAGAGCAAGTGGACTCTATTGCACTTGCTACAGATGAGGCTTGTATTTTGGCGCTCGGAGAATCAGCTGACTGGAGGGCCACCTCAGTAACCAACGCCGAGGTAGAACCGGTTGAGCAAGACGCAAATAACAGCCAAGCTCCTGACGGTCGAAGCCTCAGTATCGCTTTGGAATCGAACGATAACGAATTTGCCGTCGAAGTGGCAGTTGCCAACGCTGAGAGCGAAACTCGCTACGACGAAGTGGCGGCCGCAGACCCGAATGACGATATTGACCCGTTGAGCGACCGTGCGCTTACGATGACCCTTATTCGGGCTGTTGTGCCAGAAGTTTTGGTGGAAGAATCCACCGTAGGTTTCGCAATGCGGATGGCTTGGCCGAGCTAAATTCCACGTATCGAGGCCTCTAAACCGACCTTCGTATCGGGTGAAATCGAGCGAAAGGTCTCGAACAGCACCCAAAATTGCCGAAACCACCTGTATTTCAACACTTTTGCCCTCATTTAATTGGCGCTATTTCGTGTTTTTGCAAAATTGACTCCCCACACGCGCATAGGGTGTCAGATAACACCGGTGGCACAGCCTTCCGCACTAGATCATGAGGCCATGCCGCCACTGTTAATTTGAGAGTCGCTCGAGTTCCGATCGACTGTTACAAAGTCCGTTTAATAAGAAGGAGACAGGAATGTCAGCAACAAGCCTCGCTGCTGCTACCGACATTTCGCTTGAAGGCAGGAACTTTACGATCGTGGTCGTCGTGGCCCTGATCGCCATTCTCGCGTTGTTGGTTGCTGTAGTGCTTGTCCGCGGAGTCTTGGCTGCAGGCCAAGGGTCCGAAAAAATGCAAGAAATCGCCGGTGCGATCCAAGAGGGCGCATCCGCGTATTTGAATCGTCAGTTCAAGACGCTCAGCATCTTCGCTGTTCTTGTCTTCTTCTTGCTGTTCTTGCTACCAGCAGAGACAAATAACGAACGGATCGGTCGCTCGATCTTCTTCGTCGTCGGCTGCCTCTTCTCGGCTGCTACCGGTTACATCGGTATGTCACTGGCTGTTCGCGCCAACGTTCGTGTGGCTGCTGCTGCACAAAGCGAGGGCACAAACAGTGCTATGAAGATCGCCTTCCGCTCCGGTGGTGTGGCGGGTATGTTCACCGTTGGCCTCGGTCTGTTCGGTGCCGCACTCGTTGTCCTCATCTATAAGGGTGAGGCGGCCAAGGTGCTTGAAGGCTTCGGCTTCGGTGCTGCGCTGCTCGCCATGTTCATGCGTGTTGGTGGCGGTATCTTCACCAAGGCTGCTGACGTCGGCGCTGACCTAGTCGGCAAGGTTGAGCAGGGTATCCCCGAAGATGATCCTCGCAACGCTGCCACCATCGCAGACAACGTTGGTGACAACGTTGGTGACTGCGCGGGTATGGCCGCTGACTTGTTCGAGTCCTATGCAGTGACCTTGGTTGCAGCACTCATTTTGGGTACTGCAGCATTCGGCACGATGGGTCTCGTTATCCCGCTGGTTATTCCTGCAATCGGCGTTATCACCGCGATTATCGGTATCTTCACCACCGCTCCACGCGAGGGTGACCGTTCGGGTATGACGGCGATCAACCGAGGCTTCTTTATCTCCGCAATCATCTCGGCCATCCTCGTTGTTGGCGCAGTGTTCTGGTTGCTCCCAGCCCGCATCTTCGATATCGAAGGAATCGCGCTGGATCGCCTCGGTGTCAACATCCTGACGATCCAGTCGTTCAACCCACGCTGGTTCGTTCTGATCGCAGTGCTGATCGGTATTTTGCTCGCAGCCTGCATGCAGGTTCTGACCGGATACTTCACCGAGACCAACCGCAAGCCTGTTGATGACGTCGCCAAGTCGTCGTTGACTGGACCTGCAACCGTGATCCTCTCTGGTATCTCGCTTGGTCTTGAGTCCGCTGTGTACTCGGCGTTGATCATCAGTGCCGCCGTATACGGTGCGTTCTTGCTCGGTGGCGGCTCGCTCATCCTGAGCTTGTTCGCAATCGCGCTGGCCGGTACTGGTCTTCTCACCACTGTCGGCGTTATCGTCGCGATGGACACCTTCGGTCCGATCTCTGACAATGCTCAGGGTGTCGCTGAGATGTCCGGCGAGGTTGATGAAGAGGGCGCACAAGTCCTCACTGACCTCGACGCAGTGGGTAACACCACCAAGGCGATCACGAAGGGTATTGCAATCGCAACGGCGGTGCTTGCCGCAACGGCATTGTTCGGTGCGTTCCGAGATGCCGTTGAGGGTGCGGTCACCGCAATCGGACAAGATTCCGCAGAGGCGATCCGCAACGTCACCATGGAGGGCCTGAACAGCTACGCGCAGTACCTCGGCATCCTTGATGTGGCAAACCCACGTAACCTCGTTGGTTTGATCATCGGTGCAGCTGTTGTGTTCTTGTTCTCGGGTCTCGCGATCAACGCTGTGTCCCGCGCTGCAGGTTCCGTGATCTTCGAGGTTCGCCATCAGTTCAAGAGCGATCCAGGAATCATGGCGGGCACCAGCCGTCCAGACTACGCACGTGTCGTTGACATCGTGACCAAGGACTCGATCCGTGAGCTGGCCACGCCAGGTCTGCTCGCAGTTCTCGCACCGATCGCCGTTGGTTTCGGTCTCGGTGTTGGTGCGCTCGGTTCGTTCCTCGTCGGTACGATCGCTACCGGTGTTCTCATGGCCGTGTTCCTCGCCAACTCCGGTGGAGCTTGGGATAACTCCAAGAAGTTCGTCGAAGACGGCAACTTCGGTGGTAAGGGCTCTGAGGCTCACGAAGCCACTGTTATCGGTGACACCGTTGGTGACCCATTCAAGGACACCGCTGGTCCAGCTATTAACCCGTTGATCAAGGTCATGAACCTGGTCGCACTGTTGATCGCACCGGCCGTGGTTTCGGTGTTCCTCTATGACAACCTGGCTATTCGCTTGGGCGTCACGGCACTCGCCTTGATCATCATCGTCGCTGCTGTATTGATCAGCAAGCGTCGTCCGATCGCACAGGGCGAAATCGCCGACGAAGAAGGCGCAGAGTCGCCTGATTCGGACTCACCTGAGGGTGACGCCATCGACAAGGCAGCTCAAGAGGCTGCTGAGGATGCAGGCGTTATCAACGAGGCTGCTGACACGGAGGAAACTCCAGTTAGCTAGCAGCTGAACAAAAACGAAATCGCCCCGGTCAATTTGCGGCCGGGGCGGTTTCGTGCATAATGACCCCATAACCTGCTTGGACTTTGGAGCCGAGCAGAGACTGAAACAAGAGGAGCGACAAGTTGGCCGGACAGGCGGGTACGCGTGCCTTAGTAATCGTGGAATCACCTTCGAAAGCGAAGACGATCCAGGGATATTTGGGCAAAGGGTTCGAGGTTGACTCGAGCGTCGGTCACATTCGCGACATTCCAGGTGGGCGAGACATCCCAGATGCATATAAAGGTAAAGACGAATATGTCGACGGGATCAACGTTGAGGCGGGCTTTGAGCCGATCTATGTTGTGTCGCCCAACTCCAAGAAGACGATCAGTCAGCTTAAGAAGAAGCTGAAGGACGCCGACGTTCTTTACCTCGCAACTGATGAGGACCGCGAGGGTGAGGCCATCGCGTGGCACTTGGAGCAGGTGCTTAGGCCAAAGATTCCTACTCACCGCATGGTGTTCAACGAGGTGACCAAGGATGCGATTCTGGCTGCTGTCGAGAACACTCGTGAGATCAACCAGGACCTAGTTGACGCCCAAGAGACCAGACGAATTCTTGATCGCTTTTATGGATTTCGGATCTCCCCGATCCTTTGGCGCCGGGTCAAAGAGAGGCTGTCTGCGGGCCGTGTGCAGTCGGTGGCTTTGCGAATCATCGTGGACCGTGAGCGCGAACGAATGGCTTTCGTGTCAGCGAACTACTGGTCCCTCGATGCGGTTTGTGAACCCGGTAACTTCCCCGCGCATCTGGTGGCAATCGATGGTGACCGGGTAGCTACTGGCGCCGACTTCGATGACACTGGAGCGCTAACGCGCGATGGAGCGGTTCACCTCAACCAGCAGTCTGCTGAAGACCTCGTCGCTGCTCTACAAGGTGCTGACCTGACTGTGAGTTCGGTCAAAGAGAAGCCGACTTCGCGTAAGCCGCGTGCTCCTTTTATTACCTCGACCTTGCAGCAAGAAGCCTCACGCAAGTTGGGCTGGTCCGCTAGCCGCACGATGAGTGTTGCCCAAAGCCTGTACGAGAACGGCTTCATCACTTATATGCGTACTGACTCGATTTCGCTGTCGCAGACTGCGATCAGCGCAGCTCGCAAACAGGCCACAGACCTGTTCGGTAGCGACCACGTGCCTTCATCGCCGCGAGTGTTCAAGTCCAAATCCAAGAACGCACAAGAAGCGCATGAAGCGATCCGTCCGGCTGGCAACGAGTTCAAGACTCCAGACCAGTTGGCCTCGACTTTGCGTCAAGACGAATTCGCTTTGTACGACTTGATTTGGAAGCGCACGATCGCCTCGCAAATGGCGGATGCCAAGCTCGCGACCACCACGATCCGTATGGAAGCAACGGCAACCGATGGTCGCCACGTTGAGTTCTCAGCCTCCGGAACAGTCGTCACTTTCCCCGGTCACTTGGCTGCCTACGAAGAAGGTCGCGATCCGGGCGATGCGAGCAAGAAGTCCAAGAACGCTGACGATGTTCGTCTTCCAGCACTGGCTGAAGGCGATTCGGTGAGCTTCTCCAGCTTGTCGCCAGAGGGTCACGACACGAAGGCTCCCGCGCGTTTTACTGAGGCCAGTTTGACCAAGGTTCTTGAGGAGAAGAGCATCGGTCGGCCAAGTACTTATGCGGACACCATGGGCAAACTGCTCTACCGCGACTACATCTTCAAACGTGGAACCGCGCTTGTGCCGACCTGGCTCGCTTTCTCGGTAATCAAATTGCTCGAGACTCACTTCCCGGTGCTCGTCGACTACGACTTCACAGCTGATCTTGAGGATGTGCTCGACACTGTCGCGGCGGGCAACACAGCACGCAACGACGTGCTCAGTGACTTTTACTTTGGCACCGAGGGTTCTGACCGCACTGGCGGTCAAGCATTCCGCGGGGTAGGAAATCTCGACGGTGTCCTCGATGAGATCGATACCGTCGAGAACGCCACATTCACGCTTCCTGGAATTGATGGTGTGCTGCGCGTTGGTAGAAGCGGCAGCGCCCGGATTCTGCTCGATGGACGTGAAGATCCAGTCTGGATTCCAGATGAGCTTGCCCCTGATGAACTCACTCCCGAGAAGGTGCAGGAGCTCAAGGATGCGCCTTCTGGTGACCGGATCTTGGGCGTCGACCCAGCTACTGGTTACGAGATCATGGCGACTACTGGTCGCTTCGGTCCGTACATCACTGAAGTCTTCCCTGAAGACAATGAGAACGATGCGACAGTGGCTGCTTCTGTTGAAGCCACCGACGATGCCGATTCTGCTAAGAAGCCTGCAAAAAAGACTGCCAAGAAGAAGGCAGCCGCGAAAAAACCTCGGACTGCCAGCTTGTTCAAGGACATGTCGCTCGACTCGGTGACTCTCGAGGATGCTCTCGAACTGCTGACGATCCCACGCACCGTTGGCCAGCATCCGGAAGATGGCGAAGACATTGTCGCTCGCGGTGGCCCGTATGGTCCGTTCATCAAATGGGGCAAAGAGACGCGCTCGCTCGACACTGAACGGCAGATCCTCGACATCACGCTCGACGAGGCAGTCGCCAAGCTCAAGGAGCCCAAGCGCCGCGGACGTGGGGCTTCGGCTGGTACCGAGATTGGCAAGGACCCCAACTCGGGCGGAACCATCATGCTCAAGTCGGGCCGCTTTGGCCCCTACGTCACCGATGGCGAGTACAACGCGACGGTGCCTCGTGGTGAGGATCCCGAGAAGGTCGATCTAGCACGTGCGGCGGATTTGTTGGCCGAGCGTCGAGCCAAGGGCCCCGCCAAGAAGGCGACAAAGACCGCTACTTCAAAAAGAGCAGCCAAGAAAACCACGAAGAAGGCGGCAAAACGACCAGCTAAAAAGGCCGCTGCTAAGAAAGCCACCAAGAAAGCGGCACCAAAGAAGTAGTATCAGTAGATGATTACATCGCCGACTCACACTGGCACGTTTATTGTGTTTGAGGGCGGCGATGGCGTCGGCAAGTCGACTCAGATCACCCGATCTGCTGACTTTCTCTTAAAGGCAGGCCACGAGGTAGTGGTGACCCGCGAGCCAGGCGGTTCTGCCTTGGGAACCAAGATCCGAGAGCTTCTGCTGGGTTCAGAACCGGGCTCGGTATCTGATCGCACTGAGGCTCTTCTATTCGCTGCCGACCGAGCTGACCATGTGGCTACTGTCATTCGCCCAGCTTTGGCGCGTGGTGCCATCGTTCTATGTGATCGCTACATCGATTCGTCGCTGGCTTATCAAGGAGTGGCACGCGGACTAGGGGTCGACCAAATCGCGAAGCTCAGCGAATGGGCCACCGACGGTCTGACTCCTGATCTCACGATCGTCCTGGATCTAGCCCCGGAAGTGGGTCTGCAACGTGCTGCTCAAGTGTCCGGTACGCCCGATCGGATGGAACAGGAATCGCTGAACTTTCACATCCAAGTACGCCAAGCGTTCTTGGACGCCGCTGCCGTCGACCCAAATCGCTACGAGGTTGTCGACGCCGGTGCAGACCTGGATGAGGTGACTCAATCAGTTTTGATTGCGGTCGATCACGTAACCAGAGCTCCCGGCGGTGATCCGTCATGACTGTGTGGGATTCATTGATCGGACAAGAAAAGCCGCTCCAAGAGTTTAAGGACGCGGCGGTCGCTGCTGCCCAAACTCCTGCTGGACCAGAGATGACTCACGCCTGGCTCGTGACCGGACCACCTGGCAGTGGCCGTTCGGTTGCTGCACGATCCTTTGCTGCTGCGCTCGTATGTCCGGATGCCGGTTGCGGTGAGTGTGTCGACTGCCAGGACGCATTGGCGGGCCGTCATCCCGATATTGAGATGGTGACCCCAGAAGGCGTCAGCTATAAGACTGCGGATGCGCGTGAGCTAGTAACCAAAGCATCGATCGCACCTTTGCGTGCCAAATGGCACATTCTTGTTGTCGAAGATGCCGACCGCCTGACCGAGACCGCCAACAACGTACTACTCAAAGCAATCGAGGAGCCCTCGAGCTCGATCGTGTGGATCCTGTGTACGCCGAGTGCCGAGGACGTGTTGCCGACAGTTCGGTCGCGTTGTCGTTTGGTGCGCCTGACCACGCCAGAGACTCAGGCGATTGCCGACTACCTCGCAACGGTTGAGGGCTTGGATGAGGCGACGGCCGTGTTTGCGGCGCAAGCTGCACAGGGCCATGTGGGACGGGCGCGTGCGCTTGCACTTGATGCCGGAGTGCGCGAGCGTCGCAACAAAGTGCTTCGATTCCCCTCTGAACTGGGTGACTTGGGTTCCTGTTTGCGAGCAGCTCAAGATCTTGCCGAAACGGCGAAGGCCGATGCCGTTGCGGCAACCGAATCTCAAGATCAAAAAGAACTGGCTGACCTGGCGCAAGCCTGGGGTGAGGGTGCCGAGGGGCGTGGTGTTCGCGGTGGCGCCAGAGGACTCAAGAGTGCCCAGAAGGAGCTCGAGGATCGTCAGAAGTCCCGACGAAATCGGATGGAGCGCGACGAACTTGACCGCGCTTTGCTGGACCTCCTTGGTTACTACCGTGATGTGATCCGTATCCAAGTTGAAGGTAGCGAAGGCGCTGAAGGATCGACAACTGAGTTGATCAACGGCGAACATCGAGTCGAGATCGAGCATGCTGCTAGAACGTCTACGCCAGGAGACACATTGGGACGGATCGAGGCGATCGAGCGCGCACGCCAAGCATTGATCGCAAACGTTGCTCCTCAGTTGGCCCTGGAGGCATTGGCGATTGAACTACGCAGTCCTCATTTGCGGGCCAACGAGTTACATAACTCTGAACTGGCTGCGACCTGAGGTGGCGTGTTTTGACTCGTAAAGTTCGTCTCCTACTGGCGACTGTGACCGCGGTCGTTGGCTTGCTGCTGGCTGGTTGCGGTTCTAATAGTGAGCCTCCAGCCCAGAACCCATCCGCAGACTTGAATAGCTTCTACAGTCAACAAGTCAATTGGAAGTCTTGTGGTTCCGATGCGAATCAAATGTGCGCCTCGATCAAAGTTCCCCTCAACTACAGCGACCTCAGTCAGGGCGATATCGAGATAGCGGTGGCTCGCACTAAACGTTCCGGAGGCAATAAGACTGAAACCAACGGTGGTGCGATCCTTACTAATCCTGGTGGGCCTGGGGCATCAGGACTGGACTTCCACCCGTACATGGTCGGCATGCTCGGTGACGATGTGCTCGCCAACTACGATGTCGTGAGCTTTGATCCCCGTGGCGTGGGTAAAAGCGCGTCGGTCACTTGTTTGGACACCAAGCAAATGGACACGTTCATGGCCGACCTTGGTACACCCAACAAAGTGACAAGCGTCGACCAGGTAAGCGCAGCTGCCGCCAGTATGGGCGCGGGTTGCGAGAAGGGGTCGGCTCGCGTGCTGCCGTACGTGGGTACCAACAACACCGCTCGCGATATGGATGTCATCCGAGGAGTTCTTGGCGAGACCAAAATCAGCTACTACGGTGCTTCCTACGGATCCAGTCTCGGCCAAATATTTGCGACTTTGTTCCCGGACAAAACTGGCCGATTCGTGCTCGACGGTGTGGTGCCCATGTGGTTCGACATCGAGCAAATGGGCTTGGGGCAAGCGAAGGGATTCGAGACAACCTTCGAACGGTTCGTGGCCAATTGTCCAAAGCATCGAGGTTGTCCACTGCCTAATAATCCACAACAGGCGACCTCCAAGGTGAAGAACCTACTGAACCAATTGGGGTCCAAAAACCTGCCGGCTAAGGGGGACGATTCTGGCCGCGAGGTAACCCAAGCGATTGCCTACAACGGGGTCATGGCATCGATGTATGACGATTCCTATGGTTGGGCGGACCTTCGGCGCGCATTGGCTCAAGCATTTGCAGGCAATGGAACGGGACTGCTGCAGCTCTCGGATGAATATGCTGAGCGCGAAAACGGCAAATATGGTGGGATCCTCCAGTCGTACTACGCAATCTCCTGCCTAGATCAAGATGGGCGGGCTGATGTAACCGCCACTGAACAACTGGGTAAAGAGTGGGCTGGGCAAGCTCCAATGTTCGGCGACTATATGGCCTGGACTGGCCTGCCGTGTTCGAACTGGCCAGCTCCAGTTGATCTTGCACCAAGTCGCGACAATTGGTCTGGACTACCGGCCATGCTTTTGATCAACTACTCCGAGGATCCGGCCACGCCCTATGAATGGGCAGAAGAAGTAGCCAGTTCAATGCCGCAGTCTGCATTGGTTAAGGTGCCTGGTCCTAATCACGTAGCGGCGTTCAATGAGATCAAATGCGTGGACGATTCGATTTCGCAGTTCTACTTGGACGGCAAGTTACCCGCGAGTAGGGCAACGTGTCCGGCTAAATAGCAGCCGCCTAAAATCTCTAGCATGAGCAGCGATTCAAAAGGCAACCCTGACTTCGATACTTTTGTCCTTCCCGAGGAGTACCAAGAGCTCCGCAAGGCTGTCCGTGAGCTAGCGCTAGCTAAGATCGCTCCGCGTGCCGCTGAGATCGATGAGACTCACGAGTTCCCGTGGGACGTCCACGAT
>CAUJDH010000083.1 GCA_963169225.1 Actinomycetota bacterium
GGCCCACTGTCAACCTTCCGCTCTTGCCGGGAACTCCTGTGCCCTTGCGGTTGTTCGACACCGCCAGTGGAGAGGTGCGACCCACGGCCCCTGGGCCGCAAGCCAAGCTCTACGTCTGCGGGATCACACCGTACGACGCAACGCATATTGGTCATGCCAACACCTACGTCGCCTTCGACCTGCTGAATCGTCAATGGCGAGACAACGGTCACGAGGTTATCTACGCGCAGAACATCACGGATGTTGACGACCCGTTGTTGGAGCGGGCAACCGCAACCGGGGTTGATTGGGCAGAGCTAGCCGAGTCGCAGACCCAACTCTTCCGCGATGACATGACTGAGCTTCGTGTTTTACCTCCCGAGGCCTATGTTGGCGTCGTTGAGTCCGTTGATCAAGTGGTTGTAGCGATCTCTCGTCTGATTGATTCCGGCCAGGCCTATCAAGTTGACGATGATTGGTACTTCGACATCAGCTCGGACTCCCGATTCGGTTCGGTGTCCAGCTACGACCTGGACACTCAATTGGAGCTGTTTGCCGAGCGTGGGGGAGACCCAGAGAGGGAGGGCAAGCGTCATCCACTGGATTGCCTCTTGTGGTTGGCCGAACGCCCGGGCGAACCCTCGTGGGACGCACCGTTCGGTAAGGGGCGTCCGGGTTGGCACATCGAATGCTCGGTGATCGCCGACGAATACTTGGGCACTCCGTTCGACGTGCAAGGCGGTGGCTCGGACTTGGTGTTCCCACACCACGAGATGAGTGCTTCGCTGGGATCCGTGCTCGACGAAACTTGGCCATTCGCCCGGCTTTATGCGCACTCAGGCATGGTCAGCTACGAGGATCACAAGATGAGCAAATCACGTGGCAATCTGGTGTTCGTCTCCAAACTGCTGGAGGCAGGCGAGGATCCCATGGCGATCCGACTGGCTTTGCTGAGCAACCACTACCGAAGTGATTGGGAGTGGACGGACGAAGTGCTAGCTGTGGCACGCGAACGACTGCAGCGTTGGCGTCATGCCGTTTCGTTCGTTGGCGGTCCAGATGCCATCGACACCCTCGCAGCTGTGCGGGCAGCGCTGGCCGATGACCTCGACGCGCCTAAGGCGCTCAAGGCTGTGGACGCTTGGTGTGAGACTCAACGATTGCGCTCGGGGGAAGACGAAAACGCCCCAGGAACAATTTCCCGGGGCGTTGACGCGTTGCTTGGTGTTGCGTTGTAAGAACTAGTCCTTCTTCTCGTCGTGGCCGCCGAACTGCTTGCGCTGTGCGGACTGGATCTTGTTCGAGAAGTCGCCCTTGCCTTGGCTCTGGAAGCGTGCGTAGAGCGAGGCGGTGAGAACGTCAGCAGGTACGCCTTCTTCGATTGCTGCGATCGAGGTCCAGCGTCCTTCACCCGAGTCGGATACGCGTCCGCTGAACTCCTTGAGATCTGGATCTTCGAGTAGAGCATTCGCTGTTAGATCGAGTAGCCAAGAGCCGACGACAGATCCGCGACGCCATACTTCGGCGACCTTGGACACGTCAATGTTGTATTGGTAGAACTCGGGGTGCTCAAGCGGCGCAGTCTCTGCGTCTTGATCGCGCTTCTCGAGCCCAGCATCGGCGTTCTTGATGATGTTGAGGCCTTCAGCGAATGCCGACATCATCGCGTACTCGATACCGTTGTGAACCATCTTGACGAAGTGGCCTGCACCGTTCGGACCGCAGTGCAGCCAGCCATCCTCTTCAGGTGCATAGTCGCCAGAGCGGCCAACTGTACGTTCAACGGTGTCCTTCATATTGCCTGGTGCAACAGACTCCCAGATTGGGCTCAGGCGATCAACGACCTCATCCTCGCCACCGATCATGAGACAGTAACCGCGCTCGAGACCCCAAACACCACCGGATGTTCCACAGTCAACTGCGTGCTGGCCCTTCTCTTTAAGCTCAGCCGCGTGACGAATGTCGTCACGGTAGTAGGAGTTGCCACCATCAATAATGGTGTCTCCCTCGTCAAGGATGTCGGAGAGCTGTTGGATAACAGAGTCGGTGATCTGACCGGCTGGAACCATGACCCACACGTGGCGTGGTCCGTCCATCTTCTCTTTGAGCTCTTCTAGGCTGTTTGCGCCAATGGCACCCTCAGCAACAAGCTCGGCAACTGTATCGGGCGAGGTGTCATAGACGACGGCGCTGTGTCCGTCACGCATGATGCGTCGAACAATGTTGGCACCCATACGTCCGAGTCCAACCATTCCTAATTGCATTGGCTTGTCAGTTGCCACTGTTGCTCCTCATTTCATCTGGTCAAGCTTGTCTTTTGATTTAGTTCAGTTACCTGGTTCGTTCGCATCAATTGGCAGTCACGTAGCAGGCAATCTGTGTACCAAATCGCTAAGGTCAAGTCCGAGACTAGAGGAAAGGTGCACTGGATGGCACTTCAAGAAGCTGATCAATTAGTCATCTTCGGTATTTCTGGCGACTTGGCCAAGAAGATGACGATTCCGTCGCTCTATCGACTAGAGCGTCGTGAACTACTCAAACTTCCTATCTTGGGCGTTGCCTTTGATGCCTGGACCGAGGAGCAGTTCATCGCTCATGCTCGTGAGTCGGTTGAAACCGTCGAAGGAAGTGTGGACGACGCGGTCTTCACCCGATTGGCCGATAGGATCACCTACATCCATGGTGATTTCACCGATGACGCCTTGTACCAAGAGATCTCCAAGCAGATCAACGGCAAGAAGGCACCGTGCTTCTACCTGGAGATTCCACCTGGTCTGTTCGTAGTTGTCGCGCAGAATCTTGCTAAGGCAGATCTCCTTCACGGTGATGCACGGGTCGTGTTTGAGAAGCCATTCGGAACTGACTACGACTCGGCGAAGCAGCTCAATGACGATCTCCACAAGATCATGCGTGAAGATCAAGTCTTCCGTCTTGACCATTACTTAGGCAAGGATCAAGTTCAAGACATCTTGTATGTCCGGTTCTCCAATACGTTCTTCGAACCGCTATGGGATCGTCACTATGTTGACTCGATCATGATCACCATGGCCGAGGACTTCGGTGTCGAGGATCGCGGATCGTTCTACGACAAGGTGGGCACTCTGCGTGATGTCGTGCAAAACCACCTCTTGCAAACTCTGTCATTGGTGACGATGGAGGTTCCAACGGATGACTTTGCTATCACTCGTTATGACCTGTTCCGAACCATCCCGAGCTTAGAACCGGAGCAAGTCGTTCGCGGCCAGTACGAGGGCTATCAAGAGATCAAGGGGGTGGCAGAGAATTCGGACACGGAGACTTTCATCGCTGCCAAGTTCAAGATCAATAGTTTGCGTTGGTCTGGGGTGCCGGTCTTTATTCGTGCGGGTAAGAATATGCCGGTCAAGGCGACTGAGGTTGTAGTCCGGATGAAGATGCTGCCACCGTTCGTTATTAATGGTCGCTTGCGTGCATCTCGCTGGTATGACGATGTTGTGTTCCGACTTGGCAGTAAGCCAGGACTCAATATGGCTATCCGAGTCAAGCAACCTGGTTTGGACAAGATGGAGCCGGTTGAGTTGAACCTAGACTTCCAGCAAGCCGAAGGTGGAACACCTGAGCCTTATGAGGTTTTGCTCATGGGAGCGATTCATGGAGTGCGTGCGCTCTTCCCTGATGAAGGAACGATTGAGGAAACGTGGCGCATCGTTCAGCCAGTTATCGATAACCCGCCGCCAGTTATCAGCTACAAGTCCGGCACTTGGGGTCCGGATGAGGCACAAAAGATGACGGAGAAACACGGTGGCTGGCGCGAGCCAACTATCTAAGGCATTAGGGACCTAGCGCTACTTATAGACCTGACGACTACGACGTTTTTCAACACAGAAGAGGACTGTTCATGACCGAGTACAACCCAGATGGGCTTGAAGCGACCGCTGCCTGGAAGAAACTGCAGGATCTGGCTCCAGCCGCTACCAAACTGCATTTGCGAGAGATCTTTTCCAATGAATCCGGTCGGGTGGAGACGAACTCCACCGAGGCTGCGGGCATTTATATGGACTACTCCAAACAGCGCATCACTCCCGAGGTTAAAGCAGCTCTGCTGGAGCTGGCCGAAGAGCGCGATCTGCGTGGGCGAACCGAAGACATGTTTACCGGTAAGCACATCAACGTGACTGAGGATCGTGCTGTCTTGCATACTGCTCTACGCGATCCACGTGAAGTCACGCTCGAAGTTGATGGACAAAACGTGACAGGCGATGTGAACGATGTCCTCGACAGGATGGGTAAGTTCGCGGATTCGATCCGTAATGGTGATTGGAAAGGCCACACCGGAAAGCCAATCAAGAACATTGTCAACATTGGTATCGGCGGATCTGATCTTGGTCCAGTTATGGCGTTCGAGGCACTCAAGTTCTACTCGCAGCGCGACCTCACCTTCCGATTCATCTCGAACGTAGATGGAATCGATTTCGCTGAGTCTGTGATCGACCTTGACCCGGAAGAGACACTTTTCATTGTGGCGTCCAAGACGTTCACAACCCAAGAAACTATGAACAACGCCAAGTCAGCCAGGCGCTGGTCGCTCGAGAAGCTTGGTGACGAGGATGCGATTGCCAAGCACTTCGTCGCGCTGTCAACTAACGCTGAACTTGTTGAAGGCTTCGGAATCGACACGGCGAATATGTTCGGATTTTGGGACTGGGTCGGCGGTCGTTACTCGATGGATTCTGCAATCGGCCTGTCCACCATGATCTCGGTTGGTCCAGATAACTTCCGTGATCTGCTGAATGGCTTCCATGCCATGGACGAACACTTCCGGACCGCTCCGTATGACCAGAACCTGCCAGCCCTCGCCGGTCTGCTCGGTGTGTGGAACCGCAACTTCCTCGACTGTGCAACCGTTGCGGTCTTGCCTTACGAGCAGTATTTGATGCGTTTCCCGGCTTATCTACAGCAATTGACCATGGAGAGCAACGGCAAGCATGTGACGCTCTCGGGTAATGAAGTTGACTACGAGACTGGCCCGATCTATTGGGGTGAGCCAGGTACCAACGGTCAACACAGCTTCTACCAGCTGATTCATCAAGGAACCTCGATCATTCCTTGTGACTTCATTTTCTTTGCCCGGCCGTTGATCGATGTCCCGGCAGAAGACGCACCTGATCACCATGACCTGTTGATTGCCAATGTTCTTGCTCAATCGTCGGCTTTGGGATTCGGCAAGACTGAAGAAGAGGTGCTAGCCGAGGGAGTAAGCCCCGAGGTTGCTCCACACAAGGTGATGGAAGGTAATCGCCCGTCGACCACCTATATGGCCGAGAGCCTTACTCCTTTCACTTTGGGAGCGCTTGTTGCCCTGTACGAGCATTCCGTATTCACTCAAGGTGTGATTTGGGGAATTGGCTCGTTCGACCAGTGGGGTGTGGAACTAGGCAAGGTTTTGGCCAAGAAGGTACTGCCACTGCTTGTTGAAGGTGCAGAGGATGATTCCCTTGACGCGTCGACGGTTTCTCTCGCGGCCCGCTACCGCGCCAAGGAATAGTTAGTGTTTACCGCGTAGATACTTCTCGAACGCGGCAGCGATCTCGTCACCGCTAGCAAGATCGAGGTTTTCTTGGTCACGCGCACGCTCAAGCTGAGCGACATATGCCTGGATGTCTTCGTCTTCCGCCGACAAATCCTCGACTCCGCTTTGCCATGCTGCTGAGTCATCCGGGAGTTGGCCTACAGGCAATTCAAACTCAAGCACGTCACTCATCCTGAGCAATAGGGCAAGAGCAGCTTTAGGACACGGATTCTGGGACACGTAGTGGGGGACCGCCGCCCAAAGAGAGAGCGCCGGGATTCCCGCTTGATCGCACGCATGTTGCAAGACCCCAACGACTCCGGTCGGACCTTCATAGTTGGATGGCTCTGCATCGGTATTACGCAACAGGACAGGGTCGTTCGAGAACGCGCTAACGGGCACAGGCCTTGTATGGGGGACATCTGCCAGCAGTGCACCCAGGTTGATCACAAGTTCAACATCGAGATCACGCGCCACCGAAAGCATCTCATCGCAGAAGGCTCGCCACCGCATATTGGGCTCGATGCCTCGAACCAAAACGAAATCACGGTCTGGGCCATGGGCCACGTATACCCGGGTGCTGGGCCAAGAGATAGTCCGTTGGCCGCCTTCTTCACGAATATGTGGGCGTACAACCTGAAAGTCGTAGTACTTGTCAGGGTCAAGCTCCGCGATCAGTTCCGCATCCCATTCTTGGCGCAGGTGATCGACGACATCTGTTGCAGCATCGCCAGCGTCATTCCAACCTTCGAACGATGTAACCAGCACAGGTCGTCGCAGCTCAGGGATTGAGTCCCATTCGATCACGGTTCACCTCCTAGGAATTAGAGACAGTCGATGCCTTCACAGAGACAAGGACTAGCGGGAGTAGTCTTGGAGCACTATGTCCAATCTACGCGATGTTTCCCCCGAATTAGACGTATCTGTTGAATCAGCAGAAAACCGCCAGCCACTTATCGACGCTTTGCACGAGCGAGTTTTAGTTGCTGACGGAGCTATGGGCACCATGTTGCAACGTTACGATCTGGAACTCGATGACTTCGAATTTCATGAAGGATGTAACGAGATCCTCAACGTCACAAGGCCCGACGTAGTCAAAGAGATCCATGATGCTTATTTTGCGGTGGGTGTCGACGCAGTAGAAACCAATACCTTTGGCGCTAACTGGGCGAATCTCGCTGAGTACGACATCACGGATCGCATTCATGAACTGGCCTATTCAGGCGCGAAGCTTGCCCGAGAGTCGGCAGACAAATGGACTACCGAAACCGGTCAACAACGTTACGTCCTTGGCTCCATTGGGCCAGGCACCAAGCTACCGACGCTTGGACACGCTCCTTATGCTCTGCTGCGAGATGCGTACGAGATTCAGGTCAAGGCAATGCTCGAGGGTGGAATCGACGCTGTATGGATCGAGACGGTTCAGGACATCCTGCAAGCCAAAGCTGCGGTGGTGGGTGCCAAACGTGCCATGAAGGCTACGGGAATCGAAGTTCCTATAGCGGTGCAAATCACTGTTGAGACGACCGGAACCATGCTGGTAGGTACCGAAACCGGTGCAGCGATTGTTGCATTGGAGGCGCTCGGTGTTGACCTCATTGGCCTCAATTGCGCTACTGGACCCGCCGAAATGAGCGAGCACTTGCGGCAGCTCTCTGAGCAATCACCGACTCTGTTGGGCTGCATGCCCAATGCAGGCTTGCCCGAGCTTGGTCCAGATGGTGCTGTTTACCCACTTTCACCAACCGAATTGGCCGACGCACACGAGCGGTTCGTCAACGATTACGGGTTGAACCTGGTCGGCGGATGCTGTGGAACGACACCAGAGCACCTACAAGCAGTCGTTGAACGAGTTGGCGGTCACAAGATTGTGAAACGTGATCCTCATTTGGAGCGCTCGGCAAGCTCGGTCTACCAACCGGTTCCGTTCAAGCAAGATTTGAGCTTTCTGTCGATTGGGGAGCGCACTAATGCGAACGGATCAAAGGCATTCCGGGAGGCGATGTTAGAGGGTCGCTATGAAGACTGCCTGGACATTGCCAAGAGCCAGCAACGCGACGGTTCGCATCTCCTAGACCTCTGCATCGACTATGTGGGTCGTGACGGAACAGCTGACATGGCCAATCTAGCCGGCTTACTTGCGACCGCCTCGACCTTGCCGATCATGATCGACTCGACAGAGCCGGAAGTTGTCGAAGCAGGTCTTGAGAAGCTCGGTGGGCGCTGTGTAGTGAACTCGGTGAACTTCGAAGATGGAGATGGCCCGAAATCTAGATATCAACGTGTCATGCCGATCGTTAAGGAACACGGTGCGGCTGTTGTCGCGCTGACCATTGACGAAGAAGGTCAAGCTCGAACGGCCGAATGGAAGGTCAAGGTTGCTGATCGACTGATCGAGGACTTGACTCAGAACTGGGGTCTCGACGTTGGCGACATTCTTGTCGATACCTTGACGTTCCCGATCGCCACCGGTCAAGAGGAAACTCGTCGCGACGGAATCGAGACGATTAACGCGATTCGCGAGATTAAGGCCAAATACCCAGCAGTTAACACAACGCTTGGTGTATCCAATGTGTCGTTCGGTCTAAGTCCGGCAGCGCGCCAAGTGCTGAACTCGGTGTTCCTACACGAATGTGTGGAGGCCGGCCTGGACTCCGCAATTGTTCACGCGTCCAAGATCATGCCGATGAATCGGATTCCTGATGAACAGCGTGAGATTGCTCTTGATTTGGTCTATGACCGTCGGACTTTTAAAGACGATGGCACTGTTGACTACGACCCCCTGGCTGCCTACCTAGAGGCATTTGAAGGTGTTGAAGCTCAGGGAAGTGCGGAGACCCGTGCTGAAGAGTTAGCCAAACTGCCGTTGTTTGAACGACTTAAGCAGCGGATCATTGACGGCGAGCGGACTGGTCTGGAAGGCGACTTGGATGAGGCTCTTAAGGAAAAGCCAGCTCTCGAGATCGTAAATGAGACTTTGCTCGACGGCATGAAGGTAGTTGGTGAGCTATTTGGCTCTGGTGAGATGCAGCTTCCCTTTGTGTTGCAGAGTGCTGAGGTCATGAAGACCGCAGTGGCTTATCTAGAGCCACATATGGAGAAGACTGATTCTTCAGGTAAAGGCACGATTGTTCTTGCCACAGTCAAGGGTGATGTTCACGACATTGGTAAAAACCTCGTCGACATCATCCTTACGAATAACGGCTACAACGTTGTGAACCTAGGTATCAAGCAGCCAATCAATGTGATCTTGGATGCGGCCGAGGAACACAAAGCAGATGCCATCGGCATGTCAGGTCTGTTGGTTAAGTCGACTGTGATCATGCGCGACAACTTGGACGAGATGAATACGCGCGAGATCGGCGAGAAGTTCCCTGTGTTGCTCGGTGGCGCAGCACTGACGCGAGCTTTCGTTGAGCAAGACTTGGCTGATCTCTTTACCGGTGAGGTTCGATATGCCAGAGATGCTTTTGAAGGTCTTTCGCTGATGGATTCGGTAATGGCAGTCAAGCGTGGTGAACCAGGGGCAGAATTGCCTGCGCTCCGTCCACGCCGGGTACGTCAACGGTCGGTTCATAAGTTGGATCCGGCTGATATTCCAGATCGTTCCGAGACAGCCACCGATAATCCGATCCCAACTCCGCCCTTCTGGGGTGACCGGGTGATCAAGGGTGTGCCACTTGCGGACTTCACCAGGTATTTGGATCGCAAGGCACTGTTCCGCGGTCAGTGGGGTCTCAAATCCTCGCGTTCAGACGATGGTCCGTCGTTTGAGGAACTTGTCGAAACCGAAGGTGAACCACGTCTTCGTATGTGGCTTGACCGAATCAAAACGGAAGACTTCCTTGAGCCCGCAGTGGTTTACGGCTACTACCCAGCTTGGTCCGAGGGTGACGATGTCGTGATTGGTGACCCGACTAAGGTCGATGGTGAGATCAGGCCACCAGAGATTCAGCGCTTCACATTCCCGCGCCAAACTCATGGCAGCTTTCTGTGCCTCGCGGACTATGTGCGACCGGGAGACTTGCTGACCGGTGGCGAGGTCGATGTGATCGAGTTGCAGATCGTCACGATGGGCTCAAAGATCAGCGACAAGACGGCTGAACTATTTGAGGCTAACGCCTATCGTGATTACGCAGAGCTCCACGGGCTTTCGGTGCAATTGGCTGAAGCTTTGGCCGAGTATTGGCATGCTCGTGCCCGCAAAGAGCTAGGAATTGCCGATTCCGAGGACGTATCTATCGATGACGTTTTGAGTCAGAAGTATGTAGGGGAGCGCTACTCGTTTGGCTACCCAGCTTGTCCGGACTTGGAGGAGCAGGTACCTATGGTCGCGCTGCTCGATCCGGATCGAATCGGTGTCTCGCTCTCCGAGGGTTTCCAGTTACATCCGGAGCAATCTACATCGGCGATCATGTTCCACCATCCAGAAGCTCGTTGGTTCAACGCGCTCTAGTTCCAAGATTCTGTCGATTCGTCGGAATCTGACAGAGCTACGTATTTTTGAGAAGGTAGGTCAATGCGCAAGTTGGAAGCTGTCTTGTTTGACATGGATGGGACTCTCGTCGAAACCGAATCATTGTGGAAGCTGTCAGAACGCACGACTATGCAGAAGTTTGGGCAGCCGTGGACTCGTGAAGATGAGATTGACGCAACAGGTGGACCATTCGAGCGAGTTGCCCAGATTATGGCTGATCGTGCCGGTGTCCAAGTGGACGAGATCAACGCAGTTTTGGACGAGACAATTCAAGATCTGTTCCGAAATCGTCCTATTGAACTGCAACCAGGTGTGGCCCAGTTGATAGACGAGCTAGAGCAGGCAGGCATTCCCATTGCTTTGGTATCAAACTCTTACCGGGCACTAGTCGACATCATCAATTCTCGGATCGATGTTGAGTTCGTGCTCACCGTTGCTGGGGATGAAGTCGAGATTCCCAAGCCGGATCCTGGCCCGTATCTGACAGCTGCTGATTCACTCGATGTGGACATAAAGAACTGCATTGTGATTGAAGATTCGGAGCCTGGAATTGCTTCTGCTATCGCCTCAGGTGCAGCAGTGGTAGCGATTCCAGGTCACAATGATGTTCCCGACGCTCCGCGCATTCAAGTGATCCAGTCGATCGAGGAACTCAGCGTGGGTGCACTTGAAAACTTGGTGACCGGAAACTAGTCTAGATCTAATCAGATGACGGGATAGGCGGGAAGTTCGCCACCTTTGGCGGGGCATATCGCTTGAAAGTCACACCAGTCACATAGTCGTGACTCTTTTGGCGGAAAATTCTGATTGGCCGCTGCCTCAGTTATTTCAGACCAAAGTTCGTCTACCTGAACTTCAAAATTCGTTATCTCTTCTTCGGTGGGATCAGCGGTCAACAAGCTCTTGCTCTTGAGATAGATCAACTGAAGTCGGGTAGGTAGAGTGCCTCGCTGTCGCCACAGCATTAGCGCATAGAACTTCATTTGGAATAGAGCCTTGTCCTGAAATCTGGGATTAGGAGCTTTGCCCGATTTGTAGTCCACCACTCGAATGCGGCCGTCAGGTGCAACATCTAGCCGGTCAACGATGCCACGCATTGGCGTTCCGCCTTCTGAGGTCACCGATAGCCACATTTCACGAGCTTCTGGCTGCAAGTGGGTAGGGTCCTCAACCTCGAAATACGCTTCAAGCAGTGGAATGGCATCCTCTGCCCAAGCCTTGACTTCCACATCAGTAGCGGTGACTTGACTGTGCGATTCACCAGGGATGAATTCGGCCTCAGGCTGAACAACATAGAGAGAGTCAGGACTCTGTTCGAGAACCTTTGTCCATGCCGGTTGTAGCAACTCTTTGGCTAGGTCGAGAGTTCGTTCGACCTGCGGTGCATCGAACAGATCCTCAAGAACTTGGTGCACCAAAGTTCCACGTACGGCAACTTCGGCAGGTCTGGTGGGAATCTTGTCGATTGTGCGAAAGCGGAATAGCAGTGGACATTGCTGGAAGTCCGCGGCACGCGAAGGCGATAGGGCAATTCGAGGAGGTAGCCCTGGAAAAGGCGCGGAGGAACTAGTCATGCACCCACACTAAGGGAACTCTCGGACATTTCTGGGTCGCGGACTACACTCGTCGAGTGAGTATTCCTACTAGTGATCTTGACGACGCTGACGATCAAAATGAAGCCCCTGCGCTCGCTGACTACCGTCGCGGAGATTTTCTGCCTGGCGACCAGGTTCAGCTGACAGATCCAAAGGGGCGCATGCATACGATCGTCCTTGAGCCTGGACAGGTGTTTCATACAGCCAAGGGCCAGATCGCTCATGACGACATTTTGGGTGGCCCTGAGGGAGTCGTGGTGACGTCATCCAATTCGACGGCGTACCTCGCACAGCGTCCGCTACTACGCGATTTCGTACTATCGATGCCGCGTGGTGCAACTGTCATCTATCCAAAGGATGCCGCGGTGTTGGTCGGTCTGGGGGATGTGTTTCCAGGCGCCAAGGTGGTGGAGGCTGGCGTCGGTTCAGGAGCGTTGGCGTGTTCACTCCTACGGGCAGTTGGCAGCGAGGGCTCAGTTCATTCTTTCGAACTGCGCGAGGAGTTCGCCGAGGTAGCCAAAGCAAATGTCGAGCGCTTCTTTGGTCAACCACACCCGGCCTGGACTTTGAGTATCGGCAACTTGGGACTTGAACTCAATGATCGCAATGTCGACCGAGTGTTCCTTGACATGCTTGCCCCGTGGGAGTGTCTGGAAGCGGTGTCCAAAGCATTGCGACCTGGAGGTGTCTTGTGCGTGTATGTCGCCACGACTACGCAACTGTCGCGCACCATGGAAACCATAAGAACCATGGGCGGATGGACCGAACCAGAAGCACTTGAAACGCTTTTGCGCAATTGGCATGTTGAGGGGCTCGCCGTTCGGCCAAGTCACCGGATGAACGGTCACACAGGTTTCATCATCACCACTCGCAAACTCGCACCTGGGCAGGAACTTCCGCCCAAACGGACCAGACCAGCCAAAGGTGCTTATGGCGATGACTGGACGCCTTATCCCATGACAATCAGGCCGTTGGATCCGGAACGGCAAGAGGAATCGCAAACTGATTCCCAGTAGTGTTGAACTATGGCTGGCAACGTGGAGGCAAGGGGTGAACGTGAATCCCATGAGGAAGCGATCGCGCGAAACTACGCTGGGGGTAGAGCTGTGAATCCGAATCAACCGGACCTTACTCCTGAGCAATTGCGTGCCCAGGTCCAAGCCGAGAAAGACCGTGCTGACCGCTTGAATGCCGTGTTACGCGAGGCGCGTGACCAGATCGTTAGCCTCAAATCCGAAGTGGACAAGCTGAACCAACCGCCAAGTGGCTTCGGTGTCTTTCTCGAGGCAAATGAAGATGACACTGTGACGATCCTTTCCAACGGAAGGAAGATGCGGGTAACGATCGGTGAGAACATCGATCCCAGTCTGCTAAAGCGCGGACAAGAAGTCATGCTCAACGAAAACCTCAATGTGATCGAGTCGTTCGGATTCGAAGATCGCGGCGAAGTCGTCATGCTCAAAGAGATTCTCGAGGATGAGCGACGTGCGCTTGTGCTCACTCGTACTGACGAAGAAGAGGTCGTGTTCCTGGCGGATTCGATCTTGGAGACCAAGATCCGTGCTGGCGACGCTTTGCTGCATGATCCGAGGTCTGGGTTCGTGTACGAGAAGATCCCCAAGTCTGAGGTTGAAGAGCTAGTGCTCGAAGTCGTTCCTGACATCAACTACAACGACATCGGTGGGCTAGCGAATCAAATCGATCAGATCCGCGATGCAGTTGAGCTTCCGTATCTTCATGGTGATCTCTATCAAGAGTACGGACTTCGCGCACCTAAGGGCATTTTGCTTTACGGTCCGCCTGGCTGCGGTAAGACGCTCATTGCTAAGGCGGTCGCCAACTCTCTGGCCAAGCGAGCAACCGAGAAGAAGGCGGCTGAAGAAGGCGAAGCTGCAACGAACCGTGAGGCCCGTTCGTACTTTTTGAATATCAAGGGTCCCGAGTTGCTCAACAAGTATGTTGGTGAGACTGAGCGACACATCCGTCTGGTGTTCCAACGAGCACGCGAGAAAGCCGGTCAGGGCAACCCTGTCATCGTGTTCTTTGACGAGATGGATTCGCTGTTCAAAACTCGCGGCACAGGAGTGTCAAGCGATGTGGAGAACACCATCGTGCCTCAGTTGCTGAGCGAGATCGATGGCGTCGAGTCGCTGGAGAACGTGATCGTGATTGGCGCTTCGAACCGAGAAGACATGATCGACCCTGCGATCCTTCGTCCAGGCCGTCTCGATGTCAAAATCAAGATTGAACGTCCGGATGCACAAGCAGCTGCTGACATTATGTCCAAGTACCTGACTCCTGATTTGCCACTGCACCCGGACGATTTGGCTGAGCATGATGGTAATGCCGAGGCGACTGCAGCGTCGATGGTGCAGAGCACGATTGAGCACATGTACGAGGAACGTCCCGAGAATGAGTTCTTGGAGGTCACCTACGCCAATGGCGACAAAGAGGTGCTCTATTTCAAAGACTTCAACTCCGGTGCCATGATCGAGAACATTGTTGGTCGCGCCAAGAAGTCCGCGATCAAAGAGTTCCTCGAAACCGGTATCAAAGGAATCAGAGTCGGACACCTGCTTGATGCCTGCGTGGACGAGTTCCACGAGAACGAAGACTTGCCCAACACCACCAACCCGGATGATTGGGCTCGAATTTCGGGTAAGCGCGGTGAACGGATCGTGTACATCCGCACTCTCGTGCAACATAAAAAGGGCGAGGTTACGAGCCGCTCGTTCGATACGGTTGCCAACACTGGCCAGTACCTCTAAGTGAGTCAGTCGTGACAGTTCGCCGCGTTATGGGCATTGAGACCGAGTACGGAATTTCGGTGCCAGGTCGCGAAGATGTGTCAGCCACCGTGGCTTCCGCCCACGTAGTAACTGCCTATTCGCGCCAAATGCCAGGCGCTAACCGACAGCGCGTTCGCTGGGAGTTCGGCGATGAAAGCCCATTACGTGATGCTCGCGGTTTTGATATGAGTCGAGCAGATGCTGATCCGAGCCAATTGACTGATGAAGACTTCGGCTATGCAAACGCTGTACTGCCAAACGGGGCCAGGCTCTACGTAGACCATGCACATCCGGAGTATTCCAGCCCAGAAGTCACCAACCCCTTGGATGCGGTGCTTTATGACGCAGCTGGCGAAGAGATCATGCGACGGTCGCTGGCTGAACTCCAAGCGGATCCACAGACACCAACGATCCGGCTGTACAAGAACAACTCAGATAGCAAGGGTGCCTCGTACGGAACTCACGAGAACTATCTAATGAGTCGCGCGACTCCGTTCCAAGCGATTGCAGCTGCGCTCATCCCGTTCTTCGTATGTAGGCCTGTCATCACCGGTTCTGGACGAATCGGGATCGGTCGGGCAGGGGAGTTACCTGGTTTTCAAATTTCGTCGCGTGCTGATTATTTTGAGGAGGAGATCGGTCTTGAGACCACCATGCGTAGGCCGATCATCAATACACGTGACGAGCCACATGCCGACGCGAACGAGTATCGCCGGCTTCATGTCATTGTTGGAGACGCAAATATGTCTCAAACCGCGACATACCTCAAATTGGGCTTCACTTCGCTTGTGCTGCACGCCGTCGAAGCAGGCGTAGACTTTGGCGACCTCGCCCTGGTCGAACCTGTCATCCAGATGCACGAGGTGTCATATGACACTGAACTCACGCGTACGATGCTGCTTCGAGACGGCCGCAAACTAACGGCGATTGATTTGCTGGAGATCTATTTGGAGCGGGCTACCAAGTCTGTCCTTGAGCATGATGAACAAACCGATGATGTCATCGAGCGGGTGGGTCAAATCCTCGGCCAGCTACGTGCCGATAAATGGACACTTGCTAGCGAGTTGGATTGGGTCGCCAAGCTTCGTATTTTGGAAGGCTACCGAAAGCGCGACGGACTCGATTGGAACGCTCCAGCATTGGCGATGGTGGATCTTCAGTACAGCGATATCGACTCACATCGTGGGCTTGCCAATAAGCTGATGGCTAAAGGATCGTTGAAGACTCTCTTCGGTCAAGATCAGATTGATCTGGCTGTCGACGAACCTCCTATCGACACTCGCGCCTGGTTTCGAGGGAAGTGTGTCACTCGGTTCCCCTCCGAAGTAGCAGCTGCCTCATGGGATGCCGTTGTCTTCGACACTCCAGGTAACGAGGCACTCCAACGAATCTCAACACTTGACCCGTTCAAGGGCACCAGGGCGCATGTTGCTTCACTATTTGATCGGGCTGGCACAGCCGATGAATTCCTCGCCTTGCTTGAACAGTCGTAGAACATTGAAGTTCTAGCGACTAAGGTGAGGACATGGCGCAAGAACACATTTCTCGCAAGCCGCGAGACAAGGATTCAAGTGACCAGGCCCAAGAGTCAGTCACTAAATCGTCTGACAAGGCTGCCCTCGACAGCGAGGTCGACGACTTACTCGATGACATCGACTCTGTTCTCGAGGAGAACGCCGAAGAATTTGTAGCCTCGTTCGTGCAAAAAGGCGGTGAATAGCAGTGTCTGGCGGTGGCGATAGTCAAGGTTCCATCGGGCTGACTGGCGCCTTTACTCAACCTGGAGTTTCGTCATTCGTCGAGTTCAGCAATTCACTTGACTCTTCGCTAGTGACCTTTGGTGCCGAGCCACCTGTATCGGTCTCGGGCGGGAGCCGAGGTAGCTTGGACAACATCGACGTTCCTCACGGCACAACTATCGTAGCTACCAAGTTCGCAGGCGGCGTCGTAATGGCGGGCGATAGGCGTGCCACCAGTGGTCACCTCATTTCACAGCGAGACATCGAGAAGGTCTTCGCCAGCGATGACTACAGCCTGATCGGCATTGCTGGCGCTGCCGGAATCGCACTTGAGTTGGTTCGATTGTTCCAAGTCGAACTCGAGCACTACGAGAAGATGGAGGGCGCACCGCTCTCACTCGACGGCAAAGCAAGTCGTCTGTCGGCACTTCTGCGCTCTAATCTTGCAATGGCCATGCATGGTTTGGCAGTGGTGCCGCTGTTCGCAGGAGTTGAGTCTCTACCGGTCGATTCAGATAACGCGACCGAAGGGCAAATCTACTCCTATGACGTCACAGGCGGCCGCTACGAGGAGCGAGACTTCCACGCAATAGGTTCTGGTTCTTCATTCGCCCGTGGTTCGCTCAAAAAGCTCTACGACCCAGCATCATCTGAGTCAGTAGCTGCAACGACCTGCATTGAGGCTCTCTACGATGCTGCTGATGACGATTCCGCGACTGGCGGACCCGATATGACCCGGCGGATCTTCCCGATCATTACGGTCGTTGATGCCAACGGCACCAGGTTCCTCAATGATGGTGAGGTCGGGGACTTGGTGGAACAGGTCGTTAATCGCCGCTACGAACTGCCAGATGGCCCAAGGGCTACGCTCCAGGGAGGTAGCAACTCATGAACCTTCCTTATTACGTAACGCCTGAGCAGATCACCAAAGACAAGGCAGACTTTGCTCGAAAAGGCATTTCGCGCGGACGATCAGTCATCGTGATGCAATGCCAAGAAGGAATCTTGCTGGTTGCGCAAAATGGATCGAAGTCCCTGCACAAGGTCGCTGAGATCTACGACCGGATCGCCTTTGCCGCTGTTGGTAAATACAACGAGTTTGAGTCCCTGCGTCAAGCGGGCGTGAGGTTTGCAGACTTGCGCGGATACACCTATGCGCGCTCCGATGTGAATGCCAGATCACTCGCCAACGCTTATGCCCAAACAATGGGTTCAATTTTCACCGAAGCAGCCAAGCCACTGGAAGTCGAGATTGTGGTGGCCGAGGTTGGCGATTCACTAGATGAAGATCAGATCTATGTACTCAGCTTTGATGGATCAGTAGCCGATAAGCGAGGTTACCTGGCAATTGGCGGGGCAGCCGAAGATCTCAATACCAGCTTGGCAGCCAAATGGAATACGGAACTAGACCTATCAGAAGCAGTCCAACTAGCAGTTACTAGTCTTCGAAAGAATGTCAGTAACGATGGCAGCGAAGGTCAGGGCTTCGACGAAAGTGAACTTGAAGTCGCGTTATTAGAACGGAAGCTCCCTCGACGCAAATTCCGTCGCATTCTGGCTAATGAACTCACGTCTCTGATTGCAGGCTAGGTCAATGTCTCGTCGGATTTTTGGAATTGAAACTGAGTTCGGCGTCGCGTGCACATTCCAAGGACAACGCAGGCTTTCGCCTGACGAGGTCGCGCGCTATTTGTTCCGAAAAGTGGTCTCTTGGGGCAGGAGCTCCAATGTGTTCTTGCGCAACGGATCACGTGTGTATCTGGATGTCGGCAGTCATCCTGAATATGCTACTGCCGAATGCGACGACATCATTGAGGCCGTGGCTCAGGATCGTGCCGGCGAGCGCATCATGGAAGGCCTAGTCGAGGACGCCCAAGAGAGGCTAGCTGCTGAACAGGTCCAAGGCGACATCTACCTGTTCAAGAACAACACTGACTCAGCTGGTAACTCTTATGGTTGCCACGAGAATTATCTTGTTCGGCGCCAAGGGGACTTTGGTCGACTGACAAACGCTTTGATTCCGTTCCTGATTTCGCGTCAGCTAGTCACTGGTGCTGGCAAAGTTCTCAATACTCCCAAGGGTTCGGTATATGCCGTGAGCCAGCGTGCCGATCACATGTGGGAGGGAGTGTCGAGTGCAACTACGCGCTCACGCCCGATAATCAATACCCGCGACGAACCGCACGCAGACGCTGATCTGTACCGGCGTCTCCACGTGATCGTGGGGGACTCCAATATGAGTCAGACCACTACGATGCTCAAACTTGGAATTACGGATCTCGCGCTCGACCTACTCGAGTCGGGGGCGTCGATGCGAGACTTTACGCTCGAGAACCCGATCCGAGCTATCAGACAGATCAGTCGCGATACGACCGGTCGCGTGCCCGTCAGACTAGCTAACGGTCGCACTATGTCTGCGCTTGATATGCAGTTGGAGTACTTGGAGCGGGTAACCCGATTCGCCGCTGAATCTGGTCGTCTAGATGACCCTGATTCGGTTGCAAGCCGAAGCGTGGAGTTGTGGGGGCGTGGGCTCAAGGCAGTCGAATCGGGTGACTTCTCGCTAATCGATACTGAGATCGACTGGGCGATCAAACTCAAGCTTCTTGAGCGGTACATGGCCAAGCATGATCTCGCCCTCGATAGTCCTCGGATTGCTCAGATTGACTTGACCTACCACGACATCAGTCGATCTCGCGGACTGTTCTACCTACTTGAACGGGCAGGACAAGCGGCGACTGTGGTCAGCGAACTTGACTCTTTCAGGGCAAAATCCGTACCACCGCAAACCACCAGAGCCAAACTGCGCGGGGACTTTGTCGGGGCAGCTCAAGATAACGGGCGCGATTTCACAGTGGATTGGGTTCATCTCAAACTCAACGATCAGACGCCGCGCACGGTATTGTGCAAAGACCCGTTCACCAATATCGATGAGCGAGTAGAGCGTTTGATTGACAGCATGACTTAGTAGCTTTGTACCAAATTAGAAAAACTGAAACAGACGATTTGTCCAGAGTGGAGACAGAAATGATCAGTGAGACTGGCACTACGGCAGAGAACGTTACTCGTAATCGGGCGCGCAAGCCGGGAATTTTGCTTGGCGTGATGATTGCCGTCGCCGCTCTGTTGCTAGCTGCGTGCAGCAGTGGCAACGATGCTGGTGAAGTCGCCAATCCAGACGATCTACAGGCGAGCGCAGTTCAGGTTGAAGGCTCTGACAAGGACTTGGTTGCCAAGTTCCCAACTCCCGCCAAAGCATCGAACCTCTCAACCAACGACCTCAAGGTTGGTGAAGGCGCCGCCGCTGAGGCTGGTGCGGTCGTACAAACTGAGTACTGGTTGTTCTTGGGAAGCACCGGCCAATTGGCTGACTCATCGACCACACACTCGCCAGGCGGCATTGACTTTGAGTTGAGCCCTGATCGAGTTGTTCCTGGCTTTGCTAAGGGGATGGAAGGCATCCAGGCGGGTGGAGAACGCGTAATCGTGATTCCGCCAGACCAGGCTTATGGCAGCAACCCACCGACCGGCATTCCCGTCAACGAGACTCTGGTGTTCGTTGTCAAAGCTGTGAAGGTCACTAACAAGAGTTAAGAGCACTTCCAGATATGGCAAAACCCCCGCGCACAGAACGATTGCTGGCGCTCCTATTGTTGCTGCTTAATCGGCAGAGTCCATTGACTCGTTCGGACATTCGGGCCATGGTCAAGGACTATCCTGCCGAGGCTAGCGATGAGGCCTTCGCCAAGATGTTTGAGCGTGACAAGGACGAGTTGCGCTCATTGGGTTTCCCGATCGAGACAATCGAATCGGATGACCCTGAAGGCGTCGCTTATGTGCTTGAGAACAGTGATGTACTGCTGGATTCAATTGAGTTCACGGCTGGGGAGAAGGCCGCGCTTAGCCTTGCTGCACGGTACTGGGCAGGTAGTGTCAACCAGTCAAATGCCACCCATGCGCTCAAGAAGCTTGAGAGTGTTTCTGATTCACCTGAGAGTTCTCAGTCGTCGATCCCGTTGACCTATGTGAGTCAAGACGCCAAAGTCGATTTGGAGCTCATTCGAGTAGTCGATACGGCGGCGACCAACAACAACGCCGTGAGTATTGAGTACAAGAAGCCAGGTGAATTGGATTCCAGCGCGCGTCTGGTTTCTCCTTGGGGAATCGTGCTGCATTCGGGGACTTCGTATCTTGTTGGTTACGATCATGATCGTCGTGACGTGAGATCGTTCAAATTAACTCGAATTTCAGACCTTCCTAAGGCAGTGAAGGGAACTGACTACGTCGGTGCTGGAGACCAAGACCCCAAAGATGTGTTGGCTGCGGCAATATCGGAACTTAAACAATCAAAGGATCCAACTGCCCAAGTATCCAAGGCAATCATGTCCAGCGGCGATGGCAGTCGCTATGCCTGGGAGGGCGATGACGACCTAGCCGGTGAAGTCGGTCGGGTACTCACGTCCAGCGTCGCAGGTCAGAAAGATGCTCAAGCCAGGTTCATTTCGGGGGAGTTCGCTGAACCGTTGGAACAGCTAGCCAAAGCCAGAAAGGCTGCTCGTCGGCAACCAGCTCAGGATTCAACGACTCAGTTCACTCGGATCTTGGCTATTGTTCCGTGGCTTGTGAATAACCAAGGCGTCCCCACCTCAGTGGCTGCAAGAGAATTTGGAATCTCTGAGGAGCAGCTGGTTAAGGATTTGAACCTGGCCTACTGCACCGAATTCGGGTTCGACAACATCACTATGGATTTCTATATTCATTCCACGCTGCAAGTATTGGACCCACAAGGGATTGACCGACCGCTCAAATTTTCGGTCAGCGAGGCTTTTGCACTGCAACTCGGTCTACTCCAACTGCAGCAATTGCCTGGCATTGTCGATTTGGATGCAATTGTGTCAGCAGGCCAGAAACTTGCTGTAGCGACGGGAGTTGAGCCCGGTGCAGTTCAAGTGAGTGCGGTTGTCTCGGATACGACCGCTGCCTATTTGGGTGAAATTGAGTCAGCCATAGAACGGTCCGAAGTGCTTCAGCTCACGTATCTCGGTTCGCTTGATACGGATCCGACTGTCCGTCAGGTCGAGCCGCAGAGTGTGACTACCGTTGATAGTCAGAGCTATCTGGTGGCTTGGTGTAGACAAGCTGAGGGAGTCCGTTTCTTCCGCTTTGATCGGATCCAAAATTTGACGAGCACGGGTGAAACGTTCCAGCCAGGCCAACATGCGTCTCAATCGGCCGAATCCCGTCCATTGGCCGATGCGACGGAGTTTGCTGTCATTCGTGTCGATTCATCATTGGCGTGGTGGGTAGACACCCTTTTGGATGCCGTACAGGTAATCGCGTCGGATGGTTCTTTGCTCGTCTCGATACCTCTTGGTTCGTCCGATTGGCTCATAAAGACTGTCGCCGGATTTGCCGGAGAAGTCCAAATTCTTGAGCCAGCATCCCTTGTGGATAACTTCGAGGGTTACCTCGTTCGGGCTAATCCTGCGTAACGCAGAGTGACATTTTGCCCGAAATTGGCCCATTTGATCTCATAAAGTGAAATTCTCCTCAAGATTCGGCAACCTCATGCCGAGAGATGAAATACGAAAGTCGGCATGGCAATAGCCTTTCATCGGCTGACTTGAGGGGAGAGATCATGACAACCATTAAGGCCACCTGCCCAGTATGTGGCGATGTCGACCTGACCCCTTCTGAAGTACGTCTGACCGTCGCCAAGTCCGCCGGCTGGGCCGTCTACACCTTCAACTGCACTGGCTGCATGGACTCGATCGAAAAGCCTGCCGACGACGAAGTCGTAGCACTGCTTTCGAGCGCAGGTGTCAAGGTTGATGAAGTGCCAGCCGAAGCACTCGAAGCTCACAATGGCTCTTCCCTTACTTATGATGACGTTCTCGACTTCGCTTTGTGGCTAGAAAACCACGATCATCTGTCCTCTGAAGTCGTTCCAGACCTGGGCGCGTCTGAGGATTTTTCCCCTGCCTAAAGGCCAGTGGTTATACCGCATTTGCTCAAACGCGGTTATGCTTGAGATATGAGACCAAACATCTGGGTGATTGTCATCCTGGTAATTGCCGCCCTACTCATGTTCGGCGGATTCAAGAAGCTGCCGGATGCCGCTCGCAGCATCGGGCGTTCACTCCGGATCTTCAAGGCGGAGACGCAGGGTCTGGTCGGTGACGAGAGTCCTAGCGAAGACTCCACAGGAGCAAAGAGCAAGTCCTCTGCAGATGACCAAGAGCCAAGCGCGTCAAGCTAAACGGGAGCTAAAGCAACGTAACCGTTCGGAGATGCCGCTAGGCAATCATCTTCGAGAGTTACGAGCCCGGGTCCTCCGAAGCGTTCTCGCAATAATCATAGGAACGATAATCGGCTGGATCTACTACGATCAAATTTTCGAACTCTTAGCCCAACCCATCACACACGTGGTGGATCAAGCCCGAGCTGAGGGTAGAGACGTTCAGCTTGTCATCACGGGCGTTGCTCAAGCGTTTACCTTGAAACTCCAAATCGCATCGCTAGCTGGTGTGATCATTGCATCCCCAATATGGATCTACCAGTTATGGCGATTCGTTACTCCAGGGCTCAAACCGCAGGAGCGCCGTTGGAGCATGATCTTCGTCGTTCTAGCTGTGCCCTTGTTTCTGCTTGGCGTTGTTCTGTCCTATTTAGTACTTCCACGGGCGCTCGAGGTGTTGTTCGAGTTCACACCGGACGGGGTCGCTAACTACCTTGGCATCGACACTTACCTCTCGTTCTTTACCCGTGTGGTTTTGATCTTCGGAGTTGGATTTCTAACTCCACTGCTTATCGTGGGTCTCAATATCTTCGGGGTACTCACAGGTAAGACACTCTTGTCATGGTGGCGAGTGATCATCTTTGGAGTCTTCGTCTTTGCCGCTATTGCTACGCCAACGGGCGATCCTGTCACCATGCTTCAGCTGGCTCTTCCGATCTTGATTCTTGTGAGCATTGCCCTCGGATTCTGCTTTCTCAACGACCGTCGAAGAGCCAGGAATTCGACCGAACCCGACTATGATCAGTGGGACGACAACGAACTCTCTCCGATTGACTAGGTAGACAAATGGCAAAGAAGACCATCGGTTTGATCATGAATCCCGCCGCTGGCCAAGGTCGCGGCAAAGCTGGGGCAGGTGAGGCTGCGAACGCACTTCGCAAACAAGGTCTTTTTGTGCGTGAGATTCAAGGCAAAGATGCTGCCGAATCTGAGCAACTGGCTGCGGCTATGGTCGAAGAAGGCCTGGATGCGCTTGTAGTTGCAGGTGGTGACGGCACAATTCACATGGGTCTCCAAATTGCGGTCAAAGGCAAAGTGCCCTTGGGAATCATGCCGTTGGGCACAGGGGATGACAATGCACGTGGACTCGGGATCCCTATCAAAGATTTAGATGCAGCTGCGAAGGTAGTGGCGAACGGCTATCGACGCACCGTCGATTGCGGTCAAGTCACGCTGGCCTCAGGAGAGTCACGCTACTTTCTCGGGGTGCTTTCGGTCGGCTTCGATTCAGAGGTCAACGAACGCGCGAACCGACTGTCGTTCCCGAAAGGCGAGTCGAAGTACTTAGCGGCGATTCTGGCTGAACTGGCCGTGTTCAAACCGGTGCCCTTCGACCTTGAGGTAGACGGTGAACTCCACGACCAAGAGGCGATGTTGATGGCCTTTGGCAACGGGCTTTCATACGGTGGTGGCATGAAGGTCTGTCCGGACGCCAAGTTCGATGACGGACTACTTGACCTGACCGTGCTCGGGCCGGTTTCTAAGTTCAGGTTCATCTCTGCCTTCCCAAATGTGTTCAAAGGAACTCACGGCAAGTACCCATTCGTTCATCAGTACAAGCTCAAGCATGCTCGAGTGGATGCACCTGGACAGACTGTCTATGCCGATGGCGAGCGAATTGGGCCGGTTCCAGCAGCAATCGAAGTTGTTCCTCAAGCCGTCGACGTTTTAGTTCCGACCCAATAGTCCAGGGTTGGTTAAGTGTCGGTGAACGATTCGGATTTCTCGGACTTTTCGCAATTCTTTGACTTTGCGCTCGACCCATTCCAGGTGCAAGCCTGTCGAGCCTTAGAACAGAATCAGTCGGTGCTTGTCGCTGCACCTACCGGTAGCGGTAAGACTGTCGTCGGTGAGTTCGCGGTGCATCTGGCTATTCGACATGGCTCACGGGCTTTTTACACCACACCGATTAAGGCGCTCAGCAATCAAAAATATCGAGATCTAGTCTCTCGTTACGGCGCTGATTCCGTGGGCCTCTTGACCGGCGATACCAACCTCAACGGTGACGCTCCGATCATTGTGATGACCACCGAGATCTTGCGTAACATGCTCTACGAGAATTCCGATGCGTTGTCTAAGCTAAGCCACGTTGTGATGGACGAGGTTCACTATTTGGCTGACCGATCGCGTGGTGCTGTCTGGGAAGAAGTGATCTTGCATCTACCGGATCCCGTTCGGATCGCAGCATTGTCAGCGACAGTCAGTAATGCCGAAGAGTTCGGAGCTTGGCTCGGCGAGGTTCGTGGAACGACCGAAGTGATTGTCGAAGAAGCCCGACCCGTTCCACTCGATCAGCACGTGATGACCCGACGTACATTGCTGCCGTTGTTCAGCTCAGACGGAAATGTGAACCAAGAGTTGGTTCGTATGAGGACTCAAGAAGATAAAGCCCAGCGTCTGGGTTCAGCAGCTCATTCGGGTCGAGGCAGTC
>CAUJDH010000084.1 GCA_963169225.1 Actinomycetota bacterium
TTCCAGAAGCGCGCCAAGGTTGGTCCGTCGGTTTCGGCTTGAGCAGCTCCTAAGGCAAGCGCTTCGGGGATCGCGGTTGGATCCATCAGCCGAGTGATGTCCAGTTCGCTCGGTCCGCGCAACTCTGCCTTGGTACCTGCTTTTTCTAGACCGGATAGCTCAACTTCGAGGTTGTCTGGCTGCACGGTCATCAGGGCTATCTCTGTCTTGAGAGTCGCTCCGAGCGAGATGACAAGAGTGCGTTGCGCACCGGCAACCAGATCGCAATGTGTGCCGCTGCCGGACACACCACCATCCATGCAGAAGCGGTCGAGCAACGGTTGCGGCGCGAAGATCCCAGGCACTGAGCTACTTGCCGAGGCTGCACGAACAGCCGACATCTCCAAGTCTTGAGTAGCAACTAACCGCTCGCCAGTGAAGCAGTCCGCTGCTGTGATCCGCAATGCGTCAGAGGTCCAGCCGCGGATACCCATCGTCAGCCCTAAGGTACGGCGCGTTTCGGATGCGCTCGGCGTACTTGCTGCGAGAGCAGCGTGGCCGATCTCGCGGATCGTCTCTGGCTTATTGTCTTGGGCCGCGTGGAACAGTTCGAGCGCGCGCAACTGACTTGGTGTGTACGCGTTAGTTGGAGCGAGCGCGTTAGTCAGTGCCGGAAGCTTGGACAGCAGGTTGACCTTCTTGCTGAAGCGCTCGAGGTGTCCAGCAGTCACGATCGACGCGACGATAGACCCTGCGGAAGTTCCAACCACGATCTCAGAGCTATCAAGATCAACTCCAGCGTGCTTGAGACCGTTGAGGTACGCCACCTGCCATGCGACAAAGAAGATGCCACCTCCACCAAGGACGAGCGTGCGATTAGTGCCGTCCCCGTAGCCAGCGTCGAAATCAATGGGTTTCGCAAACTTTAGGCTCGCCTCATCGGGAGGCACAATGTCGAGTCCTAACGGGCTGTTGTCTTGATGATCATTTGATCCAGTCACTTCAGTCTCCTGTTTTGTATGCCGTCATCCGGCTGGACTTTGTGTGTCTAGTTGATGGGAAGAATACTGTCCTTACAGCCACGCGATCTTCCCATGATCCAGGCATACCCGTTCATATCGGAGATAAACCAGCAGGTAGCCCAGTAAATGGTCACAAGTTAGCTGGAAAAACTTGTCCACAGTCAGACACGCCGAGACACTGTCCACAGGCTCGGAATAGCTGCACATGACTGGCGTCAATTTGCCGCAATCTTGACTCATGCAAAATGAACTTCACGCCAAAGCACTCGAGAGTGCATCCCACCAATGTGGTGTCCTCTCTCGCGGTCAACTTTTAGCGCTCGGATTCACAGACTCCGCGATTCGCAGTTACGTTGGCCATCGACGGTTTAGCAAGTTGTTTAGCGGGGTCTACAGCACGGTCACTGGAGAACCTACGCAGAACTCCCTGCTGTGGGCAGCACACCTTCGCTGCGGTTCAGAGTCATATATCTACGGGCCAACAGCTTTAGAGTTTTGGGGCTTTCGAAGTACCGATAGTGACATATGGGTGGCAATTCCGCATTCTGCGAGGCGTGTCCAAGATTCTTGGCTTCGCGTAACAAGGGTTGGTACTGCACGTCGAATAAAGATTGTCCGGGACCTGCCGGTTGAGGCTCCTGCTGATGCGCTCGTCGATGCCACGAAGTATGAAAAGGATTCTGAGAAGGTGCAAAACCTTATTGTCGATGCGGTGCAGCAGCGAATAGTCAAGACGCAAGACTTGGTCGCCGTCTTAGAGTCAAGGCGTATTCCACATCGGAAGATCTTCGATGAATCAATTGGTTTCCTACAAGGAGGCCAGACCACAAGGTTGGAGATTAACGCAAACCGTAACGTTATTCGGGCCCATGGACTTCCTGACGGTCGGTGGCAAGCAAACCTCAATTTTAATGGTGTATCGCAGATCGTTGATCTTTACTTCCCCGAATACAAGTTGATCATTGAGTTTGATGGTCGACTTGGTCATGACAGTTCTGCGGGGAGGTTTCGTGACATGGCTCGAGACAACAGAGCCGCTTTTACAGGTCACACGACGTTGAGGTTTGGCAGTGCTGATGTGAGGTATCGCCAGTGCGATGTGGCACTCCAAATGGCTGAGGTTCTAGCCATTCGAGGTTGGCCAGGTAGCCCAACGCCGTGTAAGAGTCATTTTTGTGTCATGCGTTGAGTTGGTGGGAAGATTACCTCTCTGTGGCGATAGTGATCTTCCCACTAACTTTGAGCACACTGTCTGAGTACCTCGACTGGTGGCGAAAACACCTCAAAAGGCATGATTGATTCGTGAGTTCCACCGATTCTTTGACTGCGCGCGAGACCACTGACCTCGAGACGGATGTGCTCGTCGTCGGAGCGGGCCCGGCTGGTGCAGGAACTGCGACGTGGGCGGCCCGCCACGGTTTGGACACGCTGCTCGTCGACGCCGAGCACTTCCCGCGGGATAAGCCGTGCGGCGACGGCCTCACGCCGCGAGCGATCGCTGAACTCACCAAGCTCGGTTTGGGCGACTGGCTCGATGGCCGTGGAACCAATAACGGCCTTTGCGCCAACGGATTCGGCCAGACCCTCTACCTAGAATGGAACGGCCCCAATCTCCCCAAGCACGGCAGTGCCGTCCCGCGCCTCGAACTTGACGCCAAGATTCGCCAGGTCGCGATCGATTCGGGTGTACGCACTTTGGATGGTGCCCGCGCTGTAGATGTCGAGCGTGACAACATCAATGGCGCTGTCACTGCGGTGATCTTCAAACAGGAAACCACCTCCGAAATTTTCAAGATTCGCTGCAACCGCTTGATCGTGGCCGATGGCGTGCGCTCCCAGCTAGGTCGCCGCTTGGGCCGTGAATGGCATCGTGACACCGCCTATGGTGTGGCCGCCCGCGGTTACATCAAGTCCGATCGTTCGGATGACCCGTGGATCACCTCGCACCTCGAGTTACGCGGTACCGAGGGCGAGCTCTTGTCGGGTTACGGATGGATCTTCCCGCTCAATGATGGAGAGGTCAATATCGGCGTTGGATCGCTCGCAACTGCGAAGCGCCCGGCTGACATCAATGTCAAGAGCTTGATCAACTTCTACACTGATAGCCAGCGTGAGACGTTCAAGTTGCACGGCGAGGTCCGTGCGCCGTGGTCCGCAATGCTGCCGATGGGCGGTGCTGTTTCGGGTGTCGCTGGCCCGAACTGGATGTTGGTCGGTGATGCCGCAGGCTGCGTCAATCCGCTCAACGGTGAGGGGATCGATTACGGTCTCGAAACCGGTCGCCTGGCCGCGCAGATCTTGGCTGACAAACCGAGCCCTGCGCAGTTCACCCGCGGATGGCCGCACTTATTGCGTGAACATTACGGTCCAGCGTTTTCGGCGGCCCGCCGCTTAGCTGGTCTGCTGACGATCCCCGAGTTTCTGACAAAAGCTGGCCCGCTCGGTATGCGTTCGGAGCCGCTTATGCGCGTGGCGCTACGTGTCATGGGCAACCTGGTTACCGACGAGGACACTGATGCGCTTGCTCACGTCTGGCGTCTGGCTGGTCGCGCCTCAATTAACCTCGACGAGCGCAAACCGTTCAGCTAACCGCCGGCTTTCGAAACTACGAGATCGATCTCCGGAAAACACCACTCAACCGGATGTCTTTGGCGGGCGAACCGACCCGTCGCGGTGTTAGCTTGCATTCATGCGCGTTCTCAAGGGAGTCGGCATCATTGTAGGTGCCGCCATCATTGCTGTAGTAGTCATCCTCACCGCAACGATTGTCGGTGGCAAAGTACAAACCGATCACGACCAGTCCGAGATCGCAGCATTCTATGAGACCCCTAACCCGCTCCCCGCAGGTAAGCCGGGCGACATCATCCGTCAGGAGAAGTTCGAAACTCCGAACGTTCCCGACAACGCCGAGATGTACCGCGTCCTCTACCGGACCGAGGACCAAAATGGTAAGCCTCGCGTGAGTGGCGCATTCATCGTGATACCTAAGGCCGAGGCTCCGGCGGGCGGACGCAAAGTGCTGGCATGGGCTCACGGCACGACCGGCATGGGCGACGCTTGTGCACCCTCGCGCACTAAGGATCCGATCAACATCATTCCGTGGGTCAACGAAGCGATTGATCGTGGTTATGTCGTCACCGCCACTGACTATGCAGGGCTTGGTACCGAGGGTCCCCAGATGTACTTGATCGGTCAGGACGAAGCACGTGACGTCGTGAACTCTGTCCGGATGGCGCGCAACTTCCCCGGCTCGCATGCCAATAAGACGTATGGCGTTTTTGGTCATTCGCAGGGCGGTCATTCATCCTTGTGGACCGGCCATGTTGGACCTGAGTATGCACCTGAGCTCGATTTGGTTGGTGTGGCTGCGGCTGCCCCAGCAGGTGAGCTCATTCCACTAGTCGACGGGCAGTGGAACCAGATGGCCGCATGGGTAATTGGCCCGGAGGTCCTAATCTCGTTCAAGGAACGTTACCCAGATTTGCCGACCGACGGAATCGTGACTGACGCTGGCATGAAGGGTTACGAGTCGATGGCTGAGACGTGCATCAACGATGCGGCGATAGAAGCGATGATTGATGAAAAGTTGGGACGTAAGTTCTTCGCATCCAACCCGATGGACAACCCTGTTTGGCGTAAAGTGGCAGAGGAACAGTCCACCAAACCGCTACCTAAGAAAATGCCAGCGATGATGCTCCAAAGCGTTAACGATGGAGTGGTGCTTCCGAGCTCCAACTCGATTTTGCAAACCACCTGGTGCAAGGCTGGGTCCGAGTTGCAGTCTGATTGGCTCGGCCCGTTAGCTGGTAATACTGCTCCGGTGACGTTGAGTCCGATGACTCATATGAAGACCGGAATCGCCAGCGGCCCGCTTGCCTTGAGTTGGATGTATCAGCGGTTTGAGAATGCGCCTGCGGTCAACAACTGCAACACTCCGCCGGCATTGGTTCACAACCCGCCAGCTGCCTAAACTTTGGTTAGTTCTCGTGCTGAGGTTGGAACTGGAGCCGGTGCTGAAGCAGGATCTTTCGCACCGCTTTTGGCACGAGCCTTCGCCCAGCTAGTGAGTGGCTGGTCGAGGTAACGGTAGCTAAGCGCCGTGATCACGAGGGTCACTGCCAGTGCAATTGCGGTGAAGCCCCAGTCAACTGGCGAATCCACTTCACCGGTGCCACCAAACATCATCATGACCGGTACGTGGAACAAAAAGATGCCAAGGCTGCGTTGGCCAATCCATACCAGCGGTGCCACAGTGAGCAGGCCGCCAGCTGCCGAGGGTCGTACCCAGAGCGATGCCACAACCAGGCCTGATGCCAACGCCAGCACAACCTGGCCCCAACTTGTCATGATCAGCCCGAAGTCAAAAATGTGGCGCGTGAACATAACTGCAATAACGATGAGGCCACCCACGACAAACGGGATCGCAAACTTTTCAAAGAACCTGCGCACGCTCGGATAGGTCACAGCTATTGCCAACGCACAGCCCAGCAGGATCGAGCCGCCACGAGTATCGGTGCCAAATGCGATCCGGTCAGGCTCTTCGCGAGCGAAGTCGCCAAAGTAGACCAACCAGGCTGACCATATATAGCTCGCAGCCGCGCCCACGAATGCCGTCCACATGAGGGCGCGCTTGCCGAGGTAGCTGAGCATCGCCAACATGATCAGCGGCCAAACCAGATAGAACTGCCATTCGACACCGAGCGACCAACCAGGGGTCAGAGCGAATGGCACGTTCTCTTCACTGGCCATCGCGACGTTGACGGTTTGCGACCAGAACGTGGGCAGGGAAGCAGCCATATCTGACCAGTGCACTGAGGCCGACTTCCACCAGCCGTAGGTAAACGCCAACGCAGACAACATCGCTAAGCCTGTGGCGATCACAAGTGACGGACCGAACCTGGCGAGCCGTGAGTAATAGAAGTCTTTGAACCCGACTGTTCCACGCGTCTCAAACCGCTTGAGCAGAATCGATGTGATTAGGAATCCTGAGATAACGAAGAACATGATCACGCGCCCACCGCCTCCAGCGAGCCAGTCAAACAGGTTGAAGTGCCCAGCGACTACGAGCGCAATGAGTAGAGCACGAAGGCCGTCGAACGGGTGTCCCGCGCGAGTCGGCATCTTCGTGCTCTGAGAATTTGGAGAAGACGAGTGCACTCCTTTTATTGTCACAGGGACCAGCAGGTAATTCAAGGACGGATCTGTCCGCATGACTCGTATGCGACACATAAGCGTCAGATTGTTGTAAGGATCACATGGTTGGGCCGCGGAATGTGTAAATATGGCGCTGTGACTTCCTGTTTTTCCCGTGCTGCCCTCGCCAAGCGCACTTCCGGCTCCGCCTTTGCTTCGCATGCCTCATTCACATCGCGTGCGGGCTTGTTTTTAGCGGCTACTGCTACTGCGACAGTGTTGGTCCTCGCGGGCTGTTCGTCGAGCTCGTCATCCAATGTGACGTCGACCAATGACAACGTCCAGTTCACCGAATGCACACCCGAGGTGTGCGACACCACTGTCGATGGTTACCCCGTCAAGATCGAGATGCCTGCGGTCTGGAACGGCACGTTGATGATCTTCACCCAGGATTATCGTGGAGCCGAGCCGATCCCACCTGCTAAGTCGGTACCTGAGGCGACGCCAGCTGTCGCACCCAAGGGTTCTCAAGAGGGCTTGATCGCAGAGGCCATGAAGAAGGCTGGCTACGCAGTCGCTGGTGCGGCAGTTCCTAATACCGGATGGCAGATCAACGAACAGGTCAAGGCTGCTCAGTCGGTCAGAGACCAGTTCGTGGGTCACATTGCCCAGCCAAACCGCATTTTCACTTGGGGCGAGGGCACTGGCGCGCTAGCCAGTGTTCAGATTGGTCAGACGTCCGATTGGGCCAACGGTTCGGTCGGTTACTGCGGTCTTTTAGCCGGATTCAATAAGAACTACGACCTAGCGTTGGACGCAGCCTTCGCAGTCAAAACTTTGCTGGCGCCCGATATGAAGCTCACCAACTACAAGAATGCCGCCGAGGCGCAGGACAACTATGACCTAGCTATGAAGGCGGTCAAGAAGGCGGCGAAGGACAAGTACGGTGACGGGGCCATGAAGCTCTGGGCTATTGCCAGCGCAACTGTTCTACCTACCGCCACCAAGATCTCATCGGGTTCGAGCGTTTCGAGTGCGCCCGAGGGTATCGCCTCCAACCTGCGTATCGTTCTTGCGCGTTCCACGATCGACCGTTATCACCTGGAGCAGCAGTTTGGTGGAAACCCATCGTCCAATGTGGGCACCAACTACATGGCTCGCCCAACTACTAAGCAAGTAGAGAAGGCCCAAGAGGTCAAGAAGGGCGCGTTGGCTAAGTATGTGGGAAAGATCCAGGATGCCCAGCGAGTTTCTCCTGACAAGGAGCCGCGTGCGCAAGCTGCAGCTAATGGCGAACTCTCCGGCAAGATGAAGGTCCCAACTGTCACTCTTCACACTGAGTTCGATCCGCTAGCGATCGTGCAGAAC
>CAUJDH010000085.1 GCA_963169225.1 Actinomycetota bacterium
AAATCATGTATGAGTCGGGGTTGTCGGTCAGCTGCATAAACGCGCGGACGACCCATCCTTCGCCTTCTGGATTGAGGCGGTTGTTGTCGTCAAGGTGTTGGTTGTAGATTGCATCGGCATAGCTGTTTGGCTGCAACTCGATAATGCGACAACGACCAACGTTGGCGCCTGGCTCTTGGGCACGCCAAGTGAGGGTCGGGGCGATCTCGGTCTGCGAGTCGATCCAGACGCCGTCTTTGTCGGTCTTGGGTGGATCGAAGTGCCAGAAGCCGTTGCACTCAATGTCGCCGTAGGCGCTGGCGAGTGGTGCGAAGCGGGTGTCGCCGGAGGACTTCCAGTTGACGTACTCGAGGTCTTCCCATTCCTTGGGATCCATCTCACCTTCATATGGTTCAAGCACTGCGTAACCGTGTTCCTTGAGCATTTCCATGTGGTAGTGCGAGACTTCTTGAGACATTGGTGGTCCTTTTCTCTCATCATTTGAGGCGTACACTTTGGCACTTGATCGTTCTTAACTATCTTCTCGCATGAGAAGTCGATCTTGGCTTTTCTTATCGGCCCTAATTCCTGGGACTAAAGTCCCGAATTAGTCAGTACGTTGAGACAGCGTGTGTTGCTCGAAGAATTCCCATATGGCATCGGTGGCAGATATGGTTTGAGTCGTTTTACCTAATCGAAGCTCCATGAAGCCAGCAATCGCGGCGTCTGCACCTGGCCAGGTGTGGCCACCGTCGGTAATCCGGTGGTAGATGATGTTGGCGTCGTTGGCGCATTCGGACCAGCTAAAAGTGGTGATGTCCTTGTCGGCTGCCTCGCTGGGAGATCCCTGGCACTTATTGTGTTTAGCCCAGCCTTCCATCGCCTCCATGGCAGGTCCCACTGGCGTATTCGGGGTTTTACCTCCGTTGATCGGAACGACCTTGTCTGCCGTGCCATGGAAGTAGATGATTGGGGCAGGTGCCGACTTGCCGCAGGCGGATCGGTAGAACGTCGCGCCCACACCACCAAAGGCAGCGATACGTGAGTTGGGCGCACAGGCCAAGATGAAGGTCATGGCCGAGCCTTGTGACATCCCCATGGAGTAGACGCGTTGAGTGTCGACGCAGTAGTTCTTGTTCAGGTATTTGGTAAGTGATTCCAGGTATTCGGCTTCACCAAAAGCTCCATTGGCATCAGTGGGCAGCTTCCAACTACCGCCCACGGCGTTAGGGGCTACTGCGATGAAGTTCTTGCTGTCTGCCGTGGTGGTGAGACCAGAGACCAGCATTTGTTGCCCACCGTTGCTGCCCAGACCGTGGAAGTTGAGGACGAGCGGGGTTGGAGTTGAACCATCGTATTGAGGCGGTAGGTGGATGGTGAAGGTGCGTTTAGTGCCCGATACGTTGAGCGTTTTGGTTTCGTCCCAGGCGACTAGCTCTGGAGATGTGGAACTAGAGCAACCCGCGGATGCCTGGGCGGCTACTGTACTGGCACCAGCAGTGCTTGCCTCCGAATTGGACTCTTGTCCAGAACTGGAATCACTACCGCAGGCGGTCAGGGTTAAGGCTGCGGCAGCGACAAGAACTAATGTTGCCGCCCACTTCGGGAATGTGCGATTACTCATAGAGGTAGCGTATCCGGTTACTAGGACATGACGGACTTAGGTTGGATAGCCTCCAGTCGGAGGGTTTCGATGGCCAAAATTAAGGTTCCAACAGTTATTAGCGATAAGCCGGTACATGCCGGGATTATTCTGACGACCCTGATTCTGGGTGCCGTCACCGCAAACCTCAATATGTCTATCGCCAACTTGGCGCTGCCATCGATTGGACACGAACTAAACGCAAGCCAGGTCAGTTTGACCATGGTGGCTTCTACTTTCACTCTGGGCTTGGCTGCGACAGTGCTTTACCTGGGTGCAGTGGGTGACCGCTATGGTCGCAAAATTCTTTTGCTCTGCGGTGCTGCACTGTCGATTCCTGCCTCGCTAGTAGCCGCCTACGCACCAAATGTCGAGATTCTGATCGGTGCCAGGTTGGTCGGTGGATTTGCCGCAGGCATGTTGTATCCCACTACCTTGTCGTTGATCTCTGCGCTGTGGCGTGGTCCGGCAAAAGCCAAGGCAATCGCGCTCTGGTCCGGTACTGGAGCGGGTGCTGCAGCCTTGGGCAACATTGCCGCAGGAATCTTACTTGAGCGGTTCTGGTGGGGATCCGTCTTCTTGATTACTGTTCCGTTGGCTGCATTGGTTTTGGTGGCAACTATATTTGTGATCCCAGGGAAGACGGGAGAATCCGACAAGAAGATCGACAACCTCGGCGGCATACTTTCGATGATTGCGGTTGCTGGATTGATTTTGGGTATCCAGCAGCTACCAAACGGCTGGTCGCCGACTCTTGTCATTGCGCTTGTGGTTTCGGCGATTGCTTTCGTTTTGTTCTACCTCCAGCTTCGTCACGCTCCGAACCCGCTGGTAGATCTCAAACTGGCTGCCGTGCCGACTTTTTGGGTGTCATCGGTGGCAGGCATCATCTCATTCGGTTCGCTCGTGGCCGCAATGTTCCTGGGCACGCAATACACGCAAAACGTCTTGAACTTCAACACGCTTGAGGCAGCTCTCGTGGTGTTGCCATGTTCGATCTTGATCATGGTAACGGCCCCCATCTCGGCGCGCCTACTGCTCAAACGTGGCTCCCGATTCACCATGGCGCTAGGTATGTTGGTCATTGCGCTTGGATTTCTCATTATGATTTTCGCCTGGGTTCCTGGCGCGGGTATTCCTAGAGTTGCGGCAGCTTACGCCGTGGTGGGTATTGGTGTGGGCTTCACGATGACTCCGACAAGTCGCTCGCTGATGTCATCCTTACCGCAAGCGCGAGCCGGCATGGGTTCAGCCTTCAACGACCTCAACCGTGATCTGGGTGGCGCGATCATGCAGGCGATTATGGGATCTGCGCTCGCGATCGGCTACTCCAACGCACTACATACGCAAGCCAGAAACGTTCCCCCACAAGAACTAGCTCAGATTGATGAGCAGTCCCGAAGCCAGATTCTTAGCTCTTATGAATCAGCTGAGATGGTGGCCAAGCAGTATCCCACGGACTTGGATCAAACGATTATGAGTGCTGCGGAGCACGCGTTCACAGTCGGAAAGTCCGCCGCCTATGTGATCGGCCTCGCGTTGACGATTCTTGCCGTGATTCTGGTGCTGTGGAAGTATCCGAGTTTCGATGGCGAGCGGGCGATCTTCGAGCGGGTCGAAGAAGAGGATCCCGACATTGACCACTTTGAGGCGACAGAAGATGCCGAAGAATTTGCGCAGGATGCTGATGACGAAGACGATGCTAATGCTGAAGCGGCTGCCGCACATGACCCTGGCGATTGATCGACCTTTGTGACGGCCAGGTGCTTGATATTTGTGCTTATAGGTTCCTGAATAGGCGCACTGCGCACAGTGTCATGACTAGTCCGGTTAGCGCCACGATCACGGCCTCAAGCCAGATAGGCACTATCCAGGTTCCCCACGTGACCCCTTGGACAAATTCGGCTGCCTCCGGACTGAGCTCCATGAACGCAAAGATCGTCCGTCGCACCATATCGACGGCGTAAGTCAGGGGATTGAGGTGGATCACGATCGAGAGCCAGCTCGGCAAATTGCTAATAGGGAACAGGGCACCCGACATAAAGAACAGCGGAAGCAAGATCACTTGAGTAGTGGCCATGAACGCCTGAAAGGTTTTGACCCGTGAGGCGATCATCGTTCCCCACGCTGTGATCATGAAGGCGATCAGGAACATCTCCAGAATCACTAGAATGATCAAGAGCGGGTTGTATGGCACTCCGACCAACCCAGCCATAGCCAATAAGACCAAACCTTGGACTGTCGCGACCGTGGCACCGCCGATGCATTTACCTACCACGATCGACCAACGTCGAACTGGGGCGACCAGCATCTCGCGCAAGAAGCCGAACTCGCGATCCCACACAATCGAGCCTGCGGCAAAGAACGCGGTGAACAATACCGACAGGGTTACAACGCCGGGGAAGAGGAAGGTACGGAAGTTGAAGCCAGGTATCGCCTGGCCCATTGCTGCCCCAAGTCCGGTGCCAAGAATGAACAGGAACAGCAGCGGTTGCATGAGTGAAGTGATCATTCGCAGTCGATCACGCCAGAACCGAATCAGCTCTCGCTTCCACACAACTTTGATAGCCCGAAGGTCGCCGACCAGGGACTTTTCGGGTACACGAACGCCCACCACTCGCTTAGGTCCGGCGGTGGTAATTGCAGACATCTCGTTAGTCTCGTGGACTGTCATCGCCGCCCCAACGCTTTGGGACCCGGCATACTGCTAACGCCCATTCCGCGCTTGCTGGAGGTTTCGGCGTCACGAATCGTGTTACCGGTAAATTCCATAAAGACGTCGTCGAGCGAAGGCTTGGCGACGCTTACCGAATTGATCTCAATCGAAGTGTTGAACAGTTTAGGCACGAAGCTCTCGCCGTCTGGAACGCCGAATCGAACAAGCCCGTCAGTCAAGGTGGCTTCGATTTGGAAATCATCTTTAAGAAGTGCCAAAGCGCGATTATCGTCGTTGGTGCCGATCAAGACGGTGTCTAGTCCGACTTGCGCCTTGAGGGCGGTAGGGGAGTCAATAGCGACGATTTGTCCTTCGTCCATGATCGCGATGCGGTCGCAGTGGTCGGCTTCGTCCATATAGTGAGTGGTGAGGA
>CAUJDH010000086.1 GCA_963169225.1 Actinomycetota bacterium
GGGACGACGTCAAGTCATCATGCCCCTTATGTCTAGGGCTGCACGCATGCTACAATGGCCGGTACAAAGGGCTGCGATACCGCAAGGTGGAGCGAATCCCATAAAGCCGGTCTCAGTTCGGATTGGGGTCTGCAACTCGACCCCATGAAGTCGGAGTCGCTAGTAATCGCAGATCAGCAACGCTGCGGTGAATACGTTCCCGGGCCTTGTACACACCGCCCGTCACGTCACGAAAGTTGGTAACACCCGAAGCCGGTGGCCTAACCCTTTTGGGAGGGAGCTGTCGAAGGTGGGACTAGCGATTGGGACGAAGTCGTAACAAGGTAGCCGTACCGGAAGGTGCGGCTGGATCACCTCCTTTCTAAGGAGCACTAGATACTAATTCGGAGCAATCCAGTTATGTATCCAGAGCCTTGCTTCGAACGAATGTTTCGAAGAAGGTAGCTCAAAGATGTGGAACATCGATTAGTTGGTTAGCTCGTATCGAGCACTAAGTACTACTTCACGAATCTTCGGATCCGTGTCGTGTGGAACAGATGGTTCGATCGAGATTTCTTAGGCACACTGTTGGGTCCTGAGGGAATGGGCGCAAGCTCACTCTCTAGGGCCCGAATTTCATGAACGGTTCAGTCCGATTCTTATGACTCAACACTGAATACGCATGATGTTCATTCGGGTACCGCCCGTATTTTGAGAACTGCATAGTGGACGCGAGCATCAAAACTTATTTTTTATAAGTAAGTGTCAATTATTTATCTGGTCAAGTTACTAAGAGCAGATGGTGGATGCCTTGGCACCAAGAGCCGAAGAAGGACGTAGGAGGCTGCGATAAGCCTCGGGGAGCTGTCAACCAAGCTTTGATCCGAGGATTTCCGAATGGGGAAACCCGGCTGGGGTAATGCCCAGTCACTCCTGCCTGAACACATAGGGCAGGAAGAGGGAACGTGGGGAAGTGAAACATCTCAGTACCCACAGGAAGAGAAAACAACAGTGATTCCGTGAGTAGTGGCGAGCGAAAGCGGATCAGGCTAAACCACATAGACGTGATAGTCGGCAGACGTTGTCTATGTGGGGTCGTGGGACCATTCAGGGAGAACTGCCGTACTCCCAGAGAGTAAGAAACTCGTTTTGTAGTTGAAGGACATGGGAAGGTCCGGCATAGAGGGTGAGACCCCCGTAAACGAAACAATCCGAACTCTCGAGTGGTATCCCAAGTAGCACGGAGCCCGAGAAATTCCGTGTGAATCTGGCGGGACCACCCGCTAAGCCTAAATACTACTTGGTGACCGATAGCGGACAAGTACCGTGAGGGAAAGGTGAAAAGAACCCCGGGAGGGGAGTGAAATAGAACCTGAAACCATCTGCTTACAAGCCGTTGGAGCAAGAGTTTACTCTTGTGACAGCGTGCCTTTTGAAGAATGAGCCTGCGAGTTAGCGGTGTGTGGCGAGGTTAAGCTGTCGAAGCGTAGCCGTAGCGAAAGCGAGTCTGAATAGGGCGAATCAGTCGCACACTCTAGACCCGAAGCGGAGTGATCTACCCATGGCCAGGGTGAAGCGAAGGTAAGACTTCGTGGAGGCCCGAACCCACTTAGGTTGAAAACTGAGGGGATGAGCTGTGGGTAGGGGTGAAAGGCCAATCAAACTCCGTGATAGCTGGTTCTCCCCGAAATGCATTTAGGTGCAGCGTCGCGTGTTTCTTTCTGGAGGTAGAGCACTGGATGGGCTAGGGGGCCTAAAAGCTTACTGAACTCAACCAAACTCCGAATGCCAGAAAGTTAGAGCGCGGCAGTGAGACTGCGGGGGATAAGCTTCGTAGTCGAAAGGGAAACAGCCCAGATCACCAACTAAGGCCCCTAAGCGTGTGCTAAGTGGAAAAGGATGTGGAGTCGCATAGACAACCAGGAGGTTGGCTTAGAAGCAGCCACCCTTGAAAGAGTGCGTAATAGCTCACTGGTCAAGTAATTCCGCGCCGACAATGTAGCGGGGCTCAAGTACACCGCCGAAGTTGTGACATTCATGCAATATCTAAGCCTTCGTGGTTCAGGAGCATGGATGGGTAGGGGAGCGTCGTGTGGCGAGTGAAGCGGCAGGGTGACCTAGCCGTGGACGCTACACGAGTGAGAATGCAGGCATGAGTAGCGAAAGAAGAGTGAGAAACTCTTCCACCGAATGACCAAGGGTTCCAGGGCCAGGCTAATCCGCCCTGGGTAAGTCGGGACCTAAGACGAGGCCGACAGGCGTAGTCGATGGACAACGGGTTGATATTCCCGTACCGGCATTAGTACGACCCTGACGAACCTAGTAATGCTAAGCGTTCGAAGCCACTGAATCCTTCGGGATGATGTGGTGGAGCACGCGACCCAAGCTAGTAGTAGTCAAGCAATGGAGTGACGCAGGAAGGTAGTCCAACCCGGGCGATGGTTGTCCCGGGGTAAGAGTGTAGGGCGAGACGTAGGCAAATCCGCGTCTCATATGCCTGAGACTCGACGCCGAGCCGATTTAGGCGAAGTGGATGATCCTATGCTGCCGAGAAAAGCTTCTAGCGAGTACTAAAGCCGCCCGTACCCCAAACCGACTCAGGTGGTCAGGTAGAGAATACTAAGGTGATCGAGATAACTATGGTTAAGGAACTCGGCAAATTGCCCCCGTAACTTCGGAAGAAGGGGGGCCGATGAATGTTATGGGACTTGCTCCCAGAAGCGTTTGTCGGCCGCAGAGACCAGGCCCAAGCGACTGTTTACTAAAAACACAGGTCCGTGCGAAGTAGCAATACGATGTATACGGACTGACGCCTGCCCGGTGCTGGAACGTTAAGGGGACGGGTTAGATCTTCGGATCGAAGCTCAGAACTTAAGCGCCAGTAAACGGCGGTGGTAACTATAACCATCCTAAGGTAGCGAAATTCCTTGTCGGGTAAGTTCCGACCTGCACGAATGGCGTAACGACTTGGGCGCTGTCTCAACCATAGACTCGGCGAAATTGCACTACGAGTAAAGATGCTCGTTACGCGCGGCAGGACGGAAAGACCCCGGGACCTTTACTACAGCTTGGTATTGGCGGTTGTTTCGATTTGTGTAGGATAGGTGGGAGACTATGAACCTTGGACGCCAGTTCAAGGGGAGTCATTGTTGAAATACCACTCTGATCGTAATGGCTGTCTAACCTAGGTCCGTGATCCGGATCAGGGACATTGCCTGGTGGGTAGTTTAACTGGGGCGGTTGCCTCCCAAAATGTAACGGAGGCGCTCAAAGGTTCCCTCAGCCTGGTTGGCAATCAGGTTTCGAGTGTAATTGCACAAGGGAGCTTGACTGCGAGACTGACAAGTCGAGCAGGTACGAAAGTAGGAAATAGTGACCCGGCGCTGGCATGTGGAAGCGGCGTCGCTCAACGGATAAAAGGTACCCCGGGGATAACAGGCTGATCTTGCCCAAGAGTCCATATCGACGGCATGGTTTGGCACCTCGATGTCGGCTCGTCGCATCCTGGGGGTGGAGCATCTCCCAAGGGTTGGGCTGTTCGCCCATTAAAGCGGCACGCGAGCTGGGTTTAGAACGTCGTGAGACAGTTCGGTCCCTATCCGCCGCGCGCGTAAGAGTCTTGAGAAGATCTGTCCCTAGTACGAGAGGACCGGGATGGACGAACCTCTGGTGTGCCAGTTGTCCTGCCAAGGGCATGGCTGGTTGGCTACGTTCGGATAAGATAACCGCTGAAAGCATCTAAGCGGGAAACTTGCTTCAAGATGAGGACTCTCACAGGGTTAACCTGGTAAGGCCCCCAACAGACTATTGGGTTGATAGGCCGGATGTGGAAGCACAGCAATGTGTGAAGCTGACCGGTACTAATAGGCCGAGGACTTGACCTTCTTTCTCTCTTTCTTTTACTGGAAAGCAGAGCAACAGATAAACGACATGCACGCGTCCACTGTGCGGTTCCCGAGATACGGTCGGGAACCATTTAGAGCAACCAAGCTCAATGGATAGATTGATATCTCCATAGTGTTTGGGTGGTCATAGCGAGAGGGTCACACCCGGTCCCATACCGAACCCGGAAGTTAAGCCTCTCAGCGCCGATGGTACTGCACTGGGGACGGTGTGGGAGAGTAGGTCGCCGCCCAACTTTTCTTCGCTAGAGCCCGTCTGGGGTAACCCAGGCGGGCTCTAGTCGTTAACTCGCAACGCTCGTATCAGTAAGCCATCTGGGTGATCTGCCAATTTACATATTCAGAAACGTGTAATTATCGAATTATTGGGAACGATGTTGGTGACGGTGAAGACGAAGCGAGGTATCAAAATGACAAACGACAACGAAAAGTCAGAAATCAAGTCTGCCATGACTGAGAACGACGTGAACGAAAATGAAAACAAGGCTGAAGACCCTAGTCGGGACGAGTCGACGCCATTGACTGACAACGAGCTCGCAGAAGTCGATGGCGGCTTTAATCCACATGGTTTGATGAATAAGGTTTTCGACAAGTATCTGCGCGATAAAGAGTAGAGGTCGCTGACCTAGTTAGGTGTCAGCGAGTTCTGGAAGTATCTGAATTGCTAGATTTGCGATTTTTTTACCTGCTGCCGATGGTCTGCCAACGGGGGCCATAGTGTGGCTCACGACTAGTCTCGACAATGTCTCGGCACAACTATCAATATCGGGAGAAGCCGAACAGGCTTTGCGAAGCCACTCGTCTAATACTTTCTCGATCGCATTAATCAGTGGCAGGATCTTCTCTGTTGAATAAGGTGAAGTATTCGTAGAGTTTGAGGCTTTCGGGGTGTCAATGGTCATCAGACCATCGATGATGGGCCGATTTTGGATTTGATTAATCAAGGTCGTGAAGGCTTGCTCGAGTGATTTGGTTTGGCTCTTTTGATCCGAATTCAGTTGATTCGAAAACTCGTTGACTGCCAATTTGATCTCTTGGTCGAGAAGAGTTTGAGTGAATTCTTCTTTGGTTCCGAATTCTGCATAGATAGTTGGGCGACTAACTCCGACTCCCGTAGCTACCTTGTTGATTCGTAGCTGGTTCCAGCCCTCACTCTTAACTTGCTCCAGTGCGATGGACATTGCGCGATCTCGTACCGCATGCCTAAAAGCGTCGCGGGGGTCAAGAATTGAGTTTGCCTTGGTGCTCATATGGAGAGCCTAGTAATCGGAATACGGGGAATGCGAACTAATCAACAAATTTTGCGGCTGTAATAAGCCAAATGAGTGAAAAAATGGTTTACATATGGTTGAGAGTGTAATTGTGTGAGAAGTGGACATAACTCCGGTAGAGATGCCGACTTAGTAGGCGAAACAGAGGAGATCAAGATGGCTGACGACAAGAACGAGACAAACAACCAAGATTCTGCAGATGGAGATGGCAAACTTCTGTCGAACGAAGAGCTCGCTCAGACTTCTGGTGGCAACAACTTTTTGAATAATACGAAGCACAGACTTCGCGAGCTCCTGAACAACAATGGGCAGAAGAAGAACGTTGAAGAGTAGCTAGATATTTGCTCAATACGCTGCCCTGTAATTCTCAGGCCGAAACGGACGCAATTTAGCGTTCCTCACGACATTGCAACGAGGAGTTGAATTTCGATATCTTTCAGGTGCTTAGAACATCAACAACTCACGGGGATATTGAGTATTCATATCAACAGATTGCTGTGTTGGGAGAGTTGAACTTATGACCAAGGAATCTGCTCCGAGTGTCATAGCTCCTAGCGCATCGACCCAGAGCGCACTTGAGTCTCCCACCGAGTCAATTCGAGTAGTCAAGCCCCGTGCTTGGTTGGCTCTCGTTGCTTGTTTGGTGTTGGCGGTCTGTGTCATCGCTTGGTCGATGATTGTTCAAATTCCGATTAGCGCGTCTACACCTTCGGCTGTTTTGCCAGGGGGATCGCTCGTTTCTGTCACCTCGCCTGCTGAGGGCCGGTTGGTTTCCTTTGATGTAGAGATTGGTGCCGAGGTCTCGAAAGGCCAGCAACTAGCGACTCTCTTGGATACGAACGGCAAAGTGGTCAAGGTTGATTCACCTATGAATGGCTGGGTGGGTTCAACGTTCGGTACTTCGGGCTCGATAGTTCATGTTGGATCCCCAGTAGCCAATCTCCAGTTTGAAAGTGGGCCATTGGTATTGCGGATGTTCCCTGATCCGACAGTTGCTCAACAACTTGCCCCAGGCTCACAAGTGATCGTCGAGGTCGTGGGTGAGGGAAGCGCGCGTGCGACTTTCACCACCAAGGTTTCAAAAATCGGCGAACCTATTACCGCTAGCCAAGCCGAATCCTTAGTGGGTGATGATGCCCTCACGAGCATGTTGGTGGGCGATCTACCGGTGGTTACCCCTGTTGAAGCTGATCTTGATGTGCAGAGCCTCGTCGACGAGCTCGAGGCACAAAACTTCCCAACGAATGACGAATCTGGCGGTTCAAGCTATTTAGCTACTTCCACATTCATTATTGGTACTAAGCACCCGATCGAATATGTGTTTGGTTCGCAATCATGACCTCGACTGGCGCTGTGGCACCTGGCGAGGTTAATCCACGTAGTAAGGCTCGGACTCCAACAATTTTGCAAATGGAGATGACCGAGTGTGGTGCAGCCAGCTTGGGCATGGTGTTGGCCTACTTTGGTAAACGGGTCGAACTCCAAGAATTGAGGGAGACTTGCTCGACCTCCCGCGATGGAATCAACGCAGCGCAAATCGTTCGAGCGGCTCGGCATTACGGACTCGAGGCAGACGGCTATCTAGCCAAGGCAGACAGCTTGCCGCGTAGGCCGATGCCAATGATTCTGTACTGGGAGTTTAACCACTTCGTTGTACTTGAATCGGTAACTAAACGGCACTATGTGATCAACGATCCCGCCGTTGGTCGACGCAAGCTCACGCATGAGGAATTTGATGCCTCGTATTCTGGCGTTGCTATTGCTTTTGAAAAAGGGCCGAATTTTGAGCCAGGCAGATCAAACAGTGAAGGTTTGCGGGCTGGGGACGTCTTCAAGTCGATGGTCAAAGGTTCTGGTCCAGCCGTATCCTTTAGCGCAATCGCCGGCATTGCTGTTGCGGTACCGGTAACGCTTGCAGCACTTGTCACTTCGCTGTTCGTGGAACAGGTTTTGAATTTCGGACTAACTAACTGGGTACCGATTGTTATCGGCTTGGCAGCGATCGTAGTTGTCTTGGATTTCTCGCTGACTTGGCTTTCGGAACGAATGCTGTTGCGTCTTCATCTGGCGATGTCGATTCGTGCCTCAACTAGATTTATCTGGCACCTGCTTCGGTTGCCCTCAAGGTTTTACGATGCGCGCTCACCTGGTGGTTTGGTTAGCCGGGTTAGTCTTAACGAGGGTGTGGCATCGAGCGTCACCGGACAGCTATCGACGTCCGCAGTTAATTTGGTCAAAATGCTCATCTACTTGGTTGTGCTTATTTGGATCAACCCAACTTTGGCGGCGATCGCGATTGTTTTCGGTTTACTTAGCGCCTGTGTGATCGGTCTAAGTATCCGCTATCGAATTCAAGCAAACACGACTGTTCAACAAGAGGCGCTCAAAGATATTGGTTATACCTATACAGGCCTGGCCATGTTCGATGACATTCGAGCCGCAGGTGCCGAATCTGAGTATCTTCAGCGGAAAGCTGGGCGGCAAGCCAAAGTCGTATCCTCAGAACAACGTTTCAGCGGTATGTTGGCAATATTTTCGAGCATTCCAAAGCTGTTTAATGCGCTAGCTATAGCTGGCATATTGCTTGTGGGCGGCTACATGGTGCTTAACGCGCAGCTCAGTGTTGGGCAGTTGATTGCTTTTCAAGCTTTAGCACTGTCATTCTTAGCACCCATCGGTTCGTTGGTGATGGCTGTGGCTATGTTGGCTGATACCAAAGCACAACTTGTCCAGATCGCAGATGTCTTGGGTGAACCTGTGAGGCCGGAAGCGCAGGGGCAAGTTCTCCTGGCCGACCCGAACCCCGAGACCGCAGGCCGCAAACTTGAGGGCAAGTTGGAGGTCAAAGACCTCACCTTCGGATTCTCAAAGAGTCGGCCGCCACTTATTGAGAATCTGTCATTTACAGCTAATCCGGGTGAGCGGATCGCTTTGATCGGAACTTCAGGCAGCGGCAAGTCCACCGTGGCAAATTTGATAGCCGGTCTATATGAGCCATGGGCTGGCGAGATACTTCTCGATGGCCGTTCTCGGATAGATGTTCCCGTCGAGGTCGTGACTTCGTCGTTGACCAAGGTTGATCAGTCGATCATGCTTTTTGAAGGAACTATTGAAGCCAATATTCGGTTTTGGGATGACAGCATCGAACTTGATCGAGTGATCGCCGCTGCTGAAGATGCCGATATTGCTCAAGAAATAGAAGCTAAGGCCGGTGGTTACTCCCACAAACTCACTGAAGGTGGCTCCAACCTGAGCGGCGGTCAGCGCCAACGAATAGAAATTGCTAGGGCGTTGGCCAAAGATCCAACCATCTTGATTCTCGATGAGGCGACTAGTGCGCTCGATGCAGTCACTGAACATGAAATTGCCAACCACCTCAAGACTAGGAACTGCACGTGTGTGATCATCGCTCACCGACTTTCAACAGTGCGTGATTGCGATCAGATCCTTGTGCTTGATCAAGGGAAGTTGGTTGAGCAAGGCAATCATGACCAACTCATTGCGCTTGATGGCTATTACGCGGAGTTGATGAGCGATGGATAGTCAGGAACTGAGAGATTCGCTCAATACGCTGGCAGGCGTAGCGGATAAGCCTGCTGCAGAACACCTTGGTTCGGCGACTGATATCGAGTTGCTGGACGCTGCTATCGAGCGTGTGTCACAAGTCGTGGGTTCTACTACCCAGCCCACCAGCCTTAGCACTGAAGGGTCGAATTGGGTTTCGCTGCGTATTGAATCCACTGGGGTTCGTACTCGGGTGGTCGAGTTTAAAGATAAAAATTGGTTCAAGCGTTCAACCCTGTGCCTTATTGGCTTTAGTGCGAAGAGCAATTCACCAGTAGCCTTGATTCCCACCTTGGGCGCCTACAAACTGTATGACCCGCGAACAGGTATAGAGAAAACGGTTACCCCCGAGGTCGCCCAAGGTTTGGCTGACACTGCGTACATGATTTACCCCACCTTTGAACCGGGGCCGGTGACATGGAGATCGTTGGTCAAACTTCTAGGAAGCCAACTTAAAGGCCAGGTGCCGGTTATTTTTGCGCTCGGATTCTTGGTGGCTTTGATTGGTCTGGTTTCTCCGATCATGGTCGGGCTGATCTTTAACCAGGTACTCCCGCATCAACAGCCGGTTCTTCTTGTCGGGATCGCCGTACTTTTGGCAGCCACTGCGGTAACCACTGCGATTGTTGAAGTGTGTAGCAATTTGGCGTCTGCACGGTTAATTGGTCGATTAGAGACGGTCGATGAGAGTGCGTTATTGGACCGAGTCATGTCGTTGCCAAGTGGCTTCATTCGCACTTTTAGTACGGGTGATTTGGGTTCACGTCTGACTGGCTTGCAGCAAATCCGCAACAAGGCGCTCACGATAATTTTGTCTTCTGGACTCTCTGCTGTGATGTCCGTAATCAGCCTGATATTGCTGTTCGTGTATTCGCCTAGGCTGGCCGTTGTAGCGCTCATCGCGCTCATCATTCTTCTGAGCGGGATTACCTACCTCAATCTGCGCCGAGTCCGGTGGGAACGAGAGATGTTGGATGCGGGTGGCGAGGTTGATGCGTCGCTATTTGAATGGGTGCGTAGCATCCCTAAGATTCAGATCGCTGGCGCCGAACGAAGAATCATGACCAGATGGTCAAATGTCTACAGCACGCAGCAGAGTCGCGCTTCGATTGCAGGTCGTACGGGCGCGCTGAGCACTGCTTTGCTTGCGGCTTTGACCGGAGTTCTCTCATTGGTTCTCTATATCTTTGCCGGCTACTTTTTTGTGGGTGACCTCTCAGGTGGCTCATATCTGGCGTTTTACTCCGCATTAGGGCAGTTCACTGCCGCAGTAATGGGTCTAACCGCAACTTTGGGACCCATCATCGAGATTAGTGCCAGGTGGAAGCGACTTCAGCCAGTGTTTGATCAGGAAGAAGAGCGATTTGGTACTCAAAGTCCGGGCAAGCTTGAGGGTTCCATCAAGATTACGAAGGCCAATTTTTCGTATTCAACTGATTCGGCTCAGGTCCTGCACAATGTAGATCTCGACATCAAGCCGGGGGAGTTTGTTGCAGTTACTGGACCGTCTGGTTGTGGAAAATCCACGCTTCTGCGCCTGCTTCTTGGCTTAGATCGACCAGATACTGGCAGCGTTAGTTACGACGGTATTGATTTGAATCTGCTCGATATGCGGCAAGTGCGTTCGCAACTCGGAGTAGTAATCCAAAATGCAAAGCCGCTTCCAGGCGAGATTCTAGAGACGATCTTGGGCGAAGCTAGCGAAGATGAAGAGCGTGCTTGGGTTGCTGCCGAAGCCGCAGGAATTGCGGATGACATTCGTGCCATGCCAATGAAGATGAAGACTTTAATTGGAGAGGGAGGGGGTTCGTTTTCTGGCGGTCAGATTCAGCGTCTAATGATTGCTCGTGCCATTGCTCGTAAACCCAAGGTGCTGTTATTCGATGAAGCTACAAGCGCGCTGGATGATCGTACTCAACAGCGGGTGTCCGAGAACATCGAACAGCTAGATGTCACTCGAGTTGTTATCGCGCACAGGCTCAGTACCGTGCGCAAGGCCGACAAAATTGTGGTGATGGATCGGGGGCAGATTGTCGATCAAGGCTCGTTCGACGAACTCATGTCTCGGCCGGGCATCTTCCGCAATATGGCCGAACGTCAGTTGACTCAGTAGCCGCTGCGCTAAACACTGAAAGGGACTTCTATGAACGGTTGCCGATACGTTGCTTGCACGTAATGTTTAACCCATTAGAGTGAAAACGTGTTTTACAGATAATAAAAAGTGTAATTTTGAGAATTGTGGGAACAATTCATATGTAACTCACAGAGAAAAGGAGATTGACATGGACAACAAAGAGAATGTTGAGAATGTAGCCAATGAGGCAGGCGACGAGCTCACAGACGAGCAGCTAGAGGCTACTTCCGGTGGCAGGGCTCGACCGGATCAAGTACAACGTGACGTTCGTCAAGTAGATACTTCGCCAGCTGACAACGAGTTCATCCGCCGATAGGCCTGCCTGCCGATTCCGTTTCGGGATCACAACTTGCTAGTTCAATCTATAGAGCCACGATAAGTCGAAGGTAGAGACCATGAACGACAACGACCAACAGCAAAAGCTGAACGAAGCACTTGCTAGGGCTGCGCTCGACGGTGATTTTCGGGAGCGTCTGATTGCGGATCCCAATGCGGTGCTGACGCATGAGGGAATCGAGATTCCGGAAGGACTCTCGATCGAACTTGTCGAGGTCTCTACAGCAAAGATGGTTCTGACTTTGCCTCCCGTCGATAACGAGCCAATGTCTGACGCGGAGCTGGCGGAAGTAGATGGTGGTTTCATGCCCAAATGGAGATTTAACCAGTACATGAACGGTGACAACGAACTGTTCAGATTCGGGCTTCCTCCGGTTCAAAATCAGAACCACCCTAGAGGTACGAACCCTCCACAAATCCAGGAATAAAGGGAGATACTCATGACCAAAGACAAGCTTGATGAGTTGGTGAATCAGACAGCAGTCGATCTTGAGCTAAGGGATCGACTGTTGGCGGACCCTCGTGGAACTCTCGCGGAGCATGGTATTGATGTGCCTGAAGATGTCGAGATACAAGTGGTCGAAGGCTCTCGCAAGGTAGTACATCTACCGCTATTTCCCTATGTGGGTGATCAACTTTCGCCCGAGCAATTAGAAGAAGTTGCGGGTGGAGCAAACAGGAAGATGCTGGAGAACTTAGTCAGGACGAATTTTTTGGGTCGTCAGGATTCTCCTGGTGACGAAGAGTTTCGCAAGATACAAGTCCAAAATACCTAGCTAGTGAGAAGAAGTGATCGCGAATGACTGACGAAAAGGCAAACGAGAAGCTTTCTGAAGAAGAACTCGAAGCAGCTACAGGTGGAGCCGGTGAAGATCTGCCCCATGCAAACTACGATCGATTCTTTGAACAGGCAATGAACATGCCGCATGAACCTGGAAAGCGCAAAGGTAAGAACAATGGATAACTTTTCGAAGAACGACAATTCGGAAAATAGTGATGAGCGCGCACTATCGGAGAACGAGCTCGATGATGTTTCTGGCGGTTCTTCTGTAAGCACATACTTTCAAAGCTCAAAGCAGCGCATACGCGACTTGTTTTCGGATACCACCGACAAGGAACAGACCAAATAGATTGTGGTGAGTGCTAGGCACTAGCCTGATCACATGGAAAACCCAACTGGTTCGAGTCGAGACGGATCCGATCCCCGTAAGAAACAGAATCGTTCGTCGTCCGGGCGCAACTCTTCAGGTGGTCGCAGGTCTGACCGCGGAAGTTCAAAACCAGGAGCGCGACCAAGTACCGACAGCCGTGGACCCAAGCGAGACGACCGCAACGAACGCTCGCCCAAACGGTTCTCGCAACCGGACCAACGCAAACAACGGGCAGACGGAACTCGAATACACGAAGACGGCGTTCGTGATTGGGATGATGGCCTAGGTGAGATCGATCTGAACGTCCTTCCTCGTGAAGTTCAAGAGGATCTCAAGTCACTCAAGACTGGGATTAAAGCCAAGGTAGAACGATATTTGGCGGCAGCACGTTTGGCGATCGAGGAGGATCCAGATAAGGCATATGAGTATGCCGTTGAGGCTGGGAAGCTCGGGGGTAGAAGTCCGGTAGTGCGTGAGGCAGTCGGGATCTGTGCTTACAACGTGGGCGATTTTAAACAGGCACGCCTTGAACTCCAAGCCGCCGTGCGTATGGGTGGACGGTCTGATCTGTTACCAGTAATCGCTGACTGTGAACGTGCCATGGAACGTCCCGATAAGGCAATCGAATTGTTGACCTCGCCTGAGGCTGAAGCACTTGAAGGTGAAGCTGAGGCGGAACGGTTGCTGGTTTTAGCTGGTGCACGTGGTGATTCTGGACAAGCAGCTGCCGCACTGTCGACTTTGAGACCGGCAGCCGAGCAGGTGCAGAAAGACCAGCCGTGGGCTGCTCGAATTGTGTACGGATACGCAGACGCACTGCTAGCTAACGGCGACTTGAAGGCGGCTCGCGATCAATTTATGCGCTGTGCCGGCCTGGATGAGTTCGGCCAAACCGATGCTACCGATCGATTAGCAGAACTGGACGATGAGCTTGCCAAGGAGCAAGGCTAGTGACGACTCTCGCCGAGAGCTATGACGGCTTCTTGTTTGACCTAGACGGGGTTGTGTATAAAGGCACAGATCCAATTGATCACGCTGCAGCGGTCATTAACAAACTAGATTCAACGCAAGTCGCGTATATAACTAACAACGCAAGTCGTACGCCAGACAAGGTGGTTGAGCTATTGGCGAGTGTGGGCGTCGCGGCAAGCGAAGATCAAATTGTCACCTCCTCTCAAGTTGCGGCCGACACATTGCTGGATAAGTTCGGAGTTGGTGCCAAGATTTTCGTCATTGGCGCTCAAGGCTTGCGAGACGAAGTCACGAGCAGGGGAATGATGATCGTTGAAGACCCGATGCTTGAGTTGGATGCGGTGGTCCAAGGTATGACTTTTGATCTCAAATGGCAAGACCTTGCCAACGGAGCAATTGCAGTTGAGCGTGGCGCCTACTACCTCGCAACTAACCTTGACTCGACGTTTCCGGTTGCAAATGGCCTCGCTCCCGGGAACGGCATGATGGTGAAGGCGATCGTTGAGGCCAGCGGAGTTGAACCCGATTCGGTAGGTAAACCGGAACCTGCCATGCTTACCAGGGCGATGGACCGTCTTGGCTCTAAGAAACCGCTGGTGATCGGGGACAGGCTGGACACAGACGTCGAGGCCGCTAACAAGGCAGGCCTTGACAGTCTGCTCGTGTTTACCGGAGTCACAAAAGCCAGTGACCTTGAGAATGTGCCCGAGATCCACAAACCAAGATTTGTCGCAGAAGATTTGCGAGGCCTGCTCAGCTCAATTGCTTAGCTGACTATTTAGCAAGAGTACGCAGGCTTAAGAGGTCGCGAATACTCGCATCAATTCGTACCCGGCCTGAAGCCCAGGCGGTAGCGAATTTGAGTTCACCTGAATGAAGAGCCACGAGATCATCGGAAGTAAGAACCATTCGCACGTCGGTACGTGGCCCAGGAGCACCAAAGGTCAAGTTGACGATCTCGCCGTCGGTGACCTCGCCGCGATAAGCCTTGTCGTAGTCCAAGATCAAGACTTCGAACGTACGATCCGGGAGATTCTTCTGCCGAACTTCTAAGGGGTATTCCTCGAACTTCTCAAGGCCCTCGTCGACGATCTCTTGGACTTGCTTAAGAGATGCCATGTGGTGGGTCCTCAGATCTAGTTTGTTTTGTGGGATTTGTGATTCAAATCCAGCCTTAGTTGCTTAAGCAATGCCTGTATCTAAACCGTATAGGAGTTTACGGGAGTCGGTGCGCTGTGGAGTAGAGATTTCACTCGTGCCGAGCAAAGATCGAATTACTTTGGATAGTCTGAGCCTGTTAAACGAACGAACTCTAGGAGCAAATGTGATTGACGTGCTGCGTAGTTACCTCCAAATGGCCACTGGAATTGTGGAAGCCACAACTGACAAGGCTAAGGATGCTGCCGCCAGCTTGGCATCCCAAGAACTTGATGTGAGTTCGTTGAGCCCAGACGCTCTCGCGGCTCAAGTTCAAGAACTGGCCGACGACCTGGTCGAGCAGAGCCGGACCAATCGCGAGATTCTTGTTGGGCTGGTTAAGAGCGAAGTCGACCGCACTGTGAGCCGGATGGGCTTTGTGCGTGAAGAGGAGCTCGCTGCTGTGCGAAAGCATGTGCAGCGTCTTGAAGGTCAATTCCGGGTAGGCACCGAGCAAGTAGCAGGTGTCGCGGATCTAGCAAGTAGCCAGGTCAAGGCTGCAACTGATCAGGCATTGTCAGCCGCCTCGCAGGCAGTCGAGACCGCTAAGTCAACGGCAACGAATGCGGCGAGCCAGGCAACTCAAGCCACCAATAAGGCCACTGAAGCTGCTTCCCAAGCAACAACCAAGGCGACGGAGGCTGCAGCAGATGCCGCTACAAAGGCCACCGAAGCGGTAACGGGTGCGCCGAAGAAGAAGTCGTCGAAAGTTCGCTCGACTACTTCGAGACCAGCAGGTGCATCAGCAGCAAAGAAGACGCCAGCTAAAAAGGCTACTAAGAAAGCCCCGGCAAAAAAGGTGACGAAGAAGGCACCAGCTAAGAAAGCTCCGGCTAAGAAAGTAGTCAAGAAGGCTCCGGCGAAGAAGGCACCAGCTAAAAAAGCCTCAGCGAAAAAGGCTGCAAAGAAGAGCGCAAAGAACTAAGGAAGAGAGAAGAAGATGAGCGAAGCATTTGAGAACGCAAAGGACAAGGCAGGCGACATTGTCGACAGTGTTAAAGATGCTGTGACCGGCGAGGGTTCGATCGGAGACAAGATCTCAGATGTCGCTGACAAGGTCAAGGAATCAGCTAGTGGCGCTCTGGGCGACAAGGCTGATGTTCTGGACGGTGCCGTTGACAAGCTCAAAGGTGCGCTTGGTGGAGACTCCTCTCAGTAGTGACTCTTCGACGCCTCGACGCTGAACTTGTTCGGCGGGGTCTTGCACGATCTCGCGATCACGCGCAAGACCTCATCAAGCAGGGCAGTGTGGAGGTCAAGGGAAGTCTCTCGACTAAACCGAGCCGCCAAGTCAACGACAGTGACTCTATTCGGCTGGTAGATCTCGATCCTGGCCCTCAATGGGTATCGCGAGGTGCCCACAAAATTCTCGGTGCGCTCGATGCGTTTCCCGAAATCGAAGTCCGCGGTAAAACATGCCTGGATGCTGGAGCCTCTACAGGTGGCTTTACTCAGGTTCTTCTTGAGCGTGGCGCGAGGCTTGTGTATGCCGTGGACGTTGGCTACGGGCAATTAGCTTGGTCGCTGCAGTCTGATGATCGGGTAGATGTCCGCGATCGTACGAATGTGAGGCATCTAGAGCCAGGAGACTTTGATCCAGTCCCCAGTCTTGTAGTTTCCGATTTGAGTTTTATTTCCTTGAAATCTGTCTTGCCCGCGCTGATCGGGGTCGCGGCTTCGGAGGCTGACTTTCTTTTGATGGTCAAACCCCAGTTTGAGGTTGGTAAGAATCGTCTTGGCAAAAATGGGGTAGTAAGAGATCCGGCCTTACGCATTGAATCAGTGCAAGGCGTCGCCGATGCCGCTTTTGAACTGGGTGTCGGAACAGTAGATGTGGCGGCAAGTCCATTGCCTGGACCTAAAGGAAACGTTGAATATTTCTTATGGCTGCGTTCAGGGGGAATGTCTGTTGACCGCGATAAGCTTGAACAAGTCGTAGAAAACGGACCAACCTAGTTCCAAAAGCTCGCAAGGAGGAGCACATGACTGCTGACATGGCATCAAAGCGTGCTTTCCTCCTGCCGCACCCAGAACGCGACGATGCTTGGGTGGCGGCGTCTGATTTCGCACGCAAGGTGACTGAGTCTGGTGTCGAGTGTGTCGCGTCCCCAGAGAATGCTGCACGGTTCACTAGTGATTTCGGTGTTCAAGTGGCCACGCAAGAAGACAGCGCCAACTGCGATTTGATTGTCACTTTTGGCGGAGACGGAACCATTTTGCGAGCCGCCGACACTGGTCGAGAGTTCGGTACACCAATTTTGGGCGTCAATCTTGGCCACGTTGGGTTCTTGGCTGAGGCTGAGGCGAATGCCCTTGATGCCGTTGTCGCTGCAGTGGTTCAACAGAACTACACCTTAGAGACCAGGGACACACTCAGCGTTGAAGTTCAGCACGCGGACGGTTCAATCGAGAGTTCGTGGGCACTCAATGAGGTTGCCCTTGAAAAAGGTGTCCACACTCATATGTTGGATCTCTTCTTGGCGATCGACAATCAACCCGTATCGAGGTGGGCATGCGATGGAGTTGTTTGTGCAACTCCTACTGGTTCGACCGCCTACTCCTGGAGTGCTGGTGGGCCCGTGGTGTGGCCTGATGTAGAGGCCATTGTGGTTGTTCCGGCTAGTGCTCACGCATTGTTTTCCCGTCCCATGGTTGTAGGGCCACATGCCAAGATTTCTGTACAGCTCTCAGATCGGTCAGCCCAAGGTGTCGCGGCTTGCGATGGAAGGCGAGTGATCGAGATCGGTCAGGGCGACCGCGCGGAGATTGTGCGGTCAGACAAGCCGGTAGTCTTTGCTCGGCTCAACGAGGTTCCATTTGCTGAACGTCTCGTGCGCAAGTTCGAGCTTCCCGTTTCTGGTTGGCGTGGAGAAGCCCGTGATTGAGTTCATTCGTTTAGTAGACCTAGGCATCATCGACGAAGCCGAAGTAGATTTCGGGCCTGGATTCACCGTTATAACTGGAGAAACCGGCGCGGGTAAAACCATGGTGCTCAGTGCGCTGGACATGTTGCTTGGTGGAAGCACCAAGCAGTCGCTAGCCAAATCGGCGAACACCAAGGTGCAAGGCGGCTGGGCTATTGAAACCCAAGATCCATTAGTCATAGATTTGCGTGACTCGGAGGTTGAACTCGATGAAGGTCTATTGCTTCTGTCGCGTTCGCTGCCAGCCGGAGGTCGGAGCAAATGCACTGCCGGCACGACGATCGTTCCACAGGTCAAGTTCTCCGAATGGGGCGATCAACTTGTAGCTGTGCATGGACAGTCTGATCAGGTATTGCTCCGGAAGCCAGCCGCTCAGCGCGAGGCTTTGGACAGATTCGCGGGTTCAGAGTTAAGCCGTACTCTTGCCGACTACCAAACGATCTACGCACGCTATGTGGAACTTAAGGCGCAAGTTGAACAAGCTACCTCTGCTCACGAGTCACATCAGTTGGAGCGTGACCAACTTATGCTCGCACTCGAACGGATCGAGAAGGTGGATCCTCAACCAGGCGAGCTTGATGAACTGCTGGGTGAAGTTAAGCGGCTAGGGAATGTTGACGAACTCGAGAGTGCTGCGCAAGAGGCACTCCAGGCACTTGCGGGTGAAGATGATCAACAATCTAATGCGATTGAGCTGATTGAACGAGCACGCCGTGCACTCGGCGCGATCGAGGGGTTGGACTCCACCCTTGGTCCGATCAATGCGCAGCTAGCCGAGACGTCCGTTTCGCTAAGCGAAGCTTCGTCCGAACTATCGCGGTACGTCGACGGGCTCGATGCTCAACCGGGTCGATTGGCGGAGGTTCAAGCGCGCATTGCCTCACTCAACGAGTTGGTCAAACTTCATGGACCGACTCTCGATGACGTGATCGCTTGGAGTGGCAACGCCGCAAAGCGCGTAGGGGAGTTGGAACAGCAGCTTAACCCGGAGGTTCTTCAAGCGGAACTCAACCAAGTTTCCGAGCAAGTAGCTACTCAGGCGGCTAAGTTGACGGCTTTGCGGACCAAGGCGGCTCAAACATTCGGACAAGAGGTTACCGAAGAGCTCCAAGGCCTCATGATGGCTGACTCGGACTTACGGGCCGCTGTGAACCCGAGCGAACCCGGACCGTTCGGAGCAGATGCAATCGAGTTTCAGCTCAGTGCTCACCGGGGTGGACAACATCTACCTTTGGCTAATGCTGCTTCGGGCGGCGAGCTTTCTCGCGTCATGCTCGCGCTAGAGGTTGTTCTCGCCAAGAGCACCACACCTAAGACAATGGTTTTCGACGAAATCGATGCCGGTGTGGGAGGAAAGGCTGCAACCCAAATCGGTAAGCGTCTAGCGCAACTTGGGGAGCACAGCCAAGTAATCGTCGTGACCCACTTGCCACAAGTGGCAGCGTTTGCCAACCGACATCTTGTTGTCAGCAAGACTTCTGGTGATTCTGTGACCACAAGCGATATCCGTGCGGTCTCTGGAGACGAGCGTGTGCGTGAACTGTCGCGGATGATGGCTGGTCAGGAAGATTCAGAGCTTGCAGCTGCTCATGCGAAGGAACTGTTGGAACTCTCCGGCGAGTTGTAAGCGATTCTGCTGGACGCTGATAGACTATAAATCCGTGAGCACAAGCTATATTTTCGTCACGGGCGGCGTTGCCTCTTCTCTAGGCAAAGGCCTTACCGCATCTTCTCTTGGCAATCTTCTAGTATCTCGTGGTCTCAATGTGACCATGCAGAAGCTGGATCCGTATCTCAACGTCGATCCAGGAACCATGAACCCGTTCCAACATGGCGAAGTGTTCGTTACCGAAGACGGCTCCGAGACCGACCTCGACATCGGTCACTATGAACGTTTCTTGAACCGTAACCTTGGGCAAATCGCAAACGTCACCACCGGCCAGGTGTACTCCGACGTGATCGCTAAGGAGCGTCGCGGCGAGTACCTCGGAGACACGGTTCAGGTGATCCCACACATCACGAATGAGATCAAGTCTCGCATCTACGCTATGGCCGAGCCGGGCGTTGACGTTGTGATCACCGAGGTTGGTGGAACCGTCGGCGATATCGAGTCCTTGCCGTTCCTTGAGGCCGTTCGACAGGTCAAGCATGAGCAGGGCCGTGAGAACGTCTTCTCGGTTCACGTGTCGCTGTTGCCGTATCTGGGACCGGCAGGCGAACTCAAAACCAAGCCGACCCAACACTCGGTAGCCGCATTGCGAAATATCGGTATTCAGCCTGATGCCCTTGTCCTGCGGGCAGACCGCCATGTGCCCGACAGCATCAAGAACAAGATCTCACTGATGTGCGACGTTGACAAAGAAGCAGTCGTCGCAGCGGTTGATGCACCTAGCATCTATGACATTCCGAAGGTCCTGCACAGCGAAGGTCTCGACAGCTACGTTGTTCGCCGTTTGGGTCTTCCGTTCCGTGACGTTCAATGGGATGACTGGAATGACTTGCTACGCCGTGTTCACGAGCCAGAACACAGACTCACAATCGCTTTAGTCGGTAAATATATTGATCTGCCAGATGCTTATCTCTCAGTCACCGAGGCACTTCGCGCTGGAGGATTTGCCAACAACGCAGGCGTAACCCTCAAATGGGTAGCGTCCGACGATTGCGATACTCCTGAAGGAGCACGTGAACAACTCGGCGATGTTGATGCGATCTGCGTGCCAGGTGGCTTCGGTGTGCGCGGTCTCGAGGGAAAGCTCGGTGCACTGCGTTATGCCCGCGAGAACCTGATCCCGACCCTGGGCCTTTGCCTTGGACTGCAGAGCATGGTGATCGAGTATGCGCGCAACGTACTCGGAATCGCCAACGCTGATTCTACTGAATTCGACCCGGATACTTCAGAGCCATTTATCGCGACTATGACAGAGCAGGTCGACGTGGTCTCTGGTGACGGAGATTTGGGTGGAACCATGCGACTCGGCGCGTGGGATGCCACCTTGACCCCCGGTTCTTTGGCCGCTGAGATCTATGGCAGCACCGAGGTGTCAGAACGTCACCGCCACCGCTACGAGGTAAACAATGCCAAGCGCGACTCACTTGAGGCAGCTGGCCTAGTGATCTCGGGAACTTCGCCGGATGGAAACCTTGTCGAGTTCGTCGAACTGCCACGCGAAGTGCATCCCTACTACATCTCGACGCAGGCTCACCCTGAGTTCAAATCACGTCCGACACATGCTCATCCACTGTTTGCCGGATTGGTTTCCGCGGCAGTGGCGCGTCAGCAACAGCGAGACGAATCCGCAGCATAGATTGGCCCTATGGCCAACCGTGAGACCACTCCCGAGCTAGGTGAACCCTGGCATGGTCTTGTGTGCGATGAGCCGTTTGCTTACCCAGTTACTGAGACTGTCGACCGCTTTGACGGTGCTGTCTGGAGCATTCGTTCGGACACAGTGGAGTTTGATGATCAAAGCGCCGTGCGCGATGTGCTGATTCATCCTGGTGCAGTGGCCATCGTCGCCCTCAACGATCAGGACGAAGTTCTATTGATTCGTCAGTACCGTCATCCAGTCGCGGCTTATTTGTTCGAGACGCCAGCTGGTTTACTGGACAAGCCAAGCGAAGATCCCCTCGAAGCAGCGAAACGCGAGTTGATAGAGGAGGCTGGACTCGAGGCCAAGAATTGGGGCGTTCTTCTGGATGTGGCGAACTCGCCAGGTGGCTCAAGCGAGATCATCCGCTTCTATCTCGCTCGGGATATCTCAGCAGCTAGCGAAGGTCGAGTCATGACCGGCGAAGCCGAAGAGGCATCGTTACCTTCCGTCTGGGTTGATCTCGATGAGGCTCTTCAATTAGTGCTGGCCGGTCAGTTGATCAGCCCAAACGCGGTAGTGGGTGTCTTCGCGGCACATGCTGCTCGAGCCTCTGATTGGGATGATGTCAGGCCTGCAGATGCTCCCTGGAACTCGCGGGCAAACCTGCTCGACCACAACCTTGTCGCGGAGGTGAAACGATGACTCCGCTTGAACGAAGCATCCAAGAGTTCCTTGACCACATCGCGATTGAACGCGGATTCTCACCGAACACGATTAGCGCCTATCGGCGGGACTTGAATCGCTACGGATCGTTCTGCGCGGCCGCAGGTGTGCGAACGATTGACGAGGTTACCCCGGAGATAGTCCAGGCTTATGCCAGGTCACTCCAGGAGCCTGTCACCGTCGAGTTGGACGACGGAACTATCGAGACCAAGGCACCAGCTCCTTCGACTGCATCGCGTGTTATTTCAGCTGTCCGTAGCTTCCACAAGTTCATGTTGCGAGAGGGAGTAACCACCAGTAATCCCGCACAAGATATTTCGCCAAAATCTCCCAAACGCGGCTTGCCCAAAGCACTCCCACTAGACGATGTACTCGCGATCTTGGCTGCGCCAGGAGACGAGACAGCCGAGAATCTCAGAGACACTGCGCTACTGGAATTCATGTATGCCACGGGAACCCGCGTAAGTGAGGCGGTGGGCGTCGACTTGGATGACTTGGATCGGGTGTCAAACTTAGTGCGTGTGCGTGGCAAGGGCTCCAAAATGCGCGTCCTCCCAGTCGGCAAGCATGCCACGGAAGCAATCGATGCCTACTTAGTGCGAGGTCGACCAGAGTTGGCCAAGAACGGAGCTGGGACTCCCGCACTGTTCCTCAATCGACTTGGCCGTCGAATCGGTCGGCAGTCAGTGTGGGCGGTCCTCAATGACGCAGCTGAAAAAGCGGGAGTTAAAGCCCACGTGTCGCCGCACGTATTGCGCCACTCATTTGCGACCCATTTACTTGAGGGTGGAGCTGATGTTCGTGTGGTGCAAGAACTCCTGGGCCACGCTTCAATCAGCACGACCCAGATCTACACGCTCGTCACGATAGACAGGCTGCGCGAAGTTTATGTAGAAACGCATCCGCGTGCCTTGGCCTAAGCTGGCCATTTCCTGGTTTACGGTAGTTCGATGGGTGAAAATTCAGGGGAAACCGAGGTAGAAGTATCTGCCACGGAGGGTTACTCCAAAGACGTTGTCGCAGAAGACGCCGTCGTTGATCTACGCGAGGGTCCCGAAGAGGTTGCCCAAGCCAAAGGATTCTCGGTCATGCTCGAAGAGTTCGCGGGCCCGTTTGATTTGCTCTTAAGCTTGATTGCGAAACACAAACTCGAAGTCACCGAGTTGGCACTGCATCAAGTAACCGACGACTTCATCTCCCACATCCGCGAACAAGGCCAAGACTGGGATCTCGAAGAGGCTACCTCGTTCCTTGTAGTCGCAGCCACCTTGCTTGATCTCAAGGCCGCCCGTCTCCTTCCCTCGGGCGAGGTTGAGGATCCGGAGGATCTTGCGCTACTCGAGGCGCGCGATTTGCTCTTTGCCAGGCTTCTTCAGTACAAGGCATTTAAAGAGGTTTCGGCGATCTTTGCTGAGCAGATGGAGGCTCAGGCCAAATCTGCGCCTCGCACGGCTGGCCTTGATCCCGAATTCACCAGTCTTCTTCCAGATCTCGTCATGTCCATCACCCCCGAGAAACTGGCCGAACTTGCCGCAAATGCGCTCGAGCCTAAGCAGGTAGAGGAAGTCGCTACCGGGCACGTTCACTCACCAGTCTTTAGCGTCGCTGAGCAAGTTGTGGAAGTCTCTAAGCGTCTTGGTCAACGTGGCTCCTTGAGCTTTACCGAACTGATCGAGGACGCTGAGGTACTCGGGCTTGTCGTGGCACGGTTCCTGAGCTTGCTCGAGCTGTTCCGTCAGCGACGTGTCGAGTTCAGCCAGCCAGATGCACTGGGCGAACTCATTATCGAGTGGGTAGAGCCCAACTCGGATTCGATCAGCGTTGAGGATTCAATCAGTGAGTTCGACTTGACGCCGGAGGAGCTAGCCGCACAGACAGCGGCCGAGGCTTCTGCCGCCGACGATGCCCGAACCGACACCGAATCCGCACTTGCACAATCTGAACCATCGCACACTATGGGGAGTAACTAGCCATGGCAAAGAAGTCGAAGAAGGCGAACAAGTCTGTCGAGCCCGAGGTCGTCGACGTAACGGACGTAACCGAAGCCGAAGAGGCAAACGACGTTGTCGACGTGACCGACCAGACCGCTAACGAAGAGTGCACCGCTCCGCTCAAAGCCCAGATCGAGGCACTGCTTATGGTGACCGACGAGCCGATGACCGTTGCACAGCTAGCGAACTTGATCGGCGAACCGATCGATGTCATCACTGAATCCCTGGAAGAACTAGCCGAGTCCTATATGGCCGAGGAGCGTGGGTTCGAACTGCGCAATATCGCTCAAGGCTGGCGGTTCTACTCGGCTCGTTCATGCGCGCCACTCGTGGCCAGGTATGCCACTGACGGTCAGACGGCCAGGCTCACACAAGCCTCACTCGAGACCCTTGCAGTCGTTGCCTATAAGCAGCCGGTGTCGCGTGCACGTGTGAGTGCGATCCGCGGAGTCAATGTCGACGGCGTAATGCGAACCCTTCTTACCCGTGGACTCATCGCGGAAGTTGAAACCGACCCCGCCACGGGAGCGCTACTGTACGGAACCACCCCGTACTTCTTGGAGCGTATGGGCATCAAGTCCGTCACAGAACTGCCACCGGTCGAGGATCATCTGCCAGATATGTCTGTCGTGGATGACCTCGTCGAGACGATTCGCTAG
>CAUJDH010000087.1 GCA_963169225.1 Actinomycetota bacterium
GATGCTGGGAGTCCTGCGCTAGCAGTTCCGCAGATCTCGTTCTTGTCGATGATTTGCCATTGTCCGCCGACTCCGGTGGTCTTGGCAAAAACGACGTTAACTCCGGGGCCGTACTGGACTGCGGCGATTTGGCCGTCACCGGTCGATCCACACTTGAATACGTTGATGTTCGCACCCTGGGGAACAACTGTTTGCAACGATCCCTTATCGCAAGTGGCTCCCACTTCGTGCGTCTCTGTCGAGCTAGCGGAGGCACTGGTCTCGGTGGCTGTAGGACTTGCAGACTGCGATGAGTCGCTCGAGCCCGAACAGGCGGCAAGGCTTCCTACCGCCAAGATTCCTGCTGCAGCAACTAGCCCAGCTTTGTAGGTGATGGTCATTATGTTCCTTTCGCAAGAGTGCGCCTTTGGTAGGCGCATCCTCCCAAGAGTGGCACAATCCAACACCAAAACTTGGCATTGTTGACCGGCTCAGATGCTGTGCGAATTGCCCGCCGAAAATTGGCAAGTATTTTGCATGTACGCCCAAGCGCACCTGGCTAGTTGGCGTCGTTGTTCAAGGGCACAGTGTCTTCGGTCGGAACTGAATAAATATCGCGACCTGTGAGCGAGAAGTAGGAGTACGCCAAGAAAAGTGATGCCAGTGGGCCGGTTACGACGATTCCGACGTAGAACAGTAGGTAGCCCAAGATGATCAAAGCCACAACGGTGAGGATCGTGAGGAACGAAGCCCAACGATGTGCCTTGACCAGAGCGAAGGACTTCTTGATGGATCCTTTGACAGTGGGATTTTCATCGGCGAGTGAGGCTGGCAACGCAAATTGCATGAAGTACAAAGCAATGAGTCCTGGAATGATGAACAGGATGCCGCCGACAATCAAAGCGATGCAGAGCCAAGTGGTGACACCGAGCATGACCTTGAAATTCTTTGGCATGAGGAACCGGCGCAAGGTCGCTGGTTCACCGTCAGCGACCGCTATCGATCCCGTGAGAGTTGCATTCTGGAAGATCAACGTGACGTTGACCGAGATGTAGTAACTCACGATGAAGAAAATAATTGTCTTGAGATCAAATGGGGGAGGTGTGTACAAGAAGAACACACTCCAAGTGCTGCCGTCATGATTGATCGAGAACTCGATAGTCCTGGGCGTGAAAATTGATCCCAAAAACATGATGAGGGCTGAAACGATCATGATGATGATTCCCGGGATGATCATCATCAATCGGTAGTTCATCCAGGACCAACGGAGTCCACGTGCCAAGCTGTAGTCCTCCAACGGCACGTATTCGGTGTCTTCGATCGTGCGTTGTCGGCCACTACCTTGGGTGTTTTGGTCTGTTTCGTTGGTCATCGTTGCTACCTAGTCATTCGATTTTTCGGGTTTCAACTCCGAGCGTTACCACTTCAGACATGCTTAAAGCTTGACGTTTCCATCTCCTACTTGATCAGCGACACGTTGATCAAAACGCGCATTGCATGGTTTCGATGGAGTTAGCTTGGCTAGTGAACCACGCAGCAATTGCCGGGCTATTGGCCCGTTATGGTCAATTGGCTGGCTCTTATGCTGTTCTAGGAGAAGACCCTTGGCAGTTCAGCACGCGGCATGATTCCGCTGGCGAGCTCGTGGGCTTCACTCCATATTTGCGTACGTCGCGTGCTGCAGTTGTGTGGCGAGGTCCGGTTGGTGAATCGGGGAGCGAATTAGCGGCGTTGGCGGCTCTGGACGAAGACCTTGGCCCTAAAATTTCGCGCTTTATCTTGGGTGCCGACCAAGCCGTGACTGATGCGGCGATGCGGTTAGGGTACGAGAAAATCTGGATCGGTACTGATTGCATTACCTCCCTAGAAGGATGGTCACTTGCCGGCGGCAGGAGACGAAAGATCCGTTGGGCCCGAAATCATGCAGCATCTTCACACGAGTGGTGTGAGGTATTCCCTGCCACCGATTTAGAAGCCCGCCAACAAATGTTGGAGGTCGAAGCCGAATGGAAGAATGCGCGCAAGGCGCGCGCGACCGATTCGTTTTTACGTACTGCCCTCATGGATCAAGTCGACATTCGTCGCTATTTTGCTTGCCGAGAATCGGCAACTGGCAAGATCAACTCCTATGTTTCATGCCTACCGGTCAATGCCAATGAGTGGTATCTACAAGATTGCGTTCGGCTGTCCCATGCCGAGCGAGGCACACTTGAAGGTGCGGTTGCGCTGGCGTGTGAGACCTTCAGCAGCGAAGGGTTTACCAGCGTCTCAAATGGGATCCTGCCGATGTATGAGTTCGATGCGCAGAATTCTGGTGGTCATGACGAGCAAAGACCGGAAACATCGTGGCTGCGCCGGAGCATCATCAGATTTGCCGACAGTCGCTATCGCTTTAGTGGACTTAACCAGTTTCGGATGAAACTGGTGCCCGACGAGACGAGACCGGTGTATGCATTGCTCAAGCCGGGACGCCCATCTGTGCGAGGATTAGCAGGCTTTGGCCGCATCACAACAAAACGACTTGACCCTGCTCCGTAGTTTAACGGCACACCGTAGACTGGCGGAATGACTCAACAAACTGCAGTGGCAACACTCCACACCAATAAGGGCGACATCAAGATCAACTTGTTTGGCAATCAGGCCCCTAAAACAGTCGACAACTTCACTGGCTTGGCTGATGGATCCAAAGACTGGACTAATCCTCAGACCGGCGCACCTGGCGAAGGCCCGCTCTACAAGGACGTTATTTTCCACCGCGTTATCGGCGGCTTCATGATCCAGGGCGGTGATCCACTTGGTATCGGTGTTGGTGGACCTGGCTACCAATTCGAAGACGAATTCCACCCAGAGTTGCAGTTCGACAAGCCGTACTTGCTGGCCATGGCAAATGCCGGCCCAGGTACCAATGGCTCCCAGTTCTTCATCACCGTTGGTCAGACGCCGCACTTGAACCGTCGTCACACGATCTTCGGTGAAGTAGCTGACCAGCCATCGCGCGATGTGGTTGATGTGATTGCTGCGTCGCCAACTGGTGCGCAAGACCGTCCGCTTGAGGATGTTGTGATCAGCAGCATCGACATTGAAGCTGTCTAGTTCTGCTTAGCTAATCTGAACTAGCAACGCGATCAATAGCAGCTACTCGCCATGAGCACTTACACCGCGAACAAAAAGTTCGTGCCCTATGTGACGTACACGATTATCGGCCTGTGTGCGTTGCTCTTTGTGACCCAGAAGTTGTCGGGCCAGCCGTCGCTCGAGAGCTTCGCCATGAACCCGATCTTGATCGGGATCTTTGGTGAGTACTACCGATTGTTCACCTCGATGTTCCTCCACATCGGGATCATGCACATCGTGTTCAACATGTTGATCTTGTATCTGCTTGGACCCACCCTGGAGCGAGTTCTAGGTTCAGTACGGTTTTTGGTGCTGTATTTACTGTCGGGTCTGGGTGGAGCAGTCGCCTCGTACATGTTCTCGACACCAACCACGATGTCGGTCGGGGCTTCGGGCGCGATCTACGGCCTTTTTGGTGCACTCCTGATCGGCGGCAGGAAACTCAATATCGATATGAAGCAAGTTGTGATCTTGCTAGCCATCAACTTAGGTATCAGTTTCATCCCCGGTTGGGGGATCGATTGGCGGGCGCACTTGGGCGGCCTGATCATCGGAATCGCGACAGCTTGGGTGATGCAAGGATCGTTCGAACCCAAGAAACCGGCGAACCCGTGGCAAAACGTGGCCGTCGACGTCTACGGAACGCCGATCGCGACATCGCTCCAACCACCGCAGCCCACCCACTCGACCGCAAACGCTCAGCAGTCTCTGTTGATTCGCCAGGTCTTGGGATGCATTGTGATCATCGCGATTCTTGTCTTGGGCACGATGTGGCGAACGACGGCCCTCAACAATGAGCTCGACAACAGCGGTTATACCCATTCGTTTGGTGCGAGTGCGGGCGCAACTCCAACAGGTAAGTCAAACGTCGTGCCGATTGAACTCCGCTAAGTTACTGACGAGTAACATAGGGAGCGTAGTCCAATCGCTTCCAGCCGCTATCGAATGCGGCGAAAACTAGAGGAGAAACATGAGCAACCGTGACGCAGTGATCTGTGCGGCAGTCCGCACCCCAGTCGGAGTCGGAAAGCCAGAAAAAGGCGCACTCTCCAACATCCACGCCGTAGACCTCTCGGCCATCGTCCTCGAGGCCATCGTCGACCGCACCGGAATCGATCCAGCAATCGTCGACGACGTGATCTGGGGTTGTGTAAGCCAAGTCGGCGAACAATCCTGCAACATCGGTCGCAGTGCCGTCCTGGCCGCCGGATGGCCAGAGTCTGTCCCAGGCACCACGGTGGACCGCCAGTGTGGCTCCAGCCAACAGTCGCTTCACTTTGCTGCAGCCGGAGTAACCGCCGGTCAATACGACGTTGTCGTTGCCGGTGGCGTTGAATCCATGTCGCGCATCCCCATGATGTCCAACATTCAAGGAGGCGACGGACCATTCGGACCAACCGTGTTTGCTCGCTACGACAACCACATCTTCAACCAAGGTGTCGGTGCCGAGATGATCGCCGAGAAGTGGGGCCTCAGCCGCGAAGACCTCGACAAACTCGCCGTTGAATCGCACGCCCGTGCAGCCAAGGCAACAGCAGAAGGCATCTTCGAAGACGAGATCGTGGCCGTCGGTGACTTCACCGCCGACCAAGGAATTCGCGAAGGCTCCACCGTCGAGAAGCTCGCCACCCTGCCAACCCCCTTCAAAGAAGGCGGCGTCGTCAGTGCCGGAAACGCCAGCCAAATCTCGGATGGCTCCGCAGCACTCCTCGTTACCTACCCAGAAAAGGCAGCCGAGCTAGGCCTCAAGCCGCTTGTTCGCGTCCACACCGCGGTCGTTACCGGTTCCGACCCAGTCATGATGCTCACCGGACCGATCCCAGCCACCGAAAAGGCGCTGGCCAAGTCTGGGCTCACCGTTGATGACATCGGCGTATTTGAGGTCAATGAAGCTTTTGCCTCGGTTGTGGGTGCCTGGCTCAAGGAGACCGGTGCTGACCCAGCCAAGGTTAACCCCAATGGTGGCGCTATGGCACTTGGTCACCCACTCGGTGGCTCCGGTGCACGTCTCATGAGCACCATGATCCACCACATGGTTCGCAATAACATCCGTTATGGGTTGCAGACGATGTGCGAAGGTGGCGGGATGGCCAACGCTACGATTTTGGAGCTTGTTTAGTTTTAGAACGCGGTTATGCGACCGCGACCCCCAGAAGTAGGCGTCGAAAAAAGGGGAAAAGATGACTTTTTTCTCAACCTACTTCTGGGGGTCCGCTCGTTAACAGACGATCTAAGCGTGCGTTTGAATCTGGGGTTGGCGCAGTTGGGGTTTCTAAATGACAATGGTGTGATTATCCCCAGGGTTTTGCACAGTTGGGGATAATCACACCATTGTCATTTGGTTAGTTAGCTACTTCCATTGGGTGGAGACTACGAAGCCTAGGCTGATGAGGATGAAGCCGCCCAGTACGTTCCAGGCGCCTAAGGTGCCGATTCCAGGAGCGGTGGGCACGATGTAGTAGATGATGATCCAGAGCAAGCCAATGCCGAACAGCGCCAACATGGTCGGGACCACCCAACGTGGCGAACCGATCCGAACCGGCTTCTTGTCCTTCTTAGCTTTTTTATCTTTCTTTTCTTGCTTTGCTTCTTCGTTCACGCTCTAGTCTTCTCCGCTTTGTCGTTTAGTCCCGCCACTAATTTTCGCGGGAAGTCTGCCTTGGCCACCATGCTACGTCCTAAACCCGTAATCTAGTCGCCATGGGTAAAGATTCTTCGCGGAGCGCTGTACGCGTCGTTGGTGAAATCTTTGTGACCATAGGTGTGGTCTTCCTGCTCTACGTCGTCTACCAACTGTGGTGGACCAATGTGTTGGCCGGTTTCGAGGCTGACCGTGCGCGCGAGCAGGCGCTGGTCAATATCAAAAATCCTCCGAACTGGGATGGTGGCAAACCACCTATAGGCACTGCGTTTGGCCTGATGTACATGCCCAGGCTGAAGAGCAGAGTGTGGGAGTTGCCCGTAGTTCAGGGGGTCGAGCCAGCTCAGCTTTCGCGAGGAATAGGCCACTATCCCGAAAGCGACCTCCCGGGTCAACCAGGGAATATGGCCCTAGCTGGGCATCGGGCGACCAACGGCGAGCCACTTGCCAATATCGACCAAGTCAAGA
>CAUJDH010000088.1 GCA_963169225.1 Actinomycetota bacterium
CGTCGACCATTCCCATTCGACCTCGCCACTACGATCGAGCGCGACAACTCCTAGCTCGATAACCCGACTCGTGGACGGCTTAAGTCCCGTGGTTTCGGTGTCAATAACTGCAAACATGACTCCGACATTACGCCACTGGCCCGACATTCCCAGGTAGCCTTGAAAAATGTCCAATCAACCGAACGACCCCACTCAAGACTTCGGCCCCAATCTGGGCACCATCCTGGTCTGCTTTGCAGCCGTTGTCATGATCTACACGGCAGTACAGAATCCAACTCCAGTGGCGATCGGAATTGCAGCTGTATTGACCATCTGCGGTGCAGGGTTGATTGCGTGGCGACTCAAAGCTCGTAAAGAAAAGCAATAGCTAACCCACCAAGGCCCCAAGGATGACCTCGAGCCACGAGTCTCAAGATCTCACTTACGAAAACGAGTGTGCTCTCGAGCAAGCCAAGGTGTCCGAGTTTTATGACCGACTCGACCAATACCGAGATCATGTCGACGAACGTCTCCACCAGGCTCAGAACAGCACTCCGACAGGTACTCCCAGCAGTATTGCCGAGCGTGACGCACTGATCTCGTCATTAGCTGATCGCCGCAAGGATCTGCTCGGAGTAGATCAGCGTCTATGTTTTGGGCGACTTGACAACGAATCTGGCCAAACCCATTACATTGGCAGGCTAGGACTCTCGGACAGTGACCAAAATCCAGTATTGATTGACTGGCGTGCTCAAGTGTCAGCTCCGTTTTACAGTGCAACCGCTGTTACACCGCTTGGTGTTGTTCGCAGGCGTCATATCGCGACAACCGACCGGAGCGTCACAAGTCTTGACGACGACGTATTGAACCTTGATGCTCTTGAACGTCTCGGTCTGACCAACATTGTTGGCCACGATGCATTACTAGCATCGCTTGATGAAGCACGCACTGGTCATATGCGGGACATCGTCGCAACGATTCAAGCGGAACAGGATCGGATCATCCGCGCCCCACTCAGTGGAACTTTGGTGGTCCAAGGAGGACCTGGCACTGGTAAGACCGTTGTGGCTTTGCATCGAATTGCTTATCTGCTTTATCAACACCGTGACACTATCGCCCGCCAAGGCGCGCTCGTTGTCGGTCCCAATCGTCGATTCTTGGAATACATCGACCAGGTACTTCCAGCACTTGGCGAGACCGGCGTCACCCTCACGACTATCGACCGCTTAGTCGCCGACATCGTTCCATCCCAAGATGACCCTCCCGAGGTCGCGCGAATCAAGGGTTCACTCAAGATGGCTCGGGTGATGAAGAATCTCGTGGAGTCTCGGCAACGAATACCTAGCTCGCCCATCGAATTAGAAATCAACGGCACCAGCATCACCTTGGATTCGGACGATGTATCGCATGCGGCTAGACGGGCACGTGATACGCATAAGCCACATAATGAGGCGTGGAGCACTTTCGCCAAAGATCTACTTAATCGTCTTGCTCTCAAATTGGCGCAAGCCCTCAGCCTCGAGGTAGACGAGCCAACGCGACTCGATCTCATCGCAGATTTACGAGATGTCAAAGATGTACGCCGAGAAATAAATCTGTGCTGGATGCCCCAAGATCCCCAAAACTTGCTCCGGCGCTGGCTAAGCGATCCCGAACTGATGGCTAAGACTGCACCCGAACTCACCAAGGACGAACAGCAATCGCTTCAGCGTAGCTTCGAAGCCGACCAGATAAATGGTGGCTGGAGCATCAACGATGTGCCTCTGCTGGACGAGCTCGATGAACTTCTCGGCGTGTTTGATCCCACAGCAGGACAACGACGGGCCACCGGTCCTAGCCAAGAGGAACTGGAGATGGCAAGACGATCAATAGAGGCATCTGGACCACTCGGTCAGATGGTGACAGCCGACTCCCTGGTGAACCGATACGGTGCGGTCGACAACTCAGAGAACCTGCTCGAACCCCATCAGAGGCGAGGGCATGTCTTTGGTCACGTAGTGGTAGACGAGGCTCAAGAGCTCTCTGCCATGCAGTGGCGAATGATCTATCGTCGGGTACCTTCCAAGTCCGTGACGGTTGTGGGAGATCCAGCTCAAACATCGTCAGCCGCAGGTGCAGCAGATTGGTCAGTCGCGTTGAATCCCTTTGTAGGTGATCGCTGGACAATCGAACGCTTGACTGTGAACTACCGAACCCCTTCAAAGATCATGCAAGTGGCCAACGAGGTTCTTGACGCCTATGGCATCTCCCACGATCAAAATTCAACAGTTCGTGACGGAAGATGGCCTGTTGAGACTGTGCAGTATGAGTCGATCAACGCAGAAGCAATAGCCGAACAAATCTCCCAACTTGCCACATTGGTGAGCACAGGGACTCTGGCCGTGATTGCGCACAATGACCTACTTGGCGCCACTCAAGCAGCCTTGGATCTCTACCAATCTACCGCCGATGACAAAGACAACACTCGACTAGAGATAAGCACTATGAGTCCGCGTGATTCAAAAGGACTGGAATTTGACGCGGTACTACTTGTCGAACCTCGCCTCATTGCCGCTAGCGACGTTCGCCCAGGTCAAGACCTCTACGTTGCTATGAGTCGACCGACCCAGATCCTGAGAGTTCTCTATTCGGAGGAATTACCGACCGATTGGTATTCGTCACTCCCAGAGGTGCGATAGACAACTTCTGGCGGTCCCACGATGTGAGGATCTGGAGTTCCCACGCGATCAATGTTCTTACCTGGGTAGTCCAGGTTGTACAAGAACCAGCGCATAGCCTCGATTCGTCCCCGCTTCTTGTCATTACTACGAACGACCGTCCACGGCGCATAAGAAGTATCAGTTTTCTCAAACATGGCTGCTTTAGCGGCCGTGTATTCATCCCACAGATCCAACGAAGCTAGATCCATCGGACTCAACTTCCATTGACGGATCGGATCAATCCGGCGGATCGTAAACCTAGTGACTTGTTCTTTACGAGCGACAGAGAACCAGAATTTGAACAGGATAGTCCCACTGTTGACCAGCATTTCTTCGAATTGCGGTGCCTGGGTCATGAACTGGTCGTACTCATTCTCCGAACAAAACCCCATGACATGCTCCACTCCGGCACGGTTGTACCAAGAACGGTCAAACAGCACAATCTCTCCGCCTGAAGGAAGCCGCTGAATATAGCGTTGGAAGTACCATTGTGTGCTCTCTTCGGTGGTCGGTTTATTGAGCGCGACAACACGTGCACCACGAGGGTTGAGATGCTCCATGAATCGTTTGATGGTGCCACCCTTGCCAGCCGCGTCTCGACCTTCGAACACCATGGCAACCTTGAGGTCATTGTCTTTGACCCACTCTTGAACTTTGAGCAACTCGATCTGCAGTTCGCGCTTCGTATGCTCGTACTCAACACGATCCATACGGTCGTCATAGGGATAGTCATCGCGCCAAGTGTTAACTGGAGTTCCATCGGGTCCCAACAAGATCGGGTCATCGATTTCATCGAGAGTTCCCTCTACCCGCAGGCCCTTTGCACGCAGTTCGTCGTCGCTCAAATCTCGCAAAGTGTTGATCAACTCATCCAGATCAACGACCTTCTCGCCGTCCTCGGTAGCGATCACTTCGTTCTCATTGGCATACGACACTAAACTGTCCTCTCGATCAAGAAACGGGGATGTCTGGAATAGATCATGCCTGCAATAGTTCTGGGATGCCATCCGGGCCTCTAAAGATGCGGTGACAGAGTTATTAACAGCAGATAAATCGAGCATAGCCACGTGGTTCTCGCTAGTGTTCCCACGTGAGAGTTCATAAGCAAGCATTCGTCGAAGAGATCATGGCCGACCCAAAGTTTGAGGCTCGGCTAGACCGTCTTGCCGAGCAAACCGGTAAGAGCGTGCCAGAAGTTCGGGCCGAGGCAGTAGCAAACCTCAAGGAACTTGCTGCAGATCAGCACGCTACGGCAGTCAACTCATGGGACCGACTTCTCAATATGGGCGCACGCGCATACGAGATCGATGTTGACGATGCGCAGATCGAAAAACTAAAAGAGCTCAACGAGAAGAGCACACTCGTGTTTCTTCCCAATCACCGTTCGTACTTGGATCCTGCTGTCTTGCGTGAACCGCTCAAGCGTCATGGCTTCCCTCCGAACCACACCCTCGGCGGAATCAACTTGGCATTCTGGCCAGTTGGCCCAATTGGTCGCCGCAATGGCCTGATCTTCATTAGGCGTGAGTTCAAGGATGCACCAATCTACAAGGCATCGCTCAACGCTTACCTCGCTTATTTGGTGCGCCATCACGACAATATGGAGTGGTACATCGAAGGTGGTCGTACTCGTACTGGCAAGCTTCGTCCGCCGCGTATGGGCCTACTGAGCTATCTTGTCGACGCCTTCATTGAGAACGCTGAACCTGATGAGGACATCGCGCTTATTCCAACTTTCGTTGGCTACGACCAGCAGTACGAAATTGCCGATATTTCAGCTGAAGAGCAAGGCGGTAAAAAAGCACCTGAGAGTGCGAAATGGGCCTATAACTTTCTTCGTGCCCAGTCTCGTCGTCGTGGTGCCGCTCACCTGCGGTTCGGGGAACCCATCTCTGTCCGACAAGCGATCGATCAAAGCATCAAGAACGCAAGCGAGTCAGGCGAGGATGAAGAGCGCCGCGCCAGGCTTGCTGTGCCTAAACTGGCATTCGAAGTCATGCACCGCATCAATACCGCGACCCCGATCATGCCTACAGCATTGATCGCTTACGCCGTGCTCGACAATGAAGGACGTGCCCTGACCGTCGAAGACGGGCGCAGGATCCTTACTCCCCTGATCGACTACATCCGGGCTAAAGGTTTGGATATCGCCAACAACCTAGATCTCAGCAATGCTGGTGTTATGGCGGATGCCGTGGAAACCCTCGTCAAAGAGCAAGTGCTTGAGTCTTATGACGGTGGTACGGAGGCCGTCTACTGGATCCCAGATGGAAAGCTGCACGAAGCCGCTTACTATCGCAATACTCTGATTCACTTCTTGGTCACACGTTCCATTGTTGAACTTGCTTCTGTCAAGGTTTACGAAGAAGGTATGGAAGATGTCGCTAAGCAAGTTTGGGAAGAAGCCCTCAAACTGCGTGACTTGTTGAAGTACGAGTTCTTCTTTGCACCCAAGCGAGAATTTGGCGAAGAGATCATCGAAGAAGTCAATCTTGCTGTTCCTGGTTGGAATGCAGAGAACTTTACTGCGAAGGACTTGGAAGAAGGCCTCGCAAACATCAAGCTCCATGTCACTCACCGAGTGCTCGAATCATTCCTGGCAGCCTATTCGGTATTTGCCAATCACTTGGCAGCACAGAATGTTCAGAAGGTTCTCGACCGGGACACATTCGTACAAGAGTGCATTGGGGTTGCCCGCCAGGCCTATTTGCAACATGACTTGGGTACGCCAGAAGCTATCTCAAAGGACTTCTTCTTGAACGCCTGGCAACTTGCCGACAACCGCGAATTGCTTGGTACTGGAAGTACCAAGCTGCAAGAGCAGCGCAACGAGTTTGCAGCCGAGCTCAACGAGTACGTCCGTCGCTCGCATATTTTGGCCGACTTCGCTAAGAAAAACAGGAGAATCTGACACCATGACCAATATTTCGTGGCTCCTAGAAGAGATCGAAAGTAGTCCTGCTGGCCCGCATGTTGGCGCATATTTCGACTTTGATGGAACACTAATCGAAGGCTATAGCGCAATGACGTTTTTCAAAGAGCGTCTTAAGGCACGCGATATCGGCCTCCGCGAGCTCACTGACACAGTGCGTGAATCGATCAATATTGAACGCACTGGCGCTGACGTCAACGAGTTGATCCGGGTGGTAACCCAGGCACAAGCAGGAAAAGCGATCGAGGATGTCAACAAGATGGCAGCTTCGATCTACAGCAATAAGCTCGAGAACCTGATCTACCCTGATGCCAGGCTGTTGATCGGCGCGCACCTAAATATGGGCCACACCGTGGTTATCGCGACTTCTGCCACGCAACCTCAAGTGACGGATGCTGCCGAAGCCTTAGGCGTCACCGACATCATCTGTACCGAGATGGAAGTTGAGAACGGACTTCTAACCGGTCTACTTGCAGGTCCAGTCAGATGGGGTCAAGAGAAGGCTAATGCAGTCGTAGAGCATGCCGAACTAAACGATATCGACCTCGCTGAATCATTTACCTATTCAAACGGTGCCGAAGATGTTCCGTTCCTCGAAGTCAGCGGACATCCACGACCTTTGAATCCGGAAGAAGAGTTGCGTGAGGTTGCCGAAGTTGAGGGCTGGCCATGCACTGACCTAGAGATCTCCAAACGACATGATCCGGTCACCTTGGCTCGTAGTGGACTAGCACTTGCCACCGTGGGATTCTCTGTTGCAGCGGGTTTTGGTGCAGCGTTGATTAACCGTGATCGGTCTGTCGGAGCTTCATTGGCTGCCTCTATGGGATCTGACCTTGCACTATCTACTGCTGGTGTTAGGTTGAATATCCTGGGTGAAGACAACGCTTGGGTTCAGCGCCCAGCAGTGTTCCTGTTTAATCATCAGAGCCAACTAGACGCATTTGTTTTGGGTGCTGTGCTGCGCCGTGACTTCACTGGTGTGGCTAAGAAGCAGCTCGAACACGACCCTGTAATGGGACCAGTGGGCTATCTTGCGGATATCGCATTTGTTGACCGAAGCAATACCAAAGCGGCTGTTGAACAGCTCAAACCGGTCGTAGAAGCACTCAAAAACGGTAAGTCGATCGCGATAGCCCCAGAGGGTACTCGCTCCTCCACTCAGCGCTTGTTGCCTTTCAAAAAGGGCCCGTTCCACATGGCTATGCAAGGCGAAGTCCCTGTGATCCCGATTGTGATTCGCAATGCCAGTTCACTCATGCCACCGCATACCTTGATCGTGAAGTCAGGAACCGTCGATGTGGCAGTCTTGCCACCCATCCCCACCGATGACTGGACGCACGACAATATGAATCAGAAGATCGATGAGGTGCGCAATCAATTCCTCGAAACCTTGCGTCATTGGCCTAAATCTGAAGCCGAGCTACGCGAACGGTTTTAAACGACTGGGCTGATTTACCACCAGTTCTTATCGAGCAGTGCTTCGATCTCTTCGTCGCTCAGTAAGTCAGTTTTGGGGTCCCGATCTACCCACCGGGTTGCGGTCTTCCTGACTTTCGTCAGGGCCTTCTCACGCTTCTCGGGGTCTGTCTTGCGACCTGCCTCCAGCCAACGACGTGCCAGCTCCCAGCCGAACTCGCGTTCACGTAAAGCCTGGGCAATAACGGCCCCCTGCTCGTCGCTACAGTCGAGTCCGTACACGGCTTTAATCGCCGATGGGATCACAAGACGATAGTCGTGTCCACCCTCCATAAAGATTCCTGGTGTCGGACTCAAGGCATTAATCAAGTCGATAAAAGTCTGTAGACCGGTAACGAAGGGCACCCATCGGGTCCCCTTCGGTGAACCTGGGGGACGTTCACGGTGCATATAGAGCCAAGGTGGCTCCTGCCAAAACAGTTCCGAACCGAACTTCGGCACAGGATCGTCACCGTTCTGCAGTAGTAAATACTGAACATTCCGCTGCTCGGCAATCGGCTTGTTTAACCATTCGGCAGTAGCACGTGGCAAATAAGCACGGTCAGGTCCAATACTTGGTTCCTCAAATACCGACCTGTCACCCCAAAGTTGCCTGCGCCATTTGGTGGCGTTTGGCGTGCCGATCCAAATACCCGCCTCAATACCCGCGGACTTCGGCCCGTCTACCCCTTGATCGGTAAAGACGTCTTGGCTGACCTGTGCACCTAGGCTCTCGCCAAACATCACAAACTTCGGTCGCTTCTCCACTGGCAGGGACAGCAGCTTCTCTATTACCCCGTCGATCACCAATCGAGTTTGCCTAGAGCCCAAGGGCACGGCCGTGAGCGACATTGAGGAAGGTAAGACCGAATATTCGATGCCCATTGAAGCACAGTCACCATTGGTCAAATATTCGAGTGTCTCGGTTGCGACATAGTTGATGTATCCCGACCCAGTAGGCGAAAACAGGGCCAGTATCGAACGATCGTAGGCATTGGTGCGCTCAAGCTCGCTGAGCAAATACGCAGCACGGGCGAAGTCGTCATCACCACTCTCCAAAGAGGCATAGGCGCGAATCGGCTGCTTGGCCTCTCCCCCCATGATTTTAGAAATCTTGTCAGGAGTGAGTGCCATGGTGAGCCAACGACGACCCTCACGAGACATGCTTCGCCAATCAGCCCCAGATTCTGTGCAACCGGTGACTTCCTTGATAGTTGGTGGGTCTAGGTGAGCAAGCTCCATAGCCTTACCCGACCGCGTCATCACTCCTGTCAGCTTGGACATCACCATCCGCGCTACCAACGCATTGGCCACGATAGATCCGACACGAGCCACGGTTCGGTGATCTTCTTCGGAACCACCCACTACCCGAGCAACACCACGAGCAATAGAACTCACCGTGTACGACTCGAAGTGAGACAGCCCGATAAGTGCTCCAGTCGCAGCGACAGTCAAAGCCATCGATTCTGCTGGGTTAACCTCTTTTTTGCTGTCCTCCATCAGAGTTCCGTCACCTTGAAGAGAACCAACAGATTGCCTCTTAGGACGCAAAGCCAAATAAGTGGCGCCTGCAATAGCAGCAGCTGACCCGTTCGTCAGCAGAAACTGGGTGGCAGTCGACTTATTGCCCGAGATCGCGTTGACGGTGCTAGTAACTAGGTTTGCAGTGCCGATGGTCGCTGCGCTAATGCCTGCTAGCCGAATCAGGGCTCGTTCTTTGGTCTCATGCTCCTCAGGACGCGTGGCGTAGATCGTGGCTCCACCAGATACTACAAGTGCGGTATCAAGGCCCTTACTCATGCCTTGAGGCAAGTGACTCCGGAGGCTGTCGACCACTGCTGATCCTGCAGTACCGACGACGTAGCCCACAAGGCCGCTTGCGGCAGTCGCAATCGTCTGGTCTTTGGATGCGCGAGTGAGCAATCCTGGTTGGAACGAACTTCCAATCGCTATCGCACCCAGAAACAGGCCACTCTTGGCGGAACGGTCGGTACGTAGGAAATTCAAGGGCTTCACGCTGTCAGCGTAATAGGTACCGAGTCAATGCGCTAACTAGAACCGCCTAGATGACCAATTTTCAGTACGCCTACCGCGAGCTCTTTCATTGGCTTTTGTATTTAGCGATCTGTGAGCTAAGGTCAAAACATGCCTTGTTTAGTTGCATTAGTCGCCATGATCTCTCCCCGACTAGCCATCGTTTTATTGTGGCTGTTCACCGATCGCAATACGATCGCTTTTGAGTCGGGCTGGATAGCAATCCTCGGCTTCTTGCTCTTGCCGTGGACGACTCTCGCATGGATCCTGTGCTACGCGCCCTTCTTCGGCATTCAGGGCTTTGGCTGGATCATCATTGTCTTTGCGTTCATCGTAGATATGTCGACGTATTTCAAGGGTGCGACGGCAAGGAATTAGCGTCTACTCGACTCTTCTTAGCACGCGGCTTCATCGCGATATGAAACAACCAAAACACAATGGCTAGACCTACTGCGGTCAAGATTCCATAGACATTGTTGAGTACGAATATAGCGACGCCTGCTACAACGAACCATAAGATAATCATGATCATGCCTTGCATGCCCATAGAACCCTCTGGAGTCCAGCGACGATCTCGACGGGATCGTATTTTGCCGCGCAAACCTCGTGGTTGGGCAGTCGGCGGTTGGATAATCGGCTCTTCTATTGCAGGTTCTGAAACTGACAGGGCCTCGACTGGTTGCGGCTCTACCACGAGCTCTGGCTCGGCCACTAAAGGTTCCGGTTCTGTAACCAATACTGGTTCGAGCACAGCAACAGGCTCAACAACTGGCTCGGGTGCAGCAGCCAACTCTGCTACAACTGCTGGTTTAGAGTCCGCTTCAGGTTCGGACTCTACGACGAACTCCGGTTCGACGACCGGCTCTGGCTCTGATTCGAGGGTTGGTTCTGGTCGGTCGATCGCAGGTGCCTCATAAGAGACTGGCTCGATGGGCTTCGCTGGAGCAGGAACAAAAGCTTTCGGCTCTAATTTGCGACCGATCTCCTTGATCTCCGAAACCTTAGTGGATTCAGAGGCCACCTTTGGTTCTGGTATCTCGGCTTGGATCGCTCGATAGAAACCACGGCGAGGGCGTTCTACTGAACCTTGGCCAACCAGTTTGCTCAATGCTCGAGCCACGGGAGAAGTCAAAGTACTGGGATCAACACTTAGCTCCTTGGCGGTTGCTTCCCTAATCGAACGAAGTGACTGCTCGTCTGAAGTCAGCACACGTGAGACCGCCTCTTGGACTTTGGCGGCCGTAGTGTGACTAGACGAACGAGAAATTATTGTGGACGACACAATGAGAGTGTAAACCTCAACCCGAGAAGATATACCAGCGCAGCAAGCGACCCCCACCCAAACGGTCTAGTGGGGGTCGCTAAATTGCGAGATCTTGGACTACTTGGCAGTTGCGGCCGTGTAACGCTCCGCGACGTTCTGCCAGTTCACAATGTTCCACAATTCGGAAACATAGTCAGGGCGAACATTCTTGTATTGCAAGTAGTATGCGTGTTCCCAAGCGTCGAACACCAGTAGCGGAGTGGTGTCCACACCGACATTGCCATGGTGATCGTAAACCTGAGTAACGATAAGTCGGTCACCCAATGGATCGTGAGCAAGCACTCCCCAACCAGAACCTTGAACAGCTGCAGTAGCAGTCGTCAACTGCGATTTGAACGCATCGAACGAACCGAAGTCCTCGACAATACGATCAGCAAGTTCGCCATCCGGACGGTCACCACCTTCTGGTGAGAGGTTGGTCCAGAAGATGCTATGGAGCTTGTGACCCGAAAGGTTGAAAGCCAAGGTCTTTTCGAGACCAACAAGGCCACCGAGCGCGCCGTTATCGCGTGCCTCGGCCAATTGGTCAAGGGTGTCGTTTGTTCCTTTGACGTACGCAGCATGGTGCTTGTCATGGTGTAGTTCCATGATCTCGCCACTAATTGCAGGAGCAAGATCACCGTAGTCATACGGCAGGTCGGGCAAAGTGTATTGAGCCATTGTTCTCTCCCAGGTTGTTAACAGTTGTAACTATTTGAGCCTATCTGATCCGACCCTCATACCTAAAGTGGCATGAGCGATTGGCTACTTTTTGCGAGTAGCCTTCTTGGCTGGAGCTTTTTTAGCGGTTTTCTTAGCTGGCGTTTTCTTAGTCGCAGGCTTCTTCTTAGCAACCGTCTTTTTAGCTGGAGCCTTTTTCGCAGTTGACTTCCGAGCTGGAGTCTTCTTGGCAGTTGCCTTCTTTGCGGGTGCCTTCTTCTTTGATGGTTTCACCAGAGAGAACGGATCATCATCCGAAATCTTGGCACCGGTAATCTCCTCAAAGCCCTCACGAATGCACTGCATCATGAGTTCACGGTCATCGACCGCATTGTCATCAAGCGCAATTCCAAAATATGCCGTGCCGTTATAAGTAACGAGGGCTGCGAACACTGCTGCACCAATTGGTGGCGGTAGCGGAACGAGCGCCTGCACCCTCGCCCCTGCAAGGAAGATCTCAACTGGCGGACCAGGCACATTCGACACAGTGAGGTCGCTCGATTTGGCTGCGTTGAGCAAAATTTCCTTCGGGATGAACCTCGAGAGTTCACCCAGCTGGTCCACATAGTGAAGGACCGGCTCTCCACGCCAACGTTGCACAGTGCGATTGAGAACATCCATGAGACGTTTGGGGTCTGTGATATCGGTTGGCATATCAAAGCGAGCAATACTCACCGCGTTCTGAGCGGCCTCAGCAGCTTTTCGAGTACTGATTGGCATATTGATATGCAAACGCTTGATCGGCTGACCTTGCGACTCGTGGTAGCGAGCCATGCCCCTGGACATAGAAGCGAGGAACACATCGTTGACCGTGTGGTTGTCCTTGTGAGCCGCATCGCGCAACACATCAAATGGAACGCGGAATGTTCCGAAGTGATAGTTGTTGCTACGACTGCGCATGATGGGCGATAGCGGTGAACTTGGGGCATTCGCATAATTCACGAACGACTCCACAGTGTCAGCTAGGCGCTCCACTGTCTCCTGCGGAGAGGTCAATAGTTCTGCGAATGCCGGACCAATTCCTTTGGCAAGTTTGGCCAGCGAATGCTTAAGGTAGGAGGTGTTGTCCTCCAACATGATCTGAGCAAAGTCACGGGTTGTCAGGTCAACTGGTGCAGGTGCATCTGGCATAGGACCAAGATCAAACCCCTCAGGGGAAATGTCTACCAGCGCAGCACCAATGGCAAGAGCTCCTTGGCCATCAGCAATCGCATGATGAAGCTTCGTGATCAAGGCAGCACGTCCATCTGGAAGCCCCTCTAGCAAGGTGACCTTCCACAGCGGCCGATTACGGTCGAAGTCCTCAAGGCTCTGCCTGCGACACTCCTCTAATACATCGTCCCAAGTCTCGCCATCGGGCACCTTGAAGCGTCGTAGGTGGTAACCCAGGTCGAAATCGGGATCGACAATCAAACGCGGGTTAGCAAAACCAACAGGGCCTTCAATCACTTTCTTGCGCAAAATTGGAACCAAGCGAGTTGCCCGCTCATAACGGTCGACCAACCTAGCCCAGTCCGGTGACTCCTCTAGCACCATGACTCCCACCATCGTCGACCGCAAAAGTGGGTCGTCATGGGAGCTGGTCCAGGTTGCATAGTCCCAGCCGGATAGGCGTTCGGTTTCAGCCACTTCGTCTCCTTGAAAATCTATTGCGGTCTATTGCATCAAGAATTTGCTCGTCCGCATTCTGTGTTCACCTAATCTATAAGCAAAACACCCCGGTTGCCTCCCAACTGCGCATCGCAGGGGTGACACCGGGGTGTTGCTATCCAAGCCAAAATTTGAAGACACCGTGCGAGGATTCACTCGGTAACTCCTGGCCGGAAAAATCGACCTATGAGTTAGGCAGGGCGTACTGCATCTGCCTGTGGGCCCTTTTGACCCTGAGTGATTTCAAATTCAACTCGCTGGCCCTCATCCAGGCTGCGGTATCCATCGGAATCAATTGCGGTGTAGTGAACGAAAACGTCAGCTCCGCCGCCATCTTGCTCGATGAATCCGAAACCTTTTTCGGAGTTGAACCATTTAACTGTGCCTTGTGCCATTTACTTTTTCTCTTTCGTTATTAGCCATTGCATATATGAACAATGGCCGGTTGTTAGAAGCAAAGCTCAAAAACTGTCTCGAGTGCAGTATCAGAAGAAGACCGAAGTCGATCAAGTAACTTGCTTTACCTGCACCCAGTCTGCCATGCCATCACGAGGATGTCTAAGAGGTATCGCATTAGTGTCGAAACCTCGTATCAAACTAGCTCTAGTCAAGCTGTTGATCACGCCGAGACCAGTGAACCTGTCGCATGAGCTGGCCAGTCCAAACGGACAGTGCAATACCGCCGAATATGATCAGCGCCATCATCGTGACAAATTCCCCATCGAAGTCCGCGAGCTCCGCCGGCGTTACATACGCAGCCACGCTAATCGTCGCCAAAATCACCAGAGCCACCACGATGGCACCAGGAGTGGAAGAGTTCCAGATCCGATCCTTCAACGAGATCGAATGTTGATCAATATTGCTCGCATTGCTCACCCGGATCGCCACGAGAATCGTCAAAAATGTAATGGCACCGGACCACGCAATACCACCAAGGGCATCAGATGGCCTATGCCATCCGGCTATCACTACTGCTGTGGCATAGGTAGTACTTACAGCACCCAAGATCACACCCAACCACGGTCGAATCTTGGGTGCAGCAAGCACAACCACCATTAAGCAAGCGGTGGTAGCGATTGTCGTATGTCCGCTTGGGTAGGTGTCGAACGCTAAGTTCGTTGGCAATCCATCATCCAGGGAACTCAGTTGTTCCCAAGGCAAATAACGCTTGAGAAGTTCGGCACCAATAACCGCTACTGCAAAGCCACCCACACAAACAAACCCGACTTCAATCCGCCTTCGCAAGATCGACAAGCCCAAGATCAGCAAGGCAATCACGATCATGGTGGTAAGGCTTACCAGACTCAATAAGTGCCGATCGATGCTCAGTACGCGGCGATCCACATTCTCATGGCCCAAGTACGCCTCAGCGTCGAAGGTCTGTCCGATTCCAGAGGAAACAAAGAATAAATAGGTAAAGAGAAAAACGCCGATCGAGATCGCAAATGACACCCACAGAAGTCGAACCACCTCCGGAGTCACAGTCTCTTTCTGTGCCATCTCTAGGTCCACTCCCGTTCAATTTTTGATCAAGACGCAATCGAATCGCCTACATTGTCTATTCCAGCAATCAAGATGATTTCCTATTACAGTACGTGGCATGACTACAAACGATCCACGCATGGCCTCATTTGACGCAGTTATGTACGGAGTTGAAGGTGACCCACTCCTCCGCTCCGTCATTGCCTTGGTTGTTCCGCTCGATAGCGAGCCAGATGCCGAAGTCCTTTTGGACCGCGTAGACCGTATGTCGAGAGTCAACAGCAAGCTACGTCGCCGAGTCGTCGGCAACGAGTTTTCGCTAGCACCCCCTCGCTGGGAACCAGACCCCAATTTCGACCTCGACTACCACCTGCGTTGGCAAGCACTTCCAGATGAGAACCCTGGCTTGCCTGAGGTCCTAGAACTAGCGGAGTATCTCAGCGAGCAGGACTTCGATCATTCACGTCCCCTCTGGGAGATGACTATCGTCACTGGCCTAGAGAACGACGAAGCAGCCGTCATTTGGAAGATCCATCACTCGATCACTGACGGTGTTGGCGGTATGCAAATGGCAGCAGTGCTGTTCGACCTGACCGAAGAGCCCAATACGGATCTTGGACCGATGCCTGAGGCCCCTGAAGGCCGTGATGCCGGTATTCGTTCGCGCATTAGCCAAGGGATCGACTTCGAAGGAAGCCAGATCAAGAAGGAAGTTACCGGTGGCGTCTCAAGCGTGATTGATGCGGCAAAGAACCTGGCGACTGACCCGACTGGATCTGTCGTAGCAGCACAGGAATTCACCACCTCGGCAGCCAAAATGCTTGCTCCACAAGGTGAGCCGCTATCCCCTATTTGGAACGGACGTTCGCTCTCAGTGACGTTTTCTGTAGTTGAAGTTCCACTTGATGATTTGAAGAATGCTGCACGAAAGAATGGATGTACTCTCAACGACGCATTCATGACAGCGGTCACCGGTGCCGTTCGCGACTACCATCGCAAGCTAGGTACTTCGATCGATGGGATCCGAGTCAATATGCCGATCAGTGTCCGCAAGGATGGCGATCCAAGCGGTGGCAACGAATGGGTACCTGCTCGGTTCGTCATACCGACGAACGTCGATGACACTTTGGAGCGGATGCAGCAACTACATCCAATTCTCGACCAGACTCGCCACGATCCAGCGCTGTCACTATCCAGCATTGTGTACCGGCTGTTGACTGTTCTACCTCGATCGATCACAACAAATATTGCCGGTTCACTTATGAAGGGCGTAGATGTTGCTGCGACAAACGTTCCTGGTCCACCAATTCCGGTCTACTGCGCCGGAGCCAAGGTCACTGCGCTTATTCCGTTCGCACCTAAGGCAGGTGCCGCAGTCAATATCGGTCTGATGTCCTATAACGGCTCAGCCTTTGTCGGCATCAACTGTGATCCAGCTGCAGTTGCTGACCCTGAGCTGTTCACGGAGTGCTTCCGCCAAGCCGTCGAGAAAGTTATCGACCTCTAGGGAATTCTCCCCTTAACAACGTTATTAACCTCTAACCCTGGACAGGCACAAGCTCTGACTTAGGCAATTTGACCGACGGGAAGGCTGCCAGCACTTCGCGAGGTTCAACTTGCCACGAACTCAGTTGCCGGTTGATAGCTTCTTGAGCCTGTGCAATTTGTTCGCTGACGAGACGATTCTCTGCCCACTTTAGTTCCCTAGCCTCTAGTGCTCGATACATGCGCTCGTAAGCATCATCAGGCATTTCTAGTCCATAGGCCAACAACGTGAATCGCGGAATATCCAAGCGGTAGTCGTGACCCCAGCCCTCAAAGCGACCTGGTTTCACATCCATAGCATTCTTCATATCAACGATTGTGGATACGAAGCTAGTAAATGGATACCACTTCGTGACCGGCGGAATTGCCGGGCTACGCTCCGGTCCGTGTTGCATCCATCCCGGCTCCTGAACAATCAATTGTGGCTCAAATTTTGTGATCGGATCATCATGATGGCTGAGCAAGATGTACTTAATCTTGTCGCGAGCCTTCATACCAAGTGCCTCATACTCCTGAATATTGGCCACTTCGACAACCTCGTTGTCCGGATCACGCACCTCAGGATTCAGTCGCCATTGATCGGCCCATTTGCTCTCCGCCGGCGTTCCAACAAACAAAGCACTCGAGACCTTGGAGCGTTTGAAACCTGCCGTCCCCTCATGCATGAAGGCATCTTGCAGGGTGTGGGCCCCAAGGCTCTCGCCGAATAACACCACCTTGGGTCGCTTGCTCTTTGGGATTCCCATAAGACGCCCATAAATCGCCGTGAGCAACGCCCGGTTTTGTTCACGACCAAGTGCAACACGATCCAGCGACAAGAATGAAGGCCGAACCGAATACTGCATGCCAACTGTCACGCAGTCTCCACCCGTAGCAAATTCGAGAGTCTCGGCAAGTACGTAATTGATATAGCCGGTTCCGGTGGGCGAAGTAACACAAATGATGGAGCGTTCAAAAGCTCCAAGCCGCTCAAGCTCGTCCATAGCCATAGCGACTCGGGAATCAACTGTTGGCCCTGAATCGAGACCGACAAAAGCGCGAATTGGATCGACAGCAGGCTGACCGGTGACGGCAGTAATTTCTTCTGGAGTCAGCACCATGTTGACGAAGCGTCTTCCTTCACGACTGAGTGAGTTCCAGTCGATTCCGGACTTCCCTCCACCAGAAACTAGTGATGACTCAGGCGGTTCAGAATAAGCCTGTTCGATTACCGTGCCGCCTTGTTCAGCCTGACGGTAGATTCCCTCAAGTCCTGCCCACACGCCTACGCCAAGTAGTCCAAGGGCGGTAGCGTGACCTATCGGCTCGGCGAACGCCGACAATCCAGTCACATGCTCTCGAATCACATTAGCCACCGTGTGCGAAACAAACGAGACACCGTGTGTTGCCACAGTCACTCCGACAGCCACACCCGCGCCTTGGGCAAGCGAAGCCACTACCGGTGGAGCATCTGGCTGCTGCTTCTTAATGCGCACAATTTGGGTACCGGCGATAACCGCACCTGCGCCAACTGTTAACAAACCGGCTACTGCAGGAAGCTGACGATGAGATTTACGTTCATAGGCTTCAACACCACCCTGAATAAAGGTGACAGCCAAGCCGCTTACCCCAGTAGCAGCCACAATTGAACCACCCGTGCGCAAAGCCGCTCGTTTGATTGGTTCTCCCCGAACCGGACGCACTCCTTGCGATACTGCTACGCCACATACGATCGCGGATGTATTTGCTATCGCACTCACATACTTACGAACATCTGTCGAGGATTTATCGTGACCTGGCGCCAATTTGGCCGCAATACTGTTTATGTAAGACTGCGTGAAGTTCGCAATACCGTAGGCGATCGTGGTGGAAACACCAGTGGCAATCGCCTGGTCAATGGGCTTCCGACGAAGCAGTCCGGGCATAAAAGTCGCGCCAACCATGGCCGTGGCACTCACCGTCGCAGTACGCTCAGCCAACGTCCTTGAACGAGCTGCTTTTCTTAAGGTGTCTCGAATTTCCACCTAAACTCCAATTCCCTTGCCAACCAAATATGAAGCAATTCAAACGCTGTTGACCTGTCGAGTCGATCTTGACAGGCAAGACAGCCCCATTTTGCGTACCGTTCTATGTTATGTCTGCTGAAGATACCCCCACAGTAGCAACGAAGGGCTTCCGCGCGCCCGAAACCGACCACCGGTTCTTCGGCCATCCCATGGGTCTGGCCACGCTGTTCACTACAGAATTGTGGGAACGGTTTTCTTATTACGGAATGCGCGCGATTCTCATCTTGTATTTCGTGGCTCCTGCAAGCGATGGTGGGCTTGCAATGGCGACCGGTACGGCCATTGCAATTTACGGTGTCTACTCCGCGATGGTCTACCTATTGGCTGTGCCTGGTGGCTGGCTCGCCGACCGGGTCATGGGTCCGCGCCGAGCAGTTCTTTGGGGTGCGATTGTCATTGCCTTGGGGCATTACGTCATGGCTGTGCCCACGAACTGGTCCGCTTGGCCAGGTCTGGCTTTCATCGCCGTAGGCACCGGTCTTCTCAAGCCAAACATCTCGTCCATGGTTGGCGATCTGTACGACGGAGATACCGACGACGGAACCAGGCGAACCTCTGGATTCTCGCTCTATTACATGGGTATCAATATCGGTGGATTCCTTGCTCCCCTCGTCTGTGGTTATTTGGGTGAAGGAATCGGCTGGCACGTCGGTTTTGCCGCAGCTGGTATCGGCATGACGATCGCCTTGGTCGCTTATGTAGCATTCGCACCTAGAACTCTGGGCCCAATCGGTAAGCCTATCCCTGACGAAGCACCCATGACCTTGAAGCGCAAGGTTTTGCTCACCTCGACTGCGGCACTTGGTGTGGTTGGAATTGGGCTGCTGATTCTCAACTTATTCGGCCTCTACAGCGCTGACTTAGTTATCGCCATTTTGACCGTCATCTGTGTCGTTACCCCGATAATCTACTTTGCCCGGATCTTCCGTAATCCGAACCTGACAGAGACCGAAGCACACCGCATGCGTGCCTATGTGTGGATTTTTGTTGGTGCTGTCATGTTCTGGCTGATCTTTGACCAGATGGGTTCCACGATTAACTTGTTCGTGCAGAACTCAACGGATCGCCACATCTTTGACTTTGAAATTCCTGCTGCTTGGCTGCAGTCCGTCAACTCTCTTGGCGTCATTGTGCTCGCACCGGTCTACGCTTGGTTGTGGATCAGGCTAGGCCGGAAAGCACCGTCCCTGCCGACCAAATTTGCTTTCGCTATCGTCATGATTGGTCTGTCATTCCTGCTGATGGGGTTGTTGGGCAAAATGGCCGAGAGCCAACTGGTCCCGTGGGAATTCGTCGTCGTCATGCTTCTGATCCAGGTACTGGCAGAACTATTACTGTCCCCGACCGGGATGGCCGCGTCTACCCAGTTGGCGCCTAAAGGTATGTCGAGCCAGGTTATGGCCTTATGGTTCCTGGCTGTGGCTGTCGGCGATTCAATTGGTGGTCAAGTCGGACGATTGCAGCCTGTACTTGGTGATGCTATGTACTTCACCATGCTCGGAGTTATCGCCATCATCGTAGCGATCATTTTCTCCACCCAAATCGCAAAGCTCAAGCGCCTCATGGGCGGCGTTCACTAGTTCGAGCGCAATCTTCCAATGAGCAGGCCAGCCTACTGAGGTGTCTGATTCCAGCCCGTCAACACATGTTGCTCACGCTCGAACCCTAAGGAACACAACGCACCTGCATCGAGGATCCAGAGTTTGCCGTCTTCGCCTGGTAGATCCAGCCAAGTAGCTGTCAGGATCCGCAGCAAATGTCCGTGGGCTATCAGGACCACATTCTTATCGTCTTCAAGGACAGGAAGACAACGAGCAATAACCTTCTTACAACGCTCGGAAACTTGATCAGGCGTCTCGCCTCCTGGCGGGCCATCCCAAATCACCCAGTCAGGGTTCCCAATCTTCTCGCGGTAATCCTGGGTTGTGACACCTTCAAGCTCGCCGTAGTTCCATTCGACGAGATTGGGGTCGATGTCATCGACTGTGATCCCGGCTAGCTCTGCTGTATCACGGGCGCGCTGAAGAGGGCTTGAAAGAGCCAAACCAAAGTCTAGGTGCTCGATCATGGGCCTGAGCATCTTCGCTCGTTCGCGGCCATTCTCGGTCAATGGAATATCTGTCGTGCCAGTGTGCTGGCCTGAAAGGCTCCACGCAGTCTCACCATGTCGAATCAAATAGATGCTTGCCATGCTGACACCATGCCAGGTTTCGATTGTCGCCGCTCAACGAGCAACACTTGGCCAGTCTCTATAGAGCTACTGCTTGACGATGACTTGAATCATCGCCACTATGCCAACTGCCACCACGATAAGGCGAAACAGCCATTCAGGAGCTAGCTTCGCTAGATATCCGCCTATGGCACCGCCGATCAGCGCACCCACTGCCACCGCTAGCGCAGCACCATACGACACTACGCCAGATACACAGAAGATGATGGTGGCGATCAGGCCGGCAATACCTGCAAGAACATTTTTGAAAGCATTTGCTTCTTGCAAAGTCTTTGTTGCGAATGCCCCTAGCACTGCTAGATAGGCCACACCTTGACCAGCGCCAAAATATCCACCGTAGATTCCGACCACACCATTCGCGATGATCGCGACAAGCGGACGATCCTCATCTCGACGCAGCTTCTTAACCAATGGTTGGACCAGCACAAGAAAGCAAGCGCTAGCGATCAGCCAAGGAACAACCGCTGTGAATACACCTGGCGGTAGTTTGACTACCAAAAGTGCACCCACCACAGCACCTATTGCAGTCGCCACAATCCATGGTGCGATTCGCTTCCACTGCCCTGTTAGATAGTCGCGATACGCGTACGCACCTGTCAGGTTTCCGGGCAGTAGTCCCAGCGAACTTGTGCCATTGGCAACCACCGGATTCAAACCGGTAGCAACTAAAGCCGGGAATGTGATGAGAGTTCCAGCCCCGACTGCCGCATTCAACGCACCCGCAGCGATACCTGCGAGAACTAAAAGTAGATACTCCATCACTAACTACGCTTTGGTAGCCGGTGCCGGCTCGGCTGCATCAGAAGCCTCTGGCAACCTTTCCATTGAAGTCTCACGGCCAGGATTTCTACGCGCTGAGATGATCACATAAGCCAAAGCGAGCAGTCCGATAATGACGGAGGTAAAGACATTCACTCGCACACCCAAAATCAGAGTTGCACTGTCGATCCGCACTAGCTCGAAAACGAGTCGACCGAGGCAGTAGAGAGCAACATAGAGTGCCGCTACCCGGCCATGTCCCATATTGAATCGGCGATCTGCCCAGATCACCACAAAACCCATAGCCAAACACCACAGCGATTCGTAGAGAAATGTGGGATGGAAGGTAGCGAATTCAACATAGTCCGCGGGTCGGTTTGAGGGAGCGATTTCTAGTGCCCACGGCAGGTCTGTCGGTCTGCCGAACAGCTCCTGATTGAACCAGTTGCCAAATCGACCTATTGCCTGAGCGAAGGCGAAACCTGGGGCAATCGCATCAAGCACCGGAGGAAGCAAAACGCCATTGCGGCGGCAAGCGATCCAGACACCGAGCATGCCGCCAGCGGCAGCACCCCAGATCCCGATTCCACCTGACCAGACTTGAATCGCACCGCCGATTCCGCTCCCACCAGGACCGAAGTACAGATGCCAGTCCGTCAGCACATGGTAGAGACGCGCACCGATGATCCCAAATGGAATTCCCCACAGGGCCATATCTGCGATCAGCGAGGCGTTGCCGCCTCTGGCAGCGTAACGCTTGGCTGTTAGCCAGTACGCCACGACAATCCCTAGCAGGATGCACATGGCGTAGGCCCTGATCGGGAACGGCCCGAGCTGCCATACCCCAGATTCAGGACTGGGGATAGAAGCCAATAGGTTGGCCGCTACTTGCTGCATCGGGCCGACCTCACCTACTGCTTGGCTGCTTCAAGAACCTTTTCCACCAGGTTGGCTGGGGTAACGCCCTGCAGGCTGAGTTCCTTGCCATTGACGTAGATCGTTGGCGTACCTGGAACACCCTCTTCGTTGTACTTTTGGGTGCTGTTAGCAGCCCAACCGAGGTACGTTCCATTCGTCACGCACTGGTTGAAGGTAGTTGCTGCATCGCCAGTAATACCAGCAGTCGTACCAAACGAGATGAAGTTGTCCGTAGTGTAACCCCGACCCTCTTGAGGTTGGTTAGCGAACATGGTGTCAAGGAATTGATTTCCCTTACCTTGGTCGATCGCGCAGCCCCATGCAGATACTGCTTGGGCGGAACTATCGTTACCGAGCGACGCGTCCAAGAACGTGGTTGGGCGGAACTCCAAGTTGATCTTGTTGGCTTCAGCAGCAGCCTTGAGCGCAGTCTCAGATCCTCCGGTTGAGAACTGCTTACAACCTGGGCATTGCGGGTCAAGCCATACCTGGACCAATGGCAGGTCTGACTTGGCATCTGGCTTGAATGGAACTGCATAGGTCTCGGAGTTCACAGTCTTGGGCAATGCATGACCAGCATCTGGCCCTACGTTCGAAGAAGAACTGGAATTGCTGTTGGCATAAAGTGCAGCACCACCGATGATGACAACAACAATCACAGCGGCGACAACACCAATAATGATTCGGGTTGTCCGCTCCTTACGCTTCTCTTTGGCCAACTGCTCCTGTCGGGCCGCCGCTGCCTTCGCGCGAGCGGTCTTCTTGGACTCAGGCTGATTCTTGGCCATTCGAGGTTCTCCTTGATTGCTTCCCGTGGACGAAAAATGCTTTTGGTGTGTCACACCTGTTCAGGCGCGGACTCCCTGGGCTAACTCTGCCGCAAGTCTACCAACGCGAGCGGCTGTTTCTGTTACATCATTGGCTTCGATTGCAGCTTTTACGAAAGCTGAACCTACGATTACTCCGTCTGCGTAGGTGGCTATTTCTTCTGCCTGCGCCGGTGTCGAGACCCCAAGACCGACACAAATCGGCTTCTCGGTGTGGGATCGAGTGCGCTCGACGAGCTCCTTGGCATGGTGCGAAACTGTCGAACGCGCCCCGGTAACTCCCATCGTCGATGCCGCATAAACGAATCCTGAACAGACATCGGACACGATTCCGAGTCGCTCTTGGGTAGAGGATGGCGCAACCAAAAAAACCCGGTCAATATCGTTCTCATCAGTGGCTGAGATCCACTCCCCTGCTTCTTCAGGGGTCAAGTCAGGCGTAATGACACCACTACCACCTGCTTGATGTAGGGCACTGGCAAACCGTTGCTGACCAAACTTCAGGATGGGATTCCAATAGGACATGACCAAGGTCGGAGCACCAGCCTGTGCAACACCTTCTACAACCTTCAATACACCGTCGGTGTTGATCCCATTGTGCAGTGCTTGTTCGACTGCCTGTTCAATAACAGGGCCATCCATGAGCGGATCGCTATACGGCAGTCCGATCTCGACAATGTCGACGCCGTTTTCGACCATCGAACGGATGATCGTGATTGAGTCCTCGAGAGTAGGAAAGCCCGCTGGGAAGTAGCCTATGAGAGCAGCGCGGCCTTCAGCCTTGGTCTGTGCAAAAACATCCGCCATCTTAGTCATGGGTGCCGCCTTCAGTTGGCAATCCGAACCAACGCGCGGCCGTAGCAACATCCTTATCGCCACGCCCTGAGAGGTTCACCAAGATCGTGGCCTCGGGACCCAATTCGCGACCAAGCTTGAGCGCACCCGCGATTGCGTGGGCTGACTCTAGCGCGGGGAGGATTCCCTCGGTCTTGGACAGCAGTTCAAAAGCCTCCATCGCCTCGGAATCCGTAATGGCCTCGTAGCGGGCTCGCTTGGTATCAAGCAAATACGCGTGCTCGGGGCCAACGGATGGGTAGTCCAGGCCTGCGCTGATCGAGTGCGACGGAATTGTCTGGCCATAGTCGTCCTGCATTACATAGGACCTACCGCCGTGAAGTACCCCAGGTGAACCACCAGTGAGAGTCGCCGAGTGACGGCCAGTCTCGATACCGTCGCCGCCTGCCTCGTATCCGACAAGCTGGACTGGATCATTGCGGAACGCGTGGAAAATACCGATAGCGTTTGAACCGCCACCAATACATGCAGCAATAGCCGTCGGCAGACTTCCTGTTCGTTCGAGAATCTGCTCACGGGCCTCGTCACCGATCACCTCGTGGAATGAACGAACCATATGCGGGAACGGCGCCGGACCAGCCACTGTTCCTAATACGTAGTGGGTGTTCTCCACATTGGTCACCCAATCACGCATAGCTTCGTTGATCGCATCTTTGAGGGTTTGGCTGCCGGCCTCAACCGCGATGACTTCTGCCCCAAGTAGCTTCATACGGGCAACATTGAGAGCTTGACGCTCAGTGTCCTCTTTGCCCATGTAGACGACGCATTCGAGCCCCAAGAGAGCGGCGGCGGTTGCAGTTGCAACCCCATGCTGACCCGCGCCGGTCTCCGCAATGACCCGCGTCTTACCCATTCGCTGAGTGAGGAGCGCTTGCCCTAAGACATTGTTGATTTTGTGGGAACCCGTATGGTTCAAATCTTCGCGTTTGAGGAAGATTCGTGCTCCGCCGGCATGTTCCGAGAGCCGTGTGGCCTCCGTCAATGGACTTGGTCTGCCAGAGTAGTTGCGGTTTAGGTCATCAAGCTGTTCTCGGAAAGCTGGATCGATCCAGGCTTTGTTGAATTCCTCAGATAGTTGATCCAAGGCCGCCATAAGCGCCTCTGGAACGAACTGTCCGCCATAGTCGCCGAACTTTCCTCTTTCGTCCGGTACCTCGACATTTGGTACTGCGACGTCCGGCAGCTCGGTCTCTTTATTGGGTGTGCTGTCTTCTGCCATATCAAGTCCTCGACTGTTTGACAGAAGGATGTGCACCCGCAGTCACGAGGTCATGGCAAGCTTGGCGCGGGTCATCACCTGTTACGAGTGCTTCTCCCACGAGCACGGCATCTGCACCATATGAGGCATATTCGACGAGATCACGCGGACCCCGAATCCCAGACTCAGCCACGAGGATGATCTCTTGCGGCACAAGCGGCGCAAGCCTGGCGAACACATCGCGGTCAACCTCTAGTGTCTTCAAATTGCGCGCATTCACCCCGATGATCCTGGCATTCGCATCAATGGCTCGCTGCAATTCTGGCTCATCATGCACCTCGACCAAAACATGGATGCCAATGGATTCAGCACGTTCAATCAACGACACGAGTTCTTCATCATTTAGCGCAGCAACAATCAAAAGCGCGAGATCGGCTCCAGCCGCTCGCGCTTCCCACAGTTGGTAAGACGTGACAATAAAGTCCTTACGAAGCACCGGAATTTCTACGCTGTTGCGCACAAGCTTGAGGTCATCTAAGCTTCCGCCGAATCGACGCTCTTCAGTGAGAACCGAAATACAGGAAGCACCACCGGCCTCGTAGGCCTTGGCCAGCTCTGCTGGGTCTGGGATCTCAGCGAGTTCACCTTTGCTCGGGCTCTTACGCTTCACTTCAGCTATAACCGTGACACCTTCGCCGCGCAAAATAGTGGGGAGATCCAAGGCAGGTTCACGCTCAGCGGCAAGCTCTTTGATTTCGTCTAGCGAAACTTCGGCCTGCCGTACTGCGAGGTCCTCTCGTGCGCCTTGCACGATCTCGTCTAATACGGTCATTAGTCAAGCCTAGATCACGTGGATTTCTAGCCGATTCCCGAACCTAGAAATGGCACAAAAGGAAAATTACGAGCCACGGTAAAAGCAATCAATCCAATGAGAAGAGTCCACATCAAAGCCCGCTGATTAATCGAGATTCCGACCGTTCGTAACGAACCCAATGTATTGCTGAATAACGCAGGCGGTTCATTTGGTGAACCCAAGAACTTGCGGGCAATTGCTGCCGCTATCGCAATAAGAACCAAGGGCAGCACTAGTAGTACAAATAGGTTTTGGTCTGCTGCAGCGCCGAGGTTTCCGTTCATGAGTTCATGGACGCAGCGCAGTCCGCCACAGCCAGGACAGTCGATCCCGAATAATGCTTGTGTTGGGCACAGTGGATACACCCCTGAATTAGATGGATTCACCATTCCAATGAATCCGGCTGCCCCAAGAATTGCACCGAAACCAACCAGTGGCCCTAACGCGTTTGACCACCCACGACGCTGCCCACCAGAGACATCAACATTAGCGACCTGGGTGTTCGATTGGGCGTGATCGTGTAGTTCCGATTCCACCCACCCAGTATCTCGCATTTAAGCCCCTGAGACGAAACCAGACTCAAATAAAGAGCCCAGCCTGCCAGTGGCGATAAGGAACACCATCGTGAGCGCCCATAAGAAAATTGTGATGATCAACCATGTACGGGCACGTTTCGATGCCTTGGCCGCAGCCACTTGATTACCGGAGTTCCAAAATGCATTGACCTGTGCGGCAAAGTAGACCGCTACCACGCCTGTGGGAGAGAAGCACAGAATCGTCGAAACAATTGCTGGCGCAAGCCAAGATGCCGGAACAGCTCGTACAGCTACTCGAGGCTGCTGGGCCGCAGCATTCGGATCAGGTGCATAGTTGCTCACCCCAAAACCCTACGGCACCTTTGCTCGTCACATGAATCGTGACACGAGGATCGTAAATTGCGCCCCACCCTCGGGTGCGGTACCAGCTTGAGCTGTTCCCCCCAACCGCGCCGCTAGACGACCGACCAGCGCTAGTCCGACTCCGGTTCCAGACTTTCGAACACCTTCGTATCTGGCATAGAGCTCACCGGGCTCGAAAGCGACTTGGGTATCAGACTCAGTTAGTCCCGGCCCGGAATCCCTGACCTCGATGGCGACTTGGCCCTGAGCAACTGGTCGAAGAGCCAGAACAATCTCGCCACCCTGCGGTGTCGTACGCAAGGCGTTCTCGCACAGATTGTCGATCACTTGTCTAATGCGCATTGGGTCGGTTCGGCCTGGAATCAGGTCTGTGGTCGGTTCGAACTTGAATTCCACACCGTTAGATTGGCAACGTTCCACCCACACATCATTTGCAGCAGCGGCCAGTTCGACAAAATCGATCTCGGTCGGCTTGATCTGAAACTCGACTGCATCGAGTCTTGCTAAGTCCATGAGATCTGACACCAAACGATTCAGACGGGTCGACTCTTCATGAATCAATTCGGCGGTACGTCCAACATCATCAGGCGGCACTACGCCATCGGAGATCGCCTCCGAAAAACCCTGTACAGCCGTCAGTGGGGTACGGAACTCATGAGAGATAGACAACAAAAACTCTCGCTGCCGACCTTCACTGATTGCGAGATCAGACTGAAGCGAATTCAACGCTCCAGATAGTTCGGCAAGTTCAGGTGGTTCCACTATGTCCAAAACAGTATCCCGGTCACCTTGACCAATTCGGTGCGCCGCCGTAGCCGCTTGTTTGAGACCTGAAGTCAGGCGACGTGAAAGCCAAATACCCACCAATAGCGCAATGGCCACACCCACTATCAAGGCAAGACCGATCCGCAGCAGAATCTGATTCGAAAACTGGTTGACGGTATTTGTCGGTTTCGTGAACACCAGAACTCCACCATTGACCAAACCCCTGGCGGCAACTAGTAATTCTCCACTGTCAGTTTCAATATCCTTGTTGACAGGTTGATAGACCTCGAGCGCCAGCATGTCGTCTGGGCTCAACAGCGCATAGTTGACTTCACCCGGACGTAAATACTGAACGCTGACGTTTTGCGCTCGAAGCGTGTTTACCAGCCTCGTGGGAACCTGAACGTCATGCTCCCCTAGGCCCTTATCAACGGATTCAACCGTTGCGTGAGCAAGCTCGCTAAGCTGCGCTTGGGCCTGATGCTGGAGCGAATCACGAATCATAGGGTAAGAAACCCCAAACGCAATAAATACACCCACAACCGTTGAGAACACGATTGCCGCCATTAATCGCGCAGCGAGCGGCAGACTTCGAAAACGGTCAGTCAGGCTCGGTGCTGGTTCAATCTTCGACATGACGACCGACTTGGCCAAATCTATTCGGGAACTTCAGCTGAATAGCCGACGCCTCGTACCGTGCGGATTAAGTCTGGTTCACCCAGTTTGGCACGCAGCTGCGCAATATGAACATCAACTGTCCGAGAACCAACTGCAGAGGAATATCCCCATACTTCGACCATGAGTTGATCTCGACTAAAGACCTTATTTGGCTGAGATACCAAGTACAACAAGAGGTCAAATTCGGTGGCAGTAAGTGGCACTTCTACACCGGCAATAGTGCAATGGCGAGTCTGCGGATCAATAGACACACGTTCAAACTCGACAAGCTCGGTCTGCTCAACTGCCGGACCATGACGACGCAAGACTGCCTTTACCCGCGCCACAACCTCACGCGGGCTAAATGGTTTGGTTATGTAGTCATCGGCCCCCATCTCAAGCCCGAGGACACGGTCGATCTCGTCGTCACGTGCTGTACAGAACAGGACCGGAGTTGAATTGTTTTGCGCACGTAAGCGTTTGCAAATCTCCGTGCCGTCGAAACCAGGTAAGCCGACGTCTAAAAGCGCTGCAACTGGCTTAAGTTCGAGGATAGAGGAGAGTCCAGATGGCCCATCTGGAGCAACATGAACCTCAAAGCCCTCACGCGTCAGATAAAGCCGCAGGATGTCGGCAATATTTGCCTCATCCTCAACGACTACGACTAGTCCACGAGCCTCGACACTCATATGAACCAGAGCTAGCTTCGCTTAGGGTACTGACCAAATCCCATCATGGCCATAACTTTTCCGGCGACAACCCCAACGATCACTAGGATCACTCCGAGCCAGAAGATTGGCATCGCGCCAACTGCAAGACCCCAGGCCCCGATAGCGGAAGCGACGATCATGATGATGACGGCAGTCCAAGCTGCAGGAGTGTTGCCATCGTGCGGATCACGCATCTGAGCTTCAAGTTCCTTCTGTCGCTCTGCGCTCTGCTGTTCAGTTTCCATATCAACACTCCTGGCTGTGATCTGTATAAGTCGTTTCGGCCAATTCGTAACTGTTCACGACCTTAGCGAAAATATACCAATCTCGCGGACCAAAATCGTTCCGCGTCTGTCTGGAATGTTCATTTCTGGCAAATATCGCTGCTCAACATTACTTTTGGTGCCAAAACTCCTAATAAACCGTTGGATCCTCACCTGCATCTAGAGCATCCCAATCTGACTTTTCCACAGGCTTTCTCGAGTTCGATTGTTTGGCCGACAAGGTTGCCCAGTCCTTGCTCCACAACAATATGGAAGCACCTGCCAAAGCCGCCGCAAGTCCGAACAGGAACATTAGCCAGACGAATGGATAAGTCTCCACAACAACTGATTGATAGTTGGACGAACCTTGGCGCCCCTCTTGTACGGACGCAACCGCATCACTGAGGTAGAACGCAATAGGTGCGATAAGGATTGCAGCACCACAAAAGATCAGCACAACTCCGAGTACGCGCCGAACACGCGCCCCGAAAGCAAAGAAAGCAATCGCACAAGCGACCACTAACCAGGCTGCTCCGAACGACACCGGATACAAAGTGGCACCAGTTCGGGCTGTTTCTACCGTTGGCATCTGAGGTTCATAGATTGTCGCGGTAACCCACGGTTGGCTCAAGAGCCAGATGGCGCCAAAGCCACCAACCAGCAAAAGAACTATGGAAGCCTTCATAGATTTGAGAAGGCTCATTTGCTGTCTCCTTGCGTTTCTTGTGCAGAGTCATCCGTAGTCCGAGTGGGTTCAAGTTCAGAGGCAAGAGCGATTGCCCGGAATACGGCAGCTGCCTTGTTCTGACATTCCTCGTACTCGGTCTGTGGATCCGAATCGGCCACAAGGCCAGCTCCCGCCTGCACATATGCTTTGCCGTCTGACACCACGGCAGTACGAATCGCGATAGCAGCATCCATGTCTCCGGCAAAGTCGAAGTAACCGACACAACCGGCATACAAACCACGGCGGGTAGATTCGAGTTCTTCAATGATCTCCATTGCACGGACTTTCGGTGCGCCAGACAGCGTTCCTGCCGGATGAGTCGCACGCAGAAGATCGTAGGCGTTGAGTCCCGGCAGCAGCTGACTCTCGACCGTTGAGACGATGTGCATGACGTGGGAATAACGCTCAATGTTCATAAACTCAGTGACCTCAACCGAACCGGGTTTGCTTACCCGACCAAGATCGTTACGACCCAGATCAACGAGCATGAGGTGTTCTGCCCGCTCTTTTGTGTCTGCCATCAGATCTTCAGCAAGCGCATCGTCCTCCGCTTTATCTTTGGACCTGGGCCTCGTTCCTGCAATCGGGTGCAGCATGACGCCACCAGCAGCAAGCTTGACCAGAGCCTCCGGGCTCGACCCGACAACAGCGAAAGCCTCTGTGGCACGTCCGGAAGCCTCAAAGTGATCAGGCTCGGGTATCCGGAAGAGATACATATACGGACTCGGATTGAGTTCGCGTAAAGCCCGGTAGATCTCCAAGGGGTCAGCATCGGTGTCGCATTCGAATCGCTGCGACAACACCACTTGGAAGGCATCCCCAGCACGAATGTACTCGCGAACAGCCTCAACTCCTCCCTTGTATCCCTCTGGAGTTGCGGTGCTTCGGATCTCTAGCTCAGCACCTAGCTCTGGAGTGACTGGCAGGTGGGCTTCTGGCACTTCAACTGTTCGCGCCAAATCGGCTTCCATACTGTCGAGCCGATTGACCGCTAATTCGTACTGTGCGGCCAGTTCCGATTCATTCCAGGAAGCGTCCACAAACACATTGGCAACGAGGTAGATCGCACCTTCCTCGTGATCGAGAACGGCCAAATCCGACACCAGCAATAGCGCGAACTCAGGCCGCTGTTTGTCATCGACGGTGTCTACAGGTAGACGCTCCCATCGACGGACGATGTCATAGGCCAGATAGCCCACTAAGCCAGAAGTGAGAGGTGGCAATTGTTCAATACGCGTCGAATGGAACCCATCGAGTACCTGACCGAGAGTGTCTAGGTCTTCGCCATTGGCGTCAATGCCTGCGGGAATGTCACCAACCCATTGAGCTTTGCCCTCGCACTCAGTGAGCATGGCTTGACAATTAACTCCGACGAATGAGTATCGCGACCATTTACGGCCATGTTCCGCCGACTCCAATAAGAACGTGCCGGGGCGATTATGCGCCAATTGGACATAGGCAGCCACGGGAGAAGCGCCGGGCAATGAGGTAGCGGTGTCGAGTCTACGAACAACCGGAGTCACTCGTCGCTGTGCGGCAGCTGCAGCGAATTCTTCGCTAGTTGGCAATGTAAGCGTGGTAACTGCACCGCTAGTTTGCGTAGGCTCGAAGCCTCCATAGGGATTTGATTCAGGCATTTGACGAACCTTCGCCAGAATTGCTCTCGGCCTGTTCGATCTCGACCGAAGCCGTGTCAAAACAAGAATCCAGACCGGTGTGACAGGCAGGTCCCTGTTGATCAACTTGCAGCAGAATACTGTCACCATCACAATCAACCGAGACACTCTTGACTGTTTGACGATTGCCGGATGTCTCACCCTTGACCCAGAGTTCTTGGCGAGAACGCGACCAATAAGTCGCATCCCCAGAGTCGAGGGTGAGGGCCAGAGCGTCACGATTCATCCACGCAAGCATGAGCACCCGACCGGTCGCGGCGCTTTGTGCAACGACTGGAACCAATCCTTGATCGTTAAAGACCACTTGCTCTAAGAGAGTTGCTTGAGTATCCGCCGACTTTGCCATAACCGTATTGTGCCAGGTCACCGATTAGCGCGATACTGTAAAGCATGGCGTCACCACAAGATCTTCTTGATAACCGCTGGGCCAAAGCTGAACGGCAGTCGCTATGTGACCTGCTTCTTGAGTATGGCCCTGATGCCCCTACGCTCTGCGGAGACTGGAATACGCATCAACTAGCCGGCCATCTAGTGGCACGTGAGTCGCGGCCTGACGCCGCTATCGGCATCACCTTCTCACCCATGGCTAGTTGGACAGCCAAAGTTGAGGAACAGTATTCACAACGCCCCTATACGGAACTCGTCGAGAAGGTCCGGAACGGCCCACCCATTTGGTCACCGTTCAAATTTCCCACTGCGGACCGAATCGCCAATACCGAGGAGTATTTCGTTCATCTTGAGGATGTCCGACGCGCACAGCCCGACTGGGAACCACGCGACCTGGATCCCGCATTTTCCAACTACCTATGGGAACTCACCCAGCAACGCGGGCGCATGATGTTCCGCAAGAGTCCGGTCGGGGTAATAGTGGAGCGCACCGACGGCGCAGGCGGCGAAAAGCAGGTCAAGTCAGCGGACTCCACTGGGAACCTTGGCACGGTGCGAATCAAGGGACCGGCTCAGGAACTCGTACTCTATTCGTTTGGGCGCAAGGCGCATGCCAACGTTGTAATCGAGGGCGAGCCAGCCGATATCGAGGCTTTTGGCCAGACAGATCTCTCTGTCTAACGAACAATAAATTCCTGTTCGCGTAGAGCGTCTTTAACTTGGGCGATGCTGAGCTCACCAAAATGAAACACACTTGCCGCCAGAACCGCATCAACGCCAGCCGCAGCAGCGCGCGGGAAGTCCTCAACCTTGCCTGCTCCCCCACTAGCGATGAGCGGGACCGAGACTCTGTCACGAATCTGTTGGATAAGTTCGATGTCGAAGCCGTCTTTAGTGCCGTCGGCATCCATAGAATTCAGCAGGATCTCGCCAACTCCAAGTTCAACTGCCTTCTCTACCCACTCAAATGCATCGATACCTGTACCTTTGCGGCCACCATGAGTCGTGACCTCAAAACCTGACGGGGTTGTCGTACCCTCTTGGCAACGGCGGACATCAGCCGACAGCACGATGCATTGGGATCCGAATCGCTCGGCGGCTTCACGTAAAAACTCGGGCCGGGCAATAGCCGCGGTATTGATACTCACCTTGTCTGCGCCTGCGCGTAGAAGTTGGTCGATATCGTCTACTGTGCGAACTCCACCGCCAACCGTCAATGGAATGAACACTTGCTCTGCGGTTTGGCGTACCACGTCATAGGTGGTTGACCGGCCAGAACTACTTGCACTGATGTCTAGGAACACAAGCTCGTCGGCACCGGCAGCGTCATAAGCCTTAGCTAGTTCTACCGGATCTCCCGCATCACGCAGGTCCACAAAGTTAACACCCTTGACTACCCGACCCTCGTCAACGTCGAGGCACGGGATAACGCGAAGGGCAAGCGACACTAGGCCTCATCCTCAACTGGCGGCGGGAATTGCATTGCATTAATTCGGGGGGCAACTGCAGCCAAAGCCTCAGGCAAGGTGAATGCCTGAGCATAGAGGGCCTTACCGATGATGACCCCCTCGATTCCTTCGTGTTCGATCTCAGCGAGTTGGTGCAAATCCTCGAGCTTGGCGATTCCGCCGCTTGCCACCACCGGCGCATTAGTTGCCTGGCACACTTCGCGAAGCAAGTGAATATTGGGGCCCTGCAAGGTACCGTCTTTGCGCACATCAGTGACCACATATCGCGAGCATCCATCCGCGTTGAGACGGTCGATCGTTGCGAAAAGTTCACCGCCATCCTTAGTCCAGCCTCGGGCCGCAAGCGTAGTGCCTCGAACATCTAGGCCGATCGCCACTTTGTCGCCGTATTCTCCGATGATGCGTGAGCACCATTCTGGATTCTCGAGCGCGGCAGTGCCGATGTTGACCCGAGTACATCCGGTGGCTAGTGCCGCCTCAAGCGAAGCGTCGTCCCGGATTCCACCAGACATCTCAACCTTGATATCTAGTTTGCCAACGACTTCCGCGAGCAGTTCGCGGTTATCGCCACGTCCAAAGGCTGCATCGAGATCCACCAGGTGGATCCACTCAGCGCCTTGGCTTTGCCAATCAAGCGCAGCTTGTAAGGGGTCACCGTAGTCGGTCTCGGATCCGGCTTCACCTTGAACGAGGCGAACGGCTTTGGCATCGGCAACATCAACTGCGGGCAAAAGTTCCAGGGTCACAATTATCCAGTCTACTTAGGGTTCTGGTTTAGATCGAAGCTACCCAATTGGTGAGTAGCTGTAGGCCAGCATCGCCGGACTTCTCGGGGTGGAATTGGGTAGCGGCAAGCGCGCCCGATTCGATCGCGGCGACGAAGGTCTCGCCGTAGTTGGCAGTTGTCACAGCGAATCTTCCGGGGTCGATACCGTCGGCTTTGACCCCGTAACTGTGCACGAAATAGAAGCGCTGATCCTCAATGCCTGCGAAGAGTCTGGACTTCTGGTCCGCTTGCACGGTGTTCCATCCCATGTGCGGAACGACAGGAGCTTCCAGCGCCTCAACTACTCCTGACAAAAACCCGCAACCAGGTGAATCCACGCCATGCTCGACTCCCCGATCGAACAGGATTTGCATCCCCACACAGATTCCAAGCACAGGGCGATCGGACTCTAGGAAAGAGTCGATCACTCGCCTACCGTCAACAGCTTCTAGTCCTGCCATACAAGCTGCGAAGGCACCAACACCTGGCACCACAAGAGCATCTTGTTCTAAAGCCTCGTCAACGTCCGAAGTCACAACAACGCTCGCGCCGACCCGTTCAAGCGCCTTATAAGCCGAGCGAATATTGCCCGAGCCATAGTCGAGCAGCGCCACACGTTGTGCCATGGGATTCCTCTTCTTCAGCGTTGGATTAGCCAGGTGTCTTGCTAGCCCCACCAGGCAATAGCGCCACCAAGAGCGAGCACTGCAGCTATGCCGCAACCGATTGCGAACATGATCTGCTTATTGCGTGCAAACGAAATGACACCGCCGAGGAACAGGCCCGCCACAAAGAGCATGAAGATTGCCATAAAGCTACTCATGCAGACAACGTGCCTTTCGTGCTCGGCACGCCGATGACTGAGTCATCGAACTTGACGGCCTCTCGCATTGCCCGCGCCACTGACTTGAACTGCGACTCCACGATGTGGTGAGCATTGCGACCTGTGATGACTCGAATGTGGAGACAAATGTCTGCCGATGCCACAATTGACTCCCAAATGTGGCGCGTCAACGTGGTGTCGTAGGTGCCGATCAATTCAACTAGCTCCGGCTCTTCATGAACCAGATAAGGGCGCCCCGACAAGTCGACAGCCGATTGCACAAGCGACTCATCGAGGGGAACTAGAGCGTCACCAAAACGTTTAATGCCGGCCTTATCACCTAAAGCCTCTTTGAGTGCGGCACCGAACGCTAGTGAGGTGTCCTCGACCGTGTGGTGTGAATCAACCTCGAGATCGCCATCAGTCTTGATCTTCAAATCGAATCCACCGTGTTTGCCCAGTTGGCTCATCATGTGGTCGTAAAACGGCACGCCAGTGTCGACCTCGACTTGACCAGTGCCATCGATGTCTAGTTCCAGGAGCACACTGCTCTCTTTGGTCGTGCGCTCAATCTTTGCCGTACGGCTCATGATTCCTCCGCTGTAGTGCGTCAGTTTGTCGGCGCTAGCTTTGCTAGTGCATCCACAAACGCGCTTGTCTCTTCTATTGTCCCTGCTGTCACACGTAGGCAACCAGGCAGCCCAACATCACGCACCAAAATGCCTTGATCTAACAACGTCTGCCAGGCCGAGCTTGGATCCTCGAAACCTTCGATGAGCACAAAGTTGGCATCAGACGGCACTGGCTGGAAGCCACTTACTCTAGCTGCCTCGAAAATGCGATCGCGCTGCACTTTGAGTTCTTCCACTGCTCGGAGTTGGGCCTCAACGTGACGAAGCGCAGCGATTCCGACTGCTTGAGTCACTGCCGACAGGTGGTACGGCAACCGCACGCGTTTGATGACCTCGATCACCGCCGGGTCTGCCACGCAGTAGCCGATCCTGGCACCGGCGTAGGCGAAGGCTTTACTCATGGTTCGCGAGACGATCAGGCGTGGCCGCTTTGGTAACAGAGTGACCGCGCTGTCTTGGTGTGAGAACTCCACATAAGCTTCATCGACTATGAGTACACCTGTGTCGGTCTCAACGATTGCGTCGTAGATTGTGGCGATGTCCTCAAGCGGTGTCGATGTGCCAGTCGGATTATTAGGTGAGCACACGAAAACGACCGCCGGCCGCTTCGATCGAATCTCGCTGACTGCTTCCTCAATCGGAATGCCATAATTGCCATCGCGCGTAATTGACAGGTAGTCAGTCTGCGTTCCACGCGAAATGATCTTGTGCATCGAATATGTGGGCTCGAAGCCCAGCGCCAAACGACCCGCGCCACCAAAAACTTGCAGCAACTGTTGCAGGACCTCATTGCTGCCGTTGGCAACCCAGACGTTGTCTACCTCAATCAACTGGCCCGGAATCGCTGATTGTTGCGTTATGTACTCCGCCAAGGCCGTACGCAATTCGATTGCGTCCCTGTCTGGGTAACGGTTCAAGGTCGTTGCAGCCTGGGCTACAAGCTCACTAATTTCCGCCACCAATTCTTCTGCTGGCGGAGACGGATTCTCGTTAGTGTTGATCTGAACGGCGACATCCAACATAGGTGCGCCGTACTCGGCCACACCCTTCAGGTCTTCGCGGATCGGTAAGTCATTTGGGTCAATGCTCACAACGACTCTCCCGAATCTGAGAATCGGATCGACACTGCACGAGCGTGCGCAGGCAAATCTTCTGCCTCAGCCAGAGTTTCCACAACCGGGGCCACCTCCTGCAACGCAGTCTTGTCGTAGTCGATGAACTGCACAAGCTTGATGAAGTGCCCCACATTCAGTCCTGAGGAGTGACAGGCGCATCCCATGGTTGGCAGAACGTGGTTGGAGCCCGCACAGTAGTCGCCTAGAGACACCGGCGCGAACGAACCAACGAACACCGCTCCAGCGTTACGGATCTGACCTGCTAGCTCGGCAGCGTTTACGACCTGAATCTCGAGGTGCTCTGCTCCGTAGAGATTGGCCAATTCGACTGCCTGATCGAGGTCACGCACCATTACGATGGCGCTCTGCTGGCCACTAAGTGAAGCAGTGACACGCTCCTGGTGTTTAGTCTGAGCAACTTGAGCCTCAACTGCGGCACTTACTTTCTCGGCGAGTTCTTTTGAATCAGTCACGAGTACGGCTGACGCGAGTTCGTCGTGTTCAGCCTGACTAATTAAATCGGCAGCCACGAACTCGGGATTCGCCGAATCGTCAGCAATGATCATGATCTCTGTGGGGCCCGCCTCCGAGTCTATGCCGACCTCACCTTGAAGCAGTCGCTTCGCCGTCGCCACATAGAGATTGCCTGGCCCCGTAACAACGTTGACAGGAACACCGAACTCGTCAGGAGCAGGCTCGGTCACTCCGCTCGATCCCAAGGCCAACCAGGCAATTGCTTGAGCACCACCGGTCGCATAAACCTCCTCGACACCGAGAATTCCCGCTGCCGCAAGAATCGTCGGGTGCGGCCAACCGCCATTATCTGGCTGCGGTGGCGATGCGACGGCAATGGAACCGACTCCAGCGATCTGGGCGGGCACCACGTTCATCACTACGCTGCTCGGGTACACGGCAGCACCGCCTGGAACGTAGAGACCCACTCGGTCAACAGGAACGTGTTTGCCGGTAACTCGACCCCCTGCACCAAACTCAGTTGAGTGATCGGTTGGGAGTTGCTGAGAATGAACTTGTCGCACCCTGCTGATGGCAACATCCAGCGCAGCGCGGATTTCAGGATCCAAAGACGCGACGGCTTCATCGATCACCTCTTGGGGAACACGTAAGGTCGCGGGTCGCACTCTGTCGAATTGCTCACCCAACTCAAGAACTGCCGCAGCCCCGCGCTGTCTCACCGACTCGATAATCGCAGACACGGCCTCCTCAGCGCTGTCTACGCTGATATCGGGGCGCGGCAAATCGGAAGCAACCAAAGTTGGCTTCGAGGTTAGATCAACTGTGCGAATCACGCTTCTATCGTACGTTTGATGAACGCAAGGTGAAACTCCACAGGCTCGCTATGCACAGAAACGTCAAGAAAGCTAACGTTCAGGTATGGCCAAGAAGCGCAGTGTCGACACTCCGGCGACAAGAATCCTCAAAGAAGCTAACTGTGCGTTCGTTATTCACAACTATGAGTCCGATGACGAGGCCACCTCATTTGGCGCTGAAGCAGCCGATGGTATTGGCGTATCGCGAGACCGGGTATACAGCACGGTGCTAGCTCGCGCAGATAAGAAGACCATCGTCGCAATCTTGCCTGTGTCAGCCGAACTCGACTACGAGGTCTTGGCAGCAGCGGTTGGCGCTTCTGGTGCGACGGCGGCTGACGAGGCCAGAGTCGCCAAGATCACTGGCTACGAACTCGACGCCGTTAGCCCGTTGGGATTCAAGAAGAAGCGGGCTACCGTGATCGACACGTCCGCCCTGGATTTCAAAACAATTTTCATTTCAGCTGGAAGACACGGATTCGAAGTCGAAGTATCACCCACCGATCTCATCGACTTGCTACATGCTCGCACTGCTCCGATTGCTCGGTTCTACTCCTAGGCATGAGGTACAGGCGGGTATGCCGGAATTTTTTTGAGTTCCTTACTCAAGCCACGTGATTTACGCCAGCAAATAAGTGCGACTAACACGGCAGCCCAGAACGGCCATACGAAGAACACCCCTGTGGCATTGATCTCGAGCGCGGCATCAGTGGTTTCACCGACTGCGAGCTGAGTTGGGTCTGAATTTCCCATATTTCCCAAAAACGACCCGATGAGGTACATCGCGAGAGTACCTAATGCCGACCCAATCAGAACGCCAAAAAGGGTCGGAAGCGGATTAACGAACGCAATCTTGTAGACCACGAAGACGAGAATCAAGGCGCACAAGAATGCGATCAGCATAAACAGCATGTCTGCACCGATGGGTGCACTGGACATGGGGTCGAACGACACTCTGTCCCCTTCGACACCGGTAATTTGCGACCGTGGTGCACCATAACCCCACACGATGCCAGCAATGGCACCTAAGAAGATTCCCAGTTGCGACAGGTAGAAGACTTCTAGAAAAAACCTGCGCCTAGGTGAGGTTTCAGTCTCCGTACTAGACATGAGACTCGTTAGAGCTTGTAGTCGGCAAACAAGCTGGCCCCAATAACGCTTTGAGATCAGCGAACAGGGACGGTGTCGGACTTACGCGCAGCTGGTCAGGCAATCTTACTGTTGTGATCTTGCCACTGTTATTGACCTTCAGCTGCACCTCTGCCACACCTGGATGAGTCGACAGCACGCCTTTGAGTTCATCCACCACCGGACCCACAACGCGACTAGAGGTCAGATTGATGACCACTGGTCCCTGGTGACGGGTTTGCTCCAGATCCAGCGGAGAAACCTCTTGGGCGATGAACTTGGTTTCTTCGTCCTCACTCTTGTCTAGACGACCCTTGACCAGTACGACCGCGTCCTCACGCAGATTCATACCGACTTTTTGGTAGGCCTTGGGAAACACCATGATGTTGACGCGAGAATCCAGGTCTTCAAGCTCAACCATTGCCCATTGGTCGCCGCGCTTAGTGACCTTGCGCTGCACAGAGGTGATCAAGCCGCCAATCTTGAACATCCGTCCGCTCTCGACATCATCGCCAAGCAATGATGAGATCGGCTGCTCCACTGCACTTCTTAGAGCTACTTCAACACCATTGAGCGGGTGATCCGATACATAGAGTCCGAGCATGTCTCGCTCATTGGCCAAGAGCACACTCTTGGGCCATTCAGATGCCTGAGTATCAATGGTGATGCCTAGTCCAAGCTCGCCGTCTTCGGCTGCACCCGAATCTCCACCGAATAGGTCGAACTGGCCAGCTGCCTGGGAGCGTTTGAGATCCGTCATGGACTCAACAGCCTCAATATGAATGTCTGAAAGAGCCCGGCGCGACACCCCAAACGAATCAAAGGCACCAGCCTTGATGAGGGATTCAATCACCCGCTTATTGCAGGCTGCAATCTCGATCTTGTCGAGGAAGTCTTTAAAGTCGACGAAAGCGCCTTTAGATTCTCGAGTCTGAACAATTGACTCGACCACATTCGCACCCACATTGCGCACAGCAGTCATACCGAAACGGATCTTGTCGCCAGTTGCCGCGAAGTTGGCTTGCGACTCGTTGACGTCCGGTTGGAGTACCTGGATGCCCATACGTCGGCATTCGTTGAGGTAGATCGCGCTCTTGTCTTTGTCATCCTTAGTACTGGTTAGCAGTGCCGCCATGAACTCTGCCGGATAGTTGGCCTTGAGGTACGCAGTCCAGTATGAAACAAGTCCATAGCCCGCCGTATGCGCTTTATTGAAGGCATAGTCCGAGAACGGAACGAGGATCTTCCACAGTGTCTGGACGGCGTCTTCAGAGTAGCCATTGGCAATCATGCCGCCTCGGAACGGAATGTATTCCTTGTCCAGGATCTCTTTCTTTTTCTTACCCATGGCTCGGCGGAGCAAATCTGCACTACCGAGCGAATATCCAGCCAAGACCTGCGCAATAGCCATGACCTGCTCTTGGTACACGATCAAGCCGTAGGTGTCACCCAAGATCTCGTCTAGCGGTTCGGCAAGTTCGGGATGAATAGGTTCAACTGGCTTGCGACCGTTCTTTCGGTCCGCATAGTCATTGTGAGCGTTAGCGCCCATCGGACCCGGGCGATACAGCGCCAGCACAGCAGAAATGTCTTCGAAGTTGTCTGGAGCCATAGATTTGAGCAAAGCTCGCATCGGTCCACCGTCAAGCTGAAAAACCCCTAGAGTGTCACCACGTGAGAGCAGCTCATAAGTCGGCTCATCCTCAAGTGGCAGATCCTCAAGAACAATGTCCTTACCGGTGTTGATCTTGATCGCCTCTAGACAATCGTCCAATACCGTGAGGTTGCGAAGACCGAGGAAGTCCATCTTGAGTAGGCCGAGGTTCTCGCATGCACCCATATCGAACTGAGTAATAACGGAACCATCTTGTTCACGACGCCAAATAGGAACAACATCAAGCAATGGTTCTTTACAGAGGATCACGCCAGCCGCGTGAACACCTGGCTGGCGTTTAAGTCCCTCAATCCCCTTGGCAGTATCGACCACTTGCCGAACATCCGACTCAGCTTCGTAGAGAGCTCGGAACTCACTGCCCTCTTTGTACCTTGCGTGCTCTTTATTAAAGAGCTCGTTTAGCGGCACATCTTTACCCATCACCGCTGCCGGCATAGCTTTGTTGATCTTGTCTCCGAGCGCATAAGGCATATTGAGTGCCCTAGCCGAGTCTTTGATTGCAGCCTTTGCCTTGATCGAACCGTAAGTAACGATCTGGGCAACGTGGTCTGAACCATACTTCTCGGTTGCGTAGCGAATCATGTCGCTTCGGCGGCGCTCATCGAAGTCCATATCGATATCTGGCATCGAGATTCGCTCGGGATTCAAGAACCGCTCAAAAAGTAGACCGTGTCGGATCGGATCAAGTTCAGTAATGCCAAGTGCATAAGCAACCAGTGATCCAGCCGCAGAGCCACGGCCTGGACCCACCCGAATTCCTTGATCATGCGCGTACTGCACCAAGTCGGCGGTCACCAAGAAGTAGCCCGGGAAACCCATCTTGCACATAACATCGACCTCGTAGGCCGCTTGTTTGCGGTGCTCTTCAGGCACTTCGTTGTTGAACCGTCGATTCAGCCCACGCTCAACTTCTTTGACAAGCCAACTCTCCTCTGACTCACCGGCCGGAACCGGGAACACAGGCATGAGATCCGCGCCTTCGTTGAACTCGACATTGCAACGCTCGGCGATCGCCAGAGTGTTGTCACAGGCTTCGGGAAGCTCACTCCATAGGCGACGCATCTCTTCGGCAGATTTGAGATAGAACTGGTCACCCGTAAATCGGAATCGCTTTGGGTCGTCGACTGTTGCCCTAGTACCAATGCAGAGCAAGACATCGTGCGACTCGTGATCTTCCTGACGCACATAGTGCAGATCGTTGGTCGCGATGAGCGGTAATCCCAAGTCTCGGGCAATCTTGAGCAGATCTTCACGATAGGCGCGCTCGACAGCGATGTTGTGATCCATTAGTTCGCAGTAAAAATTGTCAGGACCGAGGATGTCACGAAAATCCGCTGCTGCTTCGCGAGCCCGGTCGTAGTTTCCTGCAAGCAACCATCGATTCACCTCGCCCGAAGGGCAACCAGTTGTCGCGATGATGCCTTTGCCGTACTGCTGCAACAACTCTCGGTCGAATCGCGGTTTGTGGTAGAAGCCCTCTAAGCTCGCCAGGCTTGATAGCCGAAACAGGTTGTGCATACCCTCGGTTGTCTCCGAGAGCAGCGTCATGTGGGTGTAGGCCTCGCGACCGATGTTGCCGCCGGATTCACCAATCTCATTGGTTCCTTCGTCGTAACCACCACCGAAATCGAACCTTGAACGCTCGTGCCGACCTTGAGGCGCGTAGTAGCCTTCCATTCCAATGATTGCTTTGACACCGGAATCTTTGCCGCGTTTCCAAAAGTCATAGGCCCCGTACAAGTTGCCATGGTCGGTCATGGCAACCGCAGGCATTCCCAATCGCGCAGCCTCGTCGAACAGATCGCCTAGGCGCGCGGCGCCATCGAGCATGGAATATTCAGTGTGGACGTGCAAATGCACAAATTGGTCTTTTGCATTAGACGTTGCCATCGAAACTGAATCCTCCTCCCCAATTACCTGCCCCACAAATTGCGAGATTCCAGCCTAACCCCGCGGATGGAATTCTTTGCGCAGAAACTACAGTCCTTCGCGCAGTGTCTCCAGAGACTGCACTAGGTCAGCGGGATAGTCGCTACTGAAACTCACCCATTCATCAGTTCCAGGATGTCTGAAACCCAACTCAACCGCGTGCAGCCATTGGCGTTCCAGACGGAGTCTTTTAGCCAATACGGGGTCGGCACCATAAGTCAGGTCACCACAACAAGGGTGCTTGGTCGCCGACATATGCACCCGAATCTGGTGGGTCCGACCCGTCTCCAAATGAATGTCCAAGAGCGAGGCATAAGCAAACGCCTCAAGCGTCTCGTAGTGAGTGATGCTAGCTTTGCCATCGTTGACAACCGCGAACCGATAGTCATGGTCAGGATGCCTGCCAATAGGTGCGTCGATCGTGCCCGCACTTGGTTCAGGGTGACCCTGCACAAGCGCGTGGTACTTCTTCTCGACCTCACGAGATCGGAACTGCTCTTTGAGTGAGCTGTAGGCCCGGTCTGATTTTGCTACCACCATGAGTCCGCTGGTTCCAACATCTAGTCGGTGCACGATTCCCTCACGCTCGGCGGCACCGATTCCAGCTACTCGAATCCCAGCTAGCGATAACGCGCCAGTAACAGTTGGACCGCGCCAACCTGGGCTCGCATGCGCTGCCATTCCGACTGGCTTATCGACGACAACAATGTCCTCGTCTTGAAACAGGATTGGCAATTCAAGTTCTGGAACCGCTTCTAATTCGGCGTCTTCGTCAGCCGCTTCAAGCTCCACCAAAACCTGCACGACTGCCTCACGTTTGAGGACTTCAGAACGCTTGCCCACTTTGCCGTCGACAAGTACCCGTTGATCGCCAATCACATTGGCGGCTTGAGTGCGCGAGATCCCCAAAAGCCTAGAAAGAGCGACATCCAGACGTTCGCCTGCGAGGTCAGACTCGACGACGTGCTCCTCCATCACAGTCTCTTCCGGAACGGTGTGCTCACTCATTTGTGCCGCCTCGGGTTCCGTCCAAGTGAATGCCACGAACCGCCAGGATCACAATCCCTATCGCTGAGAAAGTGATGGCAATATCGGCCACATTGAAAATCCCAAAAGGCGGCATCTGAATGTAGTCCACGACGTGCCCACGAAAGATCCCCGGCGAGCGGAAGATTCGATCCGTGAGGTTACCCAGTGCTCCACCGAGCAGACCACCTAGGGCAAGTGCCCAGCCCAACGAACCCAACTTCCTCGCAGATCGCACGATCACAATGACCACAGCACAAGCCACGAGGCTGAACACGATGGTCATACCGGTGCCGATAGAGAAAGCTGCACCTGGATTACGGATGAAATTGAGTTGAAGGAATTGCCCGACAATTTGGATCGGTGGTCGCCCCTCAAGAAAGGTGACTGCGATCAATTTGCCGATCTGATCGAGAAATAGAACGACCACTGCCAGACCGAAAGTAATAGCGACATAAGGAATGCCTTGCCAGGTTTTACTCATTTGCCCGCTATCGCTGACAGAAACCTGGTCACTCACGTTACGAGACTACGCCATGTTGTTGTTCAGCACAGGCGGAGCCAACTACATACGCTCTTCGCGTTCCTTGCATTTGATGCACAGGGTCGCACGCGGGAATGCACGCAAACGCGCTTTGACAATTGCCCCACCACAAGACTCGCAGATGCCATAACTACCATCATCGATTTTGGCTAAGGCCTTCTCGACTTGGTCCATAAGGTCACGCGCATTGTCGGCAATTGACATCTCTTGCTCACGCTCAAACGTCTTGCTGCCCGCATCCGCTACGTCATCACCGGCGCCATCGCCCGAGTCACTCACAAGTTGAGCGATATCCGATTCGGTAGTCGCGAGTTCTTCTTGGAGACGCTCGTACTCTTCCTGCAGCTCCTTCTTGATCGCATTGAGCTCGGTCTTCGTCCACTTAGCGCTAGCGGCCGAGGATGAGGTGCTCTTCTTGGCAGGCATTTGTTCTCCAGTCTTATTGGTGTTGCCTGGACATTATGGCCCACGGAACAAAGAATCAACCCGACATACACCTCTATTTGTTCGACATCGGTAAACTCATGGTGTGTCTGAACCCGTCCGTGACCCCGAACCCAGCCTAGATTCGACCTCGTCGTACCGCTTGGTGGCACCAAAGATTGACCTGCCCCAAATGGAGCGTGAAGTCCTGGAATTTTGGGAACAAAACGACATTTTCGGCAAAACTCTGACTCAGAGCGAAGGCAAACCCAAATGGGTCTTCTACGAAGGCCCCCCGACCGCCAACGGAAACCCAGGCGCCCACCACGTAGAAGCTCGAGTTTTCAAAGACGTATTCCCCCGCTACAAGACCATGCAGGGTCACTTTGTGCCCCGTAAAGCTGGCTGGGATTGTCATGGTTTGCCAGTCGAGCTAGCAGTAGAAAAGCAGCTTGGATTCAACGGTAAGCCAGATATCGAAGAATACGGAATCGCCGAATTCAACGAAAAATGTCGCGAATCGGTACTCAGCCATGTGGACGAGTTTGAAGAGATGACTCGTCGTATGGGCTACTGGGTTGATATGGATTCGGCCTACTGGACCATGGATGCTGACTACATCCAAAGCGTGTGGTGGTCACTGAAGAAGATCTTTGATGCAGGTCTACTGGTCGAGGACCAACGTGTTGCGCCTTACTGCCCTAGGTGCGGAACTGGTCTTTCTGATCACGAGGTGGCTCAGGGATACGAGGATATCGTCGATCCCTCGATCTATGTACGATTCCCGCTGACTTCGGGTGCAGTGGTGGAGCGCCATCCTGGCGCGACCATGCTGGTGTGGACGACCACGCCATGGACCTTGGTTTCTAATACGGCCGTGGCGGTGAATCCTGAGGCTGAATACGCAGTCGTTCGTCAACAAGATTCGGACGAGACGTATGTAGTCGCAACCAATTTGGTCGAACAAGTGCTCGGTGATGGTTCTGAGATCCTTGAAACCTTCCCTGGCACCGAACTTGAACGAGCCCAATATGAGCGGCCATTCGACTTGATCGAAATTCCTGACTCGCACTTCGTGTTGCTCGCCGACTACGTCACGATCGATGATGGAACCGGACTGGTTCATCAGGCGCCAGCATTCGGTGCTGATGACCTTGCAGCTTGCCGAGAGTACGGACTGCCGGTGGTGAACCCCATTGCCGCCGATGGCACCTTCAAATCTGACGTTCCGCTAGTCGCAGGAAAATTCTTCAAGGATGCCGATGCCACCCTGGTTGAGGATCTTGAGTCTCGCGGAAAGATGTTCCGGCTACGTGAATACGAACACTCCTATCCTCACTGCTGGCGTTGCCATACGCCGCTCATGTACTACGCACAACCATCGTGGTACATCCGCACTACACAGATCAAAGACCGACTGATCGCCGAGAACGAGAAGACCAACTGGTTCCCGGAGACCATCAAACACGGACGCTTTGGTGACTGGCTCAACAACAACATCGACTGGGCGCTCTCGCGCAATCGCTACTGGGGAACTCCCCTGCCAATCTGGCGCTGTCCTGAAGGTCATCTCACAGCAGTTGGCTCGATGGAGGAACTTAGCCAGCTAGCAGGCACTGACGTATCGACCACTGACCCACACCGCCCGTTTGTCGACGACATCACCATCGCGTGCGCTGAATGTGGCGAGACAGCCAATCGAGTACCCGAGGTCATCGACTGCTGGTACGACTCCGGTGCAATGCCCTTTGCTCAATTCGGCTATCCGCGCAATAACGTCGAAGAATTTGAGACCAGTTATCCCGCAGACTTTATTTGCGAGGCAATCGACCAAACACGCGGCTGGTTCTACACGCTGCTAGCTGTTGGTGAACTAGCGAATGGGGCGTCGCCCTATAAGAACGTTCTGTGCCTAGGACACATCCTTGACGAAAAAGGCGAGAAGATGTCTAAGCACAAAGGAAATGTGCTCGAACCGATTCCTCTGATGGAAGACCACGGAGCCGATGCCTTGCGTTGGTTCATGGTGGCCTCAGGTTCTGCTTGGCAGGCGCGCCGCCTTGGTCATCAAGCAATCGTCGAGACGGTGCGCAAGACACTTCTTACCTACTGGAATACGGCGTCGTTCCTGTCGCTCTACGGACGAATTGCCGAATTTGATCCTTTGAATTCAGGCGCCGCTGCGCCTAGCGAACGTCAGTCACTCGACCGTTGGGCACTGGCATTGACCAACCAACTGATCATTGACGTAACCTCTGCCATGGATGAGTTCAACACTCAGTCTGTCGGTCGGCTGCTAACTGACTACGTCGATGACTTGTCGAATTGGTACGTTCGCCGTTCCCGCCGACGCTTCTGGGATGGCGAACCGAATGCGCTCGCCACGCTTCATGAATGTATGACAACACTGACATTGTTGATGGCACCGCTCACTCCGTTCATTACCGAACGCGTGTGGTCAGATCTGTTCCACTCGACTGATCCTTCGCTGCCTCCTTCGGTTCATATGGCCACCTGGCCTGAAGCGGACGCCCGACTGCTTGACAGAGACTTACTCACTCAGGTTGATCTGGTCAGGCGTGTAGTTGACCTTGGTCGCACAGCCCGCTCCGAATCCCAAGTCAAGACGCGCCAACCCTTGGGTCGAGCATTAATCTCAGCTGCCGGATGGCAGAAGCTTCCGCAAGATTTGGTGGAAGAGACCAAATCCGAACTCAACGTTCTCGCACTCGAGCCGTTGGATGTCTCGGACTCCGAGCTACTGAGTATTACCGTGAAGCCGAACTTCCGCGAACTTGGCAAGCGCTTCGCCAAGCAGACTCCGTTGGTGGCCAAGGCAATCACGGAGGCAGATCCAGCCGAGTTGGCAGACAAGCTTCGTGCGCACGGAGCAGCTGAAGTAGCCGTCGATGGAGCCGACCACCAAATCACTCCTGAGGATGTCAGTATCACTGAATCACCCAAGGAGGGTTGGGCCGTCGCCCAAGAGTCGGGCGAAGCCGTAGCTCTCGACCTTGAGATCAACGACGAACTTGCGCAGCTGGGTGTCGCACGTGATCTTGTTCGTGAGGTTCAAGAAGCGCGAAAGAACAACGGGTTCGAAGTCACCGACCGAATCTCGATCACCTGGAGTTCTTCCAATGACCAGGTGCGTGCAGCTATGGCCAATCACGGCGGCTCAATTGCTGATGATGTGTTGGCTACCTCTGTCGAAGAGGTCGACTCCGCGGTCGACCTGGCACAGTCGTCCGAGAATCTGAACTTCAGCTATACCCTCGAGCGTCAATAGCTGCCTAGCAAGATCCCTAAATCGGGAGCGCTAGTGCTACCGCAATCAGCACTTGGATCCCAAGGATCAACACCAGGAACGATAAGTCGAGTGCAATCGAGCCAATCTTCAGCGGTGGAATGATCCTGCGCAGAAACTTCAGCGGCGGATCAGTCAAGGTGTAGACAACCTCGGCTATAACCAGGATCGGACCTTTTGGTTTCCAGTCAGGGGAAAGTAACTGCACCAAATCAATCACGAAGCGTGCTAGCAGAACCAAGAAGTAGAGCCACAGAATCGTGGCTAAGATCTCGCCCACTCCGGTCAACGCTGAAACCCTGCTTGCTTAGAGTCTTAGGCGCGTGCGGCCATGCTGTCGCGGAGGCGAGCACGTGCATCTTCAGCACTTACCTCGAGATCAGCTGGAGTCAGCATGAACACCTTATTGCTCACACGCTCGATGGAACCGCGAACACCAAAGACCAAGCCTGCAGCAAAGTCAACGAGACGCTTGGCGTCTGCATCGTCAAGCTCGGTCAGATCCATGATCACGGGAACGCCACCGCGGAATTCCTCACCGATGCGACGAGCATCGTTGTAGGACTGCGGCTGAAGGGTAGTGATGCGCTTAGGGTCTGCGTCGCGACCAGCGGCACGCGAACGTGGGCGGCTCGCGGCTGGATGTGCACCTGCAGCAGGAACGGCATCCAAGACAGTGGTCTCGTTGCGCCAATCACGCGACGCTGCAGCTGGCTCGCGTGGAGCACGCTCGCTCACGCTGACATAGTCATTGCCCTGGGCTGGACTACTTGGACGCTCGTAGGAGCGAAGTGGACGGGATGACTCTTCTGCCTTTTCACGGGAAGCGGGTGCCTCATCGTAATCCGACTCGAAGTCATCGTAAAAGTCGTCGTATCGGTCATCCTCAACAAGGCCGAGGTAGACCGCCATCTTCTTCATTGTTCCCGCCATCTGAATTCCCCTTAGAACTTTTCTTACGTTGTTTCGCTCGGTATAGACCGTCTATTTTTGTCGTTCAAGTTTGAGGTTACCTGAGGGATTCACGTTGCCCTAGCACCGCCGCGCCAAGCCGAACGTGTGTTGCTCCGAACTTGATTGCAAGTTCAAAATCTGAACTCATCCCTGCTGACATCATGCCTGCTTCTGGGTGATTCTGCAGCAACTTTTGGTGAATCTTGGCAAGCTTTTCGAACGACTGTGCCGGATCTGCACCCAACGGCGCTACCGCCATGACGCCACCCAGATTTAGCGAGTCCGACTGAGCAATAACATCGGCCAGTTCAGACACAGAATCTGGTTGCGCGCCTCCCCGGTCTTGGGGTGCATCTGGGTCCAAATTGACTTGAATCAGACAACTAATAGCATCGATGCCTTTGTTAGTAGCCGACTTATCAAGAGCCCTCGCCAGCTTGGGCCGATCAACGGACTCAACGACTCTCGCGTACCTAACAATTGAGTTTGTTTTGTTGGTCTGAGCCTGACCCACAAAGTGCCATGTGACATCGTCGCCCGCATCGGCGAACTCAGCGAATGTTGCCGCTTTTGGAGCTGCTTCTTGATCACGGTTCTCGGCAAAGTCTTTGACTCCCAAACGGTAAAGCCGGACCACATCATCAACCGGATACGTCTTGGTGACCACAGTGAGCGACACTTCACTCGGATCCCGACCTATCGCTTGTGCCGCGACCTTGATCTGGTCACGAATCGCGTTCAAGTTGTCTGCGAGTTCAGCACTGCGGTCATCATTCTGACGCTCAAGGTCGTTCATAGCTTCTATCATGCTGGTGCCTTCCTCAGCACAATCGCAGCACCCTGGCGTCCGGTTGTCCCATCACGTCGATACGAGAAGTGGCGGGTGGATTCACTGGTGCACTCCCCCGACGATATCGCCACAACACCCAGTTCTGACAGCTGCGATACGGCTCCTAGAGCGATGTCGATGCCGTATTTGCCGCGGCTCTCGAACACCGCACTAGGGGCCACAGCCGCTACTTGGGCAGCCCTCTCTGAGTCCACCTCGTAGCACTGTCCGCAGATACTGGGTCCTATATGTGCCTGAATCGACTCGGGGGCAGCTCCTTGGCTACACATCTGGTGCACCGAGGCCGACAGAATGCCTTTGACTAGACCCTGCCAGCCAGAGTGTGCAATAGCGACAACTCCAGACTCGATATCAGCGAACGTCACAACAGCGCAATCCGCTCCGAGTCCCAGTAAAGCCAAATCAGGAACCGTGGTGACAAGCCCGTCGACTCCCTCAATAACACCTTCCTCAGATGTTTCGACACAGGCGACATTGGCGCTGTGCGCGGCACCGATTGCAACCAGGCCAGCTTGCGCACCACCGATCGCTTGCACAAGCACGGAGCGATTCTGTTCGACCTGTGAATGGTCATCCCCCACATGAGTAGCCAGATTCAGAGTGTCAAAAGGGGGACGACTATCACCCTGATTGGGCGCTCCGTCCAATGTAACCGGACCGTCTTGATTGAAGGCAACACAAAAACGGTCAGTGAACGCCCATTGGGCTGTATAGCCCGAGCGCCACTGACCGCTTATGTGAGAGATCTTTGCTCCTACTTGCCTTACTTGAGGAAGTCAGGAACGTCGAGGTCCTCTTGACGACCTGCTGGCTCGTCAAACGCAATGGTGCGTGAGGTTGGCGACAGCGGACGGCCAACCTCAGCCTTGCGCTCAGATGAGGTGAGATCGATCGTGGCGGGTGCGCCTGCGGAAACCGACTCGGTCACCCTCTCGAACTTCTCAGCCTCAACCTTGACCTCAGTGGCCTGGGTGGCTGGCTTCTCGGCAGTCAAACCTGGCTTGCCCAGCAGTGCGCGACCGGTTGCAGTGGTCTTGCGTGGCTGTGGTGTTCCACCGTCAAATCCAGCGGCGATCACCGTGACGCGAACCTCGTCACCCAAGGTGTCGTCGATGACGGTACCGAAGATGATGTTGGCCTCTGGGTGAACAGCCTCGGCGACCATACGAGCGGCTTCGTTGATCTCGAAGAGACCGACATCGGAGCCACCGGCAACCGAGATCAGAACGCCACGAGCGCCCTCGATGCTTGCCTCGAGCAATGGCGAGTTGATAGCCATCTCTGCGGCACCCATCGAACGATCTTCGCCACGAGCTGAACCGATACCCATGAGGGCTGATCCGGCGTTACCCATAACGCTCTTGACATCTGCGAAGTCAAGGTTGATCAGACCAGGTGTAGTGATCAGGTCGGTGATACCGGATACACCCTGCAGGAGGATGTGATCGGCCTGACGGAAGGCATCGATCATCGAGATGTTGCGATCGGTCAACGAGAGCAGACGATCGTTCGGGATGACGATGAGAGTGTCGACCTCTTCGCGAAGTGACTCGATGCCGCTCTCGGCCTGGGTTCCACGACGACGACCTTCGAAACCGAATGGACGGGTGACGACACCGATCGTCAGCGCACCGAGGGTGCGAGCAATCTTGGCAACTACTGGGGCTGCACCGGTTCCGGTTCCGCCTCCCTCGCCAGCTGTAACGAAGACCATGTCGGCACCGCGAAGCACCTCTTCGATCTCGTTCTGATGATCCTCAGCTGCACGACGGCCAACCTCGGGATCTGCGCCAGCACCGAGACCGCGAGTTAGTTCACGTCCGATGTCGAGCTTGACATCAGCATCGCTCATAAGGAGCTGCTGAGCATCAGTGTTGATGGCGATGAATTCAACGCCCTTGAGTCCGATTTCGATCATGCGGTTGACGGCGTTAACTCCGCCGCCACCGACACCAACGACTTTGATAACTGCTAGGTAATTCTGCGGGGCTGCCACGAGTAGTCCTCTCGTTAAGTTTCTGCCCGGGAATGGGCACTTCGGTTGTCTTGCCCATTCGGGCGCTGTATCGCTGGGACGACTTGCTTCAAACAGGTTCGCCACAGTGACCTGAACGTTTGGGGAAGGTCGAGAGAAAGCCGGAACCCCCATCACTCAATTAGAGTCAAGCTCTACTTGAGACTTAGATCACGGCTTCCCACCGACAAAAGAAACATTAGAGTGGTCTATCAACGTCAGCAAGCAACTTGGCCGAATTGGTAGCAACTTTTCTCGAACTCACCTAAGCGTCAAGTTGAGGTTTAGGCTTCTGTTTCAGGTTCTGAACCAAGCGGAACTGGAGGCTTTACCAGGGCCCAAGTAGTAAAGAATGCCGCAACTACTAGCATTCCGATTCCCGCCCACAGATTGATATTGACATTTACGGACTTGGCTACGTCCGCTTCCCCGACCACGATCCCCATCCCTGTGACAACAATGCCGAAAATCAGCATGAGAGCAGCGATATAAGTACGCAGGTCGAGCAGCCGCGCTTCAGTCATGGTCATGCGCACAGGTTCTTCTACATGTGTATCTTCGGTATCAGTTTGTTGATTCATCTGTGCTCCCACCTATATGAACATGAATGGTATGTACATGGCCATTGCTAAACCAATAGCTCCGGCACCCAACACGACTGGACGTTTGTACCAAGGTTCTACGCCACCTTCATCGCTCTCTTCAAGCGGGTTCTCCATGCCCTTGACGAGACCCGTCAGCTCGGACAGCTTCTTAGGTTCAGTGAACTTGGTGACGACGACCGAGACAATCAGGTCGGCCGCAGCAGCTACGATTCCCATCCACATGGCCTGTTGAAATGAGGAACGGAAGAGGTCCGGGTTTACTAGTGCGTAGACCCATACGCAAGCCGCCGCCGAGGTACCTGACAGTAGACCCCAGAATCCCGCCCATGGAGTCATCCGACGCCAGAACATGCCAAGGATGAAGGTGATGAATACGGGCGCTTGAAAGAAGGAAAATAGGGTCTGCAGATACTCATTGATGTTGTTAAATGCCGAAGCTATAAACGCAGTGGCAATGCCGATAAGGACACCAATCAAGGTGACGAGTCGACCAAATTTGAGGTAATAGCCATCGGGACGGTCTTTGACGATATACGTCTGCCAGATGTCATAGGTGAATACTGTGTTGAAACTCGATACGTTCGCTGCCATACCGGCCATAAATGCGGCCACCAAGCCCGTTACTGCTACTCCGAGCACGCCGCTGGGAAGTAGGTTCTCGACCAAAAGTGGGATCGCGTTCGTATAGGACATGTCCGGGTCATCGGTCTTGCCGATCTGCGGGATCAAGAGTGCAGCGCAGATTCCGGGAAGAATCACGAGAAACGGAATAAAAATCTTGGGGTATGCGCCGATGATGGGTGCGCGGCGGGCTGAGTTCAAATTCTTGGCAGCCAAGGCGCGCTGGACTTCAGCGAAGTTCGTAGTCCAGTAGCCAAAGGACAAGATGAACGCCTGACCCATGATGATGCCAATCCAATCGCCGATAGGGTTCGGCTGAGCGGCGTTGAGTTCGGTACCTGCCCATGGATGAGTCCAATAAGTGGGATAACTCGAGAGTCGTTCGATGACCTCTCCAGGGCCACCTACCGCTATTACTGCAATCACGGCAAGCGGAATCAAGCCGACAATGATTACGAAGAACTGCAGAACCTCGTTATAAATCGCACCTGTAAGACCTCCGGTAATGACATAGGCCAGGACCAGAGCAGCTGCCACACACACCGACAGCGGCAACTCCCATCCCAAAAGTGCGCGCAAAACGATAGCCAATGAGTACAGGTTCACTCCGGCGATCAAGACTGCAGACAGAGCAAACGACGCGGCATTTAGTGCGTGAGTGGGCTTGTTATACCGCAGACGCAGGTATTCGGGAACGGACCGTACTTTGGATCCGTAGTAGAACGGCATCATTACCACGCCGAGGAAAACCATGGCTGGGATCGCACCGATCCAGTAGTAGTGCACACTGGCGGCACCAAACTGGGCGCCGTTGGCGGCGAAACCCAGAATCTCGATGGCTCCCAGGTTCGCAGAAATAAACGCCAAACCCGCGATCCATGCAGGTATAGATCGGCCGCTGAGGAAGAAGTCCAAGCTCGACTTGACCTTACGCCGGACCATGAATCCGATGAACAGGACAAAAGCAAAGTAGGTCAACAAAAGGGCATAGTCGATCGGCTTCATATCCAACCGAACGTTTACCGCGAGTTGCTGGACGAGCGTTTGACTCACAAAGAGGATTCTTGCGCTTTTAGGCGCATTTTTGCGCTTTTTATTGCGTTATGGCAATAAGTACGGCTCGCCGGTGCGGCGGGGCGTATTTGACTCTGGACTAGACGAATCGGGGCTGTTTGAGTCACTCGAAGCTGGATCGGAAGTTGCGCTAGCACTAGGGGAAGTGCTCGGATCTGGCGAAGGAGAGCAATCAGTATTTTCTGTGTTCTCCGTACTCTCGACATCCTCAGTGCTCTCCGCACCCTCCGCGCACTTCTCGTCTGTCTCTTTCTTTGCTTTCGGCGGCTTAGCTGGTCGCGGTTCCACCGCGGCGACAGTTGGCAGGCGAGGGTTCCTCACATCAAACCAATACATGCCTTTTTGTTTCAAGAGGATGCGCAGGACCTGCCCTTTGAGCTCTGAGTCCTCTGCGGTTCCCCAAACAATCGTCTCGTTGTCGTCGGTAAGTAACCTCACGGCATTGGGATCATTTGCTTTAGCAGTGGTCACTCGCTTTTTGAGCCAATCGGGAATAGCACCTAAAACCTGAGCACCGGCTGTGCGGCCGTGATTGGTAAACGGCGGTTTAACCGAAGCCTCCAAAGTAGGCAGGTCTGGAAGCTTCTTGGTGGTTCGAAACGCCTGACCGGTGGAGTCGATGATCTCCCACTCCTGAGCCCCTATTTCGACCTTGGCTACTGGCTTACGTTCTACGACCTTGATCACAACAGTATTTGGCCAGGATCTCGAAACCTGCACAGAAGCTACAGTCGGCACATCCTGAACCCGCGCGGCAACCTCATTCTCGTTGATCTTCACGAGCGGAGTTCCAGGTTCCAAGTTCGCGGCCTGACGCACTTTGTCCGCTTGACGTCCAGTCGTACCTTCGACCTCAATCTGACTTAGTGCAGCAACCGGTGACAGCGATCCAAAAAACAGGGCCGCGACCAGCACTAGCACTCCCCCAACGATGGCGAGGTAGCGCTTCTTTTTAAGCTGGTCTGGAATCGTGATCATGGCTAGACCCGCTCGCCCAATGGTGTGAATTCGACACCTTGTGTTCGTTTCTGTAGCAGATCGAGGATCTCAGGACCCATCATCGAAATGTCGCCCGCGCCAAGCGTCATGATCAGATCTCCAGGTCGCGCATTCCTGACTAGCGCAGCTGGCACTTTGGACCAGGACGGTTCAAAAGTCACAAACTCAGCGTCAAGCGGAACGTTAGAAGCCATCACTTGGCCACTCGCACCTGGAATAGGTTCTTCACCCGGCGCAAACACTTCGAGCACTACGACTTCGTCGGCTAGACCTAAGGCCTGACCAAACTCCTTACTGAACAGTGCTGTGCGGTAGTAATGGTGAGCTTGGAACGCCACAATCACACGCCCATCGCCGACCATATCGCGGGCAGCGTGGAGGGTTGCCTCGATCTCAGTCGGATGATGTGCGTAGTCGTCATAGACGAATATGCCATCGACCTCGCCACGGAACTCAAATCGGCGCCGGGTTCCAGAGAAAGCCTCTAAACCACGAACCAACTCCTGGATGTTGAATCCAAGGCCTGCCCCACACACCAATGCAGCTGTCGCATTGAGTGCATTATGCCGACCGGGAACGTGCAGCTGAATTGGTGGCGTCTTGACCCCATTGAGTGCCACTTCGAATTGCCATCCTCGGCCAGTCTGTTCCAGCACTGTCAAACGGTTGTCAGCTTCCTCCGACTCACCGTAGGTACGTACGTCCAAGCCGCGAGCACGCGAGCGTTCCGCGAGAGCGGCTCCGCCAGGATCATCAATGCAAATGACAGCAAATCCCCCACGAGAACAAAGATCAGCAACGAATTCGTCGAACCCTGCCTCGATAGCCTCGAAGTCTCCCCAATGATCCAGATGGTCTGCCTCGACGTTTGTCACGATGCCTGCGAAAGCACCCAGCTCTTTGAACGTGCCGTCGCTTTCGTCTGCCTCAGCAATGAAGTAGTCGCCGGATCCCAAGTAGGCGTTCGATCCAGACTCGTTGAGCTCGCTTCCAATGACAAATGAAGGATCCGCACCACACTGCTGCAAAGCCACAGTGAGCATGGACGTGGTCGTGGTTTTGCCGTGGGTACCCGAAACCGCCACACCTTGAGAATCAGCCATAACGGCAGCCAATCCTTCGGCGCGCTGCCACACCTCAAGGCCGCGTTCGCGTGCCGCTGCGATCTCCGGGTTATCTTGCGGAATTGCAGTGGACGCGAGGACGATCTTGGCATCTCCTAGGTTGTCTGCACTATGTCCAACCTCGACCCGGGCCCCCAGCGCTTGAAGCGCAGCAAGGCGACGAGAATCCTTGGCATCCGAACCGGAGACCTCAACTCCTTGGGCTAAGAGGATCCGTGCGATTCCAGACATGCCTGCACCACCGATACCCACTACGTGCACCGGACCGCTTGCCGCCAGATTTGACTTCGTCACTGCTTACTCCCCTCTTGACTTGCTCGAGCTTTATAGACGAGTTCGGCCAGTCTCTGGCCTGCGTCCCGCACCCCTTGCCCATACATTGCTTCTGACATCGTATTGAGCTGAGCTGGGTTGAACAAAGCACCATCGATGATTTCGCCCAAAGTGTCTGCCGATACGTCAGTGTCGTCCAGAATCACAGCGCCTCCGGCGTCAACGAGTGGCTTGGCATTAAGCGCTTGCTCACCGTTCCCCACGGCGTAGGGAATGAAGCACGAAGGAAGCCCAACAGCAGCAAGTTCGGCGCACGTCATGGCTCCGGAACGACTGACAGCAAAATCGGCAGCCGCATAGGCTAGGTCCATCCGGTCAATGTAGGACAGAGGTACGTAGTAGCGGGCTTGCTCACTACTGACCGGCACGATCTGATCCTCATTGTTCATCCCCACGCTGTGGAGCACCTGCCCACCAGCCTTGATGATCCGAGGGACAAGCTGGCCGATTGCCTCATTGATGCGTCTGGCACCTTGCGATCCGCCAAACACCAAGAGCACTGGTCGATCTAGCGCTAACCCCCAGTGGTGCCTGGCTTGCTGTTGAATCCCAGCACGATCGAGTTCGGCGATGCTTTGTCGAAGCGGGATACCCAACGCCTCGGCGCCTTTGAGTGATCCCGGATTGGCCTCCGCCTTGAACGGCGTATAGCGAGCCCCTAGCTTATTGGCGATGCCTGCTTTGGCATTAGCTTCATGGATCACGATGGGGATCCGCCCCTTTGCACCCAGATAGGCAGGAATCGAGACGTAACCTCCGAAGCCCACGACCACGTCGATATCTCGCTGATCGATCAGCTCACGGACAGAATCTCTCGCTGCCCGCATACGTTTGGGTAGCCTAAATAAGTCAGCATTTGGCTTACGCGGAAGCGGTACTGCATCGACCAAGGCTAATTCGTATCCACGTTCCGGAACCAGTTTTCCCTCAAGACCGCGTGCACTGCCCAACATGAGGATTTCCTGGGAGGGATCGTTGGCGACAAGGACATCAGCAAGGTTGAGAGCTGGTTCAATATGGCCTGCGGTTCCACCACCTGCCAGCAAGATTGTCACTTCCTGGTTCCTGCTTTCGTACTACGAGAACGCCTGCGTCGCGACTCTGGCTTAGGATGCCTGGATTCAGCCTTTGCACGCCCAGTTGTCTCGCCACCGCGGCGTCTCTTCTTAGACGCCGCACTCTTTGGCTTCCAACCACGTTTAGCTGCAGCGCGTTGCCGCTCTTTACGTTCTCGTGCTGGAATTCCGAACCGTACCCGACGATCATGACGTTCAGCGGCTTTCTTCTCTTCGATGTAGGCGGCTGCCTGCGGTTCTGCACGAGCAAAGGCCAGAATCATTCCGAAGGCACCCAAGGTCACAGCTAGCGACGATCCACCATTAGACACGAGTGGTAGTGGAACACCGGCGATAGGAAGTGCACCGAGAACCGCGCCCACATTCATCAGGGCCTGAGCAATAATCCACAGCCCAACGCCCGCAGTTGCCAGCTGGATAAAACGATCAGAAGACCGCATCGCGATTCGAATGACGAAGAAAGTAATAGTTCCGAACAGAGCCAATGTGCTCAAGGTGCCAACGATTCCGAGTTCTTCGCCCAGCACCGCCAAAATAAAGTCGGTCTGTGCCTCTGGCAAGAATCCCCATTTTTCGCGGCTACCGCCGAGACCAACGCCCCACCAACCCCCGGTGGCCAGCGCATAGTGACCGTGAATGATCTGCCAACCCGCGCCAGTGGGGTCGCTTCCCGGATCAAGCCAGGTCATGAATCGCTGCATTCGATAAGGCGCAGCGATAGAGAGCATGAGGATCGCGATCAATACCATTGCGCCCATCGCGGTGAACACCTTTGCTGGCGCACCGGCGACAAACAACATGCCGGCCATAATCGCCATGAGAATCATGGCAGTACCGAGGTCACCCTCGAGAACGATAAGCACGATCATAAGGCCCGTGACCGGCGCAAATGGAATGAGCAGTGAACGCCAGCCCGCAATTTTGTCGTGCCGGTCGGTGAGAAGTTTGGCCGCCCACACCACCATCGCGAACTTGGCGAACTCACTAGGTTGCAGTCGGAACGGACCGCCAAGCTCGATCCAGTTTCGCTGACCGTGGACACCAGAACCGATGCCTGGAACAAGCACCAGCACCAAGAGCGCGAACGACACGATCATGGCGACGCCGGCAAACTTCCGATAAATCTGCGAATCGAGTCGTGAAGCGAACAACATCAAGCCGAAACCTAAAGCTGCAACGATCGCCTGTTTGATGAAGATGACGTAGCCGTTGCCGTCGTTCTGTTGGTATGACAGCACATTCGAGGCTGAGAGCACCATAACCAGTCCGAGTACTACGAGAATCGTAATAGCGGAGAACAGGAATCCGTAATCAGCTAGCGGGTGGTCTACCGCTTTCTTGATGGCGGCTCGAATGGGTGAAGTCTTGCGCTTCCGACGCGCTGTCGCGTCGTCTGAAGCTCCGTCGACGGAGACTTGAACATCTTGCTCAGTGTCATGCTCAACGCGCACGCTAGGTTTGCGCAAGTCTACGTACCCCATGACACCTCCCCAAACAACCCAAATCAGTCTTCGTCGGCCAGTCCCCTGACTGCCTCTGCGAACACCTCGCCACGGTGTGAGAAGTTCTTGAACATATCCCACGACGCGCAACCAGGTGCGAGCAAGACCGTGTCGCCAGCTTGAGCTTGTTCTCGCGCAATCTCGACAACTTGGTCTATCGCACTAGTTTCCGTCGTGGACACCTCAAATACGGGTACTTGAGGCGCGTGTCGCTCAAGCGCTTGCCTAATAACTTCGCGGTCTTTACCTAGTAATACAACGGCTCGAAGCCGATTCTGCTCCGCCTGAACCAAATCATCGAATTCTTGGCCCTTGGCAAGGCCTCCAGCTATCCATACGACAGAGTCATAGCCCGCGATGCTTGTTTGGGCCGCATGGGTGTTGGTGGCTTTGGAATCATCCACATATTCCACACCACCGAGGGTGCGAACATGTTGAATTCGGTGTGGTGCAGGCTCAAAGTCGCGTAGGCCTTGACCTACCGCACCTGGCTCAACCCCCGCTGCACGCGCTAGGGCTGCCGCAAATAGCGCGTTCTCTACGTTATGGACTCCTGGCGGGCGAACATCCTCAACTGGAGCAAGTTCTTGAGCAGCGCGGACTCGGTCGGTAATAAAGGCACGATCCACCAGAATATCGTCGACAACACCGAGCATCGAGATCGCAGGAATCCCCCGGGTGACACCGATCGCGCGCGCCCCCTCGATGACTTCGGCCTCCTCCACCATGCGCAAGGTGGTCTCATCGTTTTCGTTATAGACACATGCCACTCGCGTATTGGTGAATGCACGCGACTTAGCCGCGACGTAGGCCTCCATGGATCCAAAGTGATCGATGTGGTCGTCGGCAACGTTCAAACACGCGACCGCGAGCGGCTCGGCCGAATACAAGAACGGCAGTTGCGGCGCGCCCACCTCAATAGCAAAGACATCGAACTCTTCAGGGGAATTGACCGCCTCAACGAGGCTTACTCCGATATTGCCAACTGCGGCCGTGCGTAAACCACCTGCTCGCAACATTGACTCCAACATGAGCGTTGTTGTTGTCTTGCCGTTGGTTCCGGTGACAAACAACCAATCGGGTCCATCAAGACCACCTTGCAGTTGCCACGCCAGCTCAAGCTCGCCCCATACGGGTATGTCGCGTTCTTGGGCTTGAGCAATGATCGGTGCGCTAGGACGAAGCCCTGGTGATACCACGAGAAGTTCAGCATCTTCACTAAGCTGCAAAGCTTGTCCAATGCGAGGCCTCGCACCAAGGATCTCCAGAATCGTCGCTCGCTCTTTGAGCGTCTCTGAGTCACCTTCATCGAGCAAGCTGACCGTAGCCCCGTGCTGCATCAAGGCATCAGCACAAGCGAATCCGGCTACCCCCAGTCCGACGACGTCGACAGTGAGGCCCTGAAATTTCACCCTTTGACCCATTCCGCATAGAAGAGACCGAGGCCGAGCACAACACAAGCACCTTGGATGATCCAGAATCGGACCACGATTTTGACTTCACTCCAACCCTTCATCTCAAAGTGGTGATGAAGCGGTGCCATGAGGAACATCCGTTTGCCTCGCAGCTTGTAGGAGCCGACTTGGCCGATCACAGACAAAGTAATGATGAGGAACAGTCCACCTAGGAAGATCAGCAATAGCTCGGTACGGCTCAGGATCGCGAGAGCCGCAATTGCGCCACCGATCGCCAACGATCCGGTGTCACCCATAAAGATTGCCGCCGGTGAGGTATTCCACCATAGGAAGCCGATACAGGCTCCCGCCATGGCGCTGGCGAATACCGCCAAGTCGAGGGGGTCCCTGACGCCGTAACAACCTGCGAAGATGTCAAACGCGCAGCTCTGGCCGTACTGCCAAATCGAGATGACGGTATAGGCGCCGAAAGTGAGTACCGCGGCTCCGGTTGCTAGGCCGTCAAGACCGTCGGTCAGGTTCACGGCATTGGTCGTTGCCGTGACGAGCAACCAAATCCAAATGAGGAACAGGACCATTGGCAACACAAGCGGGGTGTCTCGCACAAACGAAATAGCCTGCGAAGCCGGTGTGATGCCATCGGCGTCTGGGAATCTGGTTGCCAAAAAAGCGAACGAGATCGCAAAGAACGCCTGGCCGATCAGCTTGGTACGTGCCCGAATTCCCTGGGCGCGCTGACGGAAGATCTTGAGGTAGTCGTCCGCGAATCCGATCAGACCCAAACCGAGCATCAAATACATAGCCAAAACAACCGAACCGCTTGGCGCCCGACCTGACACTAGATGCGAAACCGCATAGCCGATCACCACAGCCAAAATGATGGCGACACCACCCATTGACGGGGTGCCGTGTTTGGCCTCGTGTTCCGGGTACGGCTCATCGGCCGTCGACACTCGGATCGCCTGCGAGTAGCCATGCTTACGCAAATACTTCATGAGCACTGGCGTGCCAAAAAGGGCAACTAACAACGCCACCGCACCAGAAATAAGTACGAAGATCATGTCTGCTGTTGCTCCCTGGGTCTATCTGCGTGGAATCTAGTTATGCGCTTCCAAAAGCGCAGTTACCAGTTGGTCCAAACCTGCGGCTCTGGATGCCTTGACGAACACTACGTCATTGGACTGAAGGTGCTGGCCAAGAATCTGTTCCGCGTCATCGATCGTATCGGCAAAACGGGATTCTCCATTGTAGAAACCCTCCGCGGCTGCAGCCAGAAACATGGGGCGAGCAGACTGCCCAACGACAATCAAGTTGTCGATTCCAAGTCGCACCACTGCCCTACCCACTTCATCGTGCGCCATGACACTGTCATCCCCAAGTTCGCGCATCTCGCCGAGCACAGCCCAGGTCGTTCGGCCACGACCGGCTTGGGCGAGACCTTTGAGACCAGCAAGCATAGATTCCACATTGGCGTTATAAGAATCGTCGATCACGGTGAGCCCATCGGCCGCCTCAAGAATGTTCATGCGCCCTGGACTTAGATTCTCGGCGTCATTTAGTGACTGGGCGATCTGTTCTGGATCGATTCCTGCCGCGATAGCAGCCGCGGCAGCAGCAGCCGAGTTCAGTGCATTATGTGCGCCAGCAAGTTTCAGTTTGATGTCCAGCGAGGCTCCGTCAGGCATTTGCTCACTCACCTGCGCCGCTATTTCTAGCTGAAAACTGGGCCTAGCCAACTCATCGAGGTCGACATTAGCGACACCAACGTCAGCGACACTCGACGATCCGAAGCTGATGACTCGTCCAGGCGCTACCTCAGCCATAGCTTTCACACGAGGATCATCGTCATTGAGTATTGCAATTCCGTCCGGCCCGAGTGCTTCGATCAGTTCCTGTTTTGCCTGCTGAGTCCCCTCTATGGACCCGAACTCACCGGCATGAGCCGAACCAACGTTGAGCACCACGCCAATATTGGGTCGCGCGATCTCGGTCAGAGTACGAATGTGACCCAGTCCCCTGGCACCCATCTCAAGGATCAAGTAGCGCGTTTCACGGTCAACTTGGAGGACTGTCATGGGTAGCCCGATTTCGTTGTTAAACGAACCGGGAGGTGCAATCGTTGAACCGTGAGGAGCAAACACCTGTGCCATCAGATCCTTGACACTTGTCTTGCCGCTAGAGCCCGTCACCGCCACCACCTCGACCTGCGGAGCGAGACTTAGTACCAAATTTGCGATCCGACCCAATGCCTGCAAGGTGTCGTCTACGACGAAAACCGTCACGGTGTCGGGCATGTCTTGCAAGGCCTCATCAGTAGCAAATGCCTTGGCTACAACCAGCGCTACCGCACCGCTCTCTATTGCATTTGAGACAAAATCGTGGCCGTCATGAGTTTCGCCAACCAAAGCGATGTACAAATCTCCGGGAGTAATTTTTCGAGAGTCATGAACGATTTGGCCGGTCAATTCAGAGTCTTGGCTTACCGGCCCACCAGTCGGCCGTGAGGTTCCCCAATCCGAGGCATCGACGGCCTCGGCGATTTGACTGAATGTTACGGGGATCATCGCAACTTAGTTTAGTCCCCAGTCTTAGCGCTTTTTGCCAGTAACTCGCGATCATCCATAGGAAGAATTTCGCCGTTAACCTCTTGACCTTGTTCATGACCTTTGCCGAGTGCTACAACCACATCGCCGGTTTGAGCAAGCGACACTGCATGCGCGATTGCCGCTCGCCGGTCGCCGATCTCCTCAACGATCGTGGCCCGGTAGTTCTGGCTCAAAGCCTCGATGCCGTCCATTATTTGACTGCGAATGTCTGCTGGGTCTTCGGACCGCGGATTGTCGTCAGTGATGATGGCAATATCTGCCAATTGCACCGCCAATTGACCCATTGTCGGCCGCTTGCTCGGATCGCGATCTCCACCGCATCCCAGAACGCAAATGACCCGGCCTCCGGTTGCGGCAGCCAGCTCACCAACACTCCCCAACGCACTCGCTACGGCGTCGGGTGTATGCGCATAGTCCACCAACATCGTGAAGTCTTGTCCGGCATCCACGGACTCCATCCGGCCAGGAGCGCCTTGACTAGATGACACTGCTTTGGTTGCCACGTAAACCGTCGTGGGATCCACAAACGAAACATCCTCAAGGTTGGCTAAAACCCACGAAGTCACGGCAATTGCCGCCGTCGCGTTCGCCACGTTGTACCGCCCGAACAGCCCTGTTCCTGCGAGGAATGGGCTGGCGACATCTATTTCTTCCTCAGGATCGTACAGCTTGAACTTCAAGCCATTCGGGGTCAAACTCAGATCGTTCGCTGTCCACGTGGGTGCATTCTCTCTACTCCACTTGGTCTCTTGTAGGCCCTCAACTACATAAGCCTCAGCGGGGATCGTTACTTGCTCCAGTAGCTTGACACCCCATTGGTCGTCGGCGCAGATAACGGCCCGCTTTGCACGCTCTATGCTGAACAGCTTGGACTTGGCTGCAAAATAGTTTTCTTGTGTTCCATGGAAATCTAAGTGATCAAGGCCAAGGTTGGTGAAAACAGCGAGATCAAATACGATCGAGTCCGCTCGGCCCAGCTCCAAAGCATGACTCGATACTTCGAGAACTGCCGCCTTGGCCCCTTGGTCACGCATAAACGCCAGAAGAGCCTGCAAGTCACTTGCCTCTGGAGTTGTACGTGCCGAGGCTGCACTCCAATCCCCCACCCTGGTAGCGATCGTGCCAACCAAACCAGTCAACACACCAAGGCTGTTCAGCGCACCTTCGATCAGCATGGCTGTCGTCGTCTTGCCGTCAGTACCCGTGATACCAATCATTTGCAAAGCACGTGCCGGATAGTCGTAAACCCAAGCAGCCACAGGACCTAATGCAGCACGCGGATCATCAACGACGAGGGTCGGAACGCCAACCACTTGTTCGTTCTCGGAAGCCAATTGGTTGATTAACTCTTGCCCGTGCTCATCGGTCAGTACCGCATGAGCTCCGTTGGCGACAGCTTCGACGACGAACTGAGCGCCGTGAAAGTTAGCGCCAGGTAGCGCTGCATAAAGATTGCCTGCCTGAACACGCCTTGAGTCGTGTGTGACGCCTCGAATCCATTCTTCACCGAATTCGACTTTGAGGTCGAGCAGCTGACCGAGTCCAGCAAGTGGCAACTGCTTTGCCTGCGGATTTAGTTCTGCGTCAGATAATTGCGGAGCCAAGGACTACCGCCAATTCCAGGGGCCGCCCTTTGAAGACTTGCTCGTATGACGCTGTAGAACTGGCGCAGGTTCGGCAATCGGCGATACTCGCTCGTTCTTGAGAACTTGAGCCATGATCTCCTTGAATACCGGACCACCCGTGGTACTACCGAAGTGGTTGCCACCCTTTGGATTAATGGTGGTAACCGCCATCACGTACTGAGGATCCGTCGCAGGAGCAAGACCAGCGAAGGAGGCTACATATCCGTTGTAACGACCCACCTTCTCGTCATATCGGTGAGCGGTACCAGTCTTGCCTGCCACGCGGTAACCGGGAATGTTCGCAATCGGCGCGGTACCTGTTTCTTGTACGACGCCTTCCATCATTTCGATCACTTGCTTGGCTGTCGATTCACTTACTACTCGTTCACCTTCGGCTATCGGCGCTTGTTCTACCGTGCCATCAGGACGGGTAATCGAGTCGATAATACGAGGAGTCATCTTGACGCCCATATTGCCGATGGTGGCAAAGACATCAGCCATCTGGACTACGTTGGCAGAGATACCCTGTCCGAATGTAATGGTGGGAAAAGAAGTGGGCGAGTACTGATCGAGCGGCAAAACTATGCCCGGGTTCTCTAGTGGCAGTCCAAGACCCGAAGGCTTGCCGAGGCCGAACTTCTCATGATATTCACGCAGTTTCTCTGGGCCTACAGTCTCACCAATTTGAATTGTGCCGATGTTGCTGGAGTGAGCGAGGACGCCCGCTGTCGTCAGCTGGTAATCAGGGTGATCCTGGTCATCCGAGAAATTTGTCCCACCACGCGGCAATCGATTGGGAACGTCGAACACCGTGGACTTGTCGACTTTACCCTCTTCAATCGCAGCCGAAACTGTGATCACCTTGGCGGTCGAACCAGGCTCGAAAGCGAGTTCAACGGGTAGATCACGTAAGTTTTCGGCCTTACGGTTCTTATCGCCTGGGTCGTCGGTCGGGCTTTGTGCGAGCGCCAAGACATTGCCCGTCTTGACTTCCATAATCACCGCAACCATGGAATCTGCGTCGAGCACTTCACGCTGCTTCTCAAGCGCAGACTGAGTAGCCCATTGCATATCTCGATCAATGGTCAAGGTGTAGCTTGAACCGGGTTGACTGGCCTTCTCTCGAGCTGTGCCAGTTGGAATCTGCTTCCCCGACGCACTTTGCTCATAGGTTTTGTATCCGTCTTCACCTGACAGATGGTTATCAAGCATCTGCTCCAGGCCGGAGACACCCTGGTATCCGCCACCCTCTCGATCATCCTTGAGGTTGGTGTGGCCCAAGAAGTTCGCGCCAAGCGCACCGGAAGGATACGTGCGTACCGAAGCAGAGCGACTCAGGATTCCTGGAAGACCTTTCTTTCCGGAACCTGCCTTAGCAGCTTCCGCAGCTTGCTGATCAGGCGTCATAAGTGATCGGACCTGTTGCCACTTTTCTTCAGGGACAGCGCGCGCGATGTACGCAAAACGACTAGGGCCGCTGGCCAACTGAACTGGCTTGAGTCGCTCCTTGAGTGCGTCTTCTTTAGTGTCGAGAATCTTAGAAAGCTCACGAGCATAGAAGTTGATATCGGTAACCAGTGTCGGATCGACAGTGATATCGCGTCCAGGAACAGAAAGTGCCAGCGGTGTGCCGTTGCGGTCGTAGATTCGTCCGCGTTCAGCTGGCTGCGCAACTGTGACAGTACGCATGCCCTTGGCTTCGGACGCCAATGCGTCACCTCGCACTAGTTGGAGGTCAACGAGCCTGGCAGCAAACAGAGAAAAAACAACCATGGCACCGATCAGAAGCGCACGAATCCGGCCTTTACCATCACTGAGTTTGAAGGGTGCTCGCAAGCGTTCCCAGTAGGACTTAGGTCTTTCGGACACGGTCGACTCATCGCGACTAGGAGTTGGTCCTGGTCGGTAGTCGTGCGAGTCTCTGTTCCCCATGCCCTGCTCTATCGTTGTTTGTTAGTTGTCGAGAAGCCCCAAAGGTCGAAGTCCAGAACCGTTATTTGATTCCCCAGCGCCGGCCTCAGTTTTGAGGAAGCCAGTTGCTGGATCTACCGTTCCTGGAGCGACAGAAGCGTCACTGGACGCCACTCGCTCTTCGGCCTTCTCTTTCTTCTTTTTCTTCTTTGTGGCGTAAGACATAGGAATTTGGGCCACCTCTGCTTCACCCGTTATCGTCTTTGAATTCAAATCGATGAACGCTGAAGTTCCGGCAGCAACCATCCCCATGGCCTTAGCTTTATTCTCAAGGCCAACTGGTGATTCGACCTCGGAAAGTTTGTTGCTTAACATCTGCTCTTGAAGAGCTAAATCTCGCATATTGTCGCGTGCATTTTGCAGCTCGAAAGTGCCCGCAGCTAGTGACGTGTTGATCACAAGCAGCAAAGCCAGTACCCCAGTTAGCGCACCAACCATCGTCAGGAAGAATGCACGGTTTCCCAGCCTGACCTTCCGACCGGCGAGTACCACTTGCACTGGCGAGGTCTTGGCCCATTCCGGGAGCCGAAGAGTGTCAACGAGCGATCCGATTGAGGACGGAGCCAGTGCCGAAGAGTTTGCCTTACCTGCAACTAGGGTGCCATCTCCGGCAGCCTCAAATCTTGCTTGGAGACGTGCCTCACGACGAGTATGCGGCCTAAGTTCGGCAGTACCAGCAGCCTGCGTGCTGGCAGTAGAGTTGCGACCGGCGCGGACAGTTCGAACGCGCTTAGTTGGCCGAGAGGGTCGCTTCGAAGCTATTCCCGCGGCAGCATCAAGTGCGCGACGGGCACTATTGCCCAGCACATCTTGTGTATGTGCGCTCATGCTGCCTCCCTCAGAACCTCGACTGCGCGTAGCTTCGCCGACATGGCGCGCCTATTGCCCCCAATTTCTTCTTTAGACGCTACCTCGCTACCCCGGGTCAAGAGGCGTAAGTAGGGCCGCGAGTCGTCAGGAATAACAGGAAGCCCGTGTGGGACATCTGCGGTCGATCCGGCCGCAAAACGGCGCTTCACGATCCGATCCTCTAGTGAGTGATACGAAAGGACAATCATCCTTCCCCCAATCCTCAAATGGTCAATACCAGCTTGCAATGCGTTGTCGAGTTCCACGAGTTCTTGATTGACTTCGATTCTGAGCGCTTGGAACGTGCGCTTGGAGGGGTTTCCTCCCTTTCGTCTTGCAGGTGCGGGGATCGCAACATCAATGACTTCAACGAGTTCACCGGTGGTAGTCAGCGGTTTGATTTGGCGGCGCCGAACTAGCTCACTGACGATCCGCTTGGCATTCTTCTCTTCGCCGTATTCGCGCAGGATGCGAACGAGATCCCCTGGCGCATAAGTGTTGACCACCGTTGCAGCCGTAAGCTCGTCTTCTTGATTCATGCGCATATCGAGCGGGGCATCTGCGTTGTAACTAAATCCACGAGCACGCTGGTCGAGCTGCATGCTCGACACACCCAGATCGAACAGGATCGCATCGACTTTGCCTGCGCCCTGGCTATCGATCACTTGACCGATGTCTTCGTGCTTGGCGTGTACCAGTTCAATTCGGTCCGAGAATGGTGCGAGGCGCTCGGCTGCTAGTTCCAGCGCGTTAGTGTCACGATCGATTCCGATCAACTGCAGATCGGGAAACCGGGTGAGCATGGCTTCGGCATGACCGCCGAGTCCAAGCGTGGCATCTACATAGACCGCATCGGACTGCTCGACGGAGGGAGCGAAGAGTTCGACACAACGCTCCAGCAAAACTGGCGTATGCAGTGTCATCTGACCCTCCTCCCGATCGTTCTATGTGCGGTTGTGTTGCTTGCGTTTACTTTGGTGTGCCGGTGGTTTGCCGCTTCAGGTCCCCGCCCGCATCCGCTCTTTCGAGTCGACGCCTCCGACGACGGGGAAGTTCGCCGGGGTCCGCAACCGGGGAAGTAGTTGCGGTGCACGTCCGAATGCCGTTCTTTATTCGTGGGGCGGGAAGGGGCCTGAGGTTACAAACCGCCTTGGCTTGCCTTCTTGGTTTAGAAGACTCCTGGCACCACCTCCTCCGAGAGCTCGGCATAGGCCTGCTCTTGTGCATCCAGATACGTTTGCCACGCTTCTGGATTCCAGATCTCGAGCGTTGCGTGGTTACCAACAACCACACACTCCTTTTCAAGTCCGGCATACTCGCGCAGTTGAGTGGGAATCCCGATGCGTCCCTGCTTATCAGGGAATTCGCTCGAGGCTCCCGAGAACAGTACGCGCGAGTAAGCCCTAGCGTTCTTGTCGGTCCGAGAGGCTTCTCGAACGCGACTTGCATACTGTTCAAACTCAGAAGTTGGCCACACGATGACAGAACGATCCTGCCCCTTCGTGAGTACAACTCCTCCCGCCAATTCATCACGGAACTTAGAAGGGAGCACCATACGTCCTTTGAGATCCATCTTCGGTTGATGAGTTCCTAAGAACATGTGCTTCACCTCCCTTACCCGTGTCCAGATGACATTCCTTGTCGTCCGCCGCGTTTTCGGCCGACCGTTCAAGGTGCTCGGTATATGTCACCTAGTTTTAAGTGTTGCACAGGATTCCCCACTTTGCACCACTCTCCTCCACTTTCGACGTCAAATTAGGGAAACTTGAGGATTTTTTGGTTATTAAGTGGGTTTTTTCGAGATTCTGGGCGAAAAAATATGACAAATCGGACACCAATGCCAAGAGGTCACCGAAGGCTTGTTATGGGCTTGAATATCTGAAGGGCCATACTCCCCCAAGTTGGGCAAGCCGGACCTAGTGCTAATCCAAGTGCTGGAGTAATATCGACTTGCACCGATTACTTGAGCTTGATTCGAAGCCCAGTTATCAGCGTTTGCCCTCGTAACCCAATTGGCAGAGGTAGGCGACTCAAAATCGTCCCAGTGTGAGTTCGAGTCTCACCGAGGGCACACATTCAACGGCGTACTTTGATTGCACTCGTGGCTGGCTTGCTGTAGCCCACGGAATTGTACGCCTGTACTCGTACTCGATAGTTCACGTACTTAGAGGCAACTTCACCGCGTACGCTTCTCTTGCAATGCGAGTTCTTCAAAAGGAACGAGCGAGAGAGATTGATCTTATGAGTGCTCTTTCCTACCTTCTTGGAATAGAAATTCTTTGAACACCCTTTGACATTGACCCGAACCCGATAGCCATTGACTGGCCTTGTAGTTGTGCTCTTGGCAGCAGTCCAACGAACAACAAACTTGCGAGCCGTCGACTTACCTGTGGTCTTCACCTTCTTGGGTGCAGTCGGCACTTTTTTGTTTGATGGCGGCGGGGTTGGCGGATACTTGAACTCCACCCATAGCGATCCAAAGTCTTCTGATACGTCAGCTACTCTGCGGGTGAGAGCTACCGTCGAACCGCTTGTGGCATAGGTAATTGAGGGAAGCTGTGCAACTGCGGTATCTGCGCCTGAACCACCATCGTCAATAAAACCACTCGGTTCAGGGTTGGGACGCGTTCCACCGACATCCAACGTCCCTGCCGAAGTCGCACCATAACCGGCACCAACTCCGACGCCGGTGTCAGTCGTACTTGCCGCCTTCACCACTCCACCGGTAATCGACACAGTCCCACCACCTGCATCGGCGCCGCCCCCAATACCAGCACCGCCGTTATCACCAGTTGCGTTAACTGTGCCGCCAGAAATTGAAACCTCGGTACTACCTCCACTCGAAGTCTCTCCCCAACCGGAACCGATACCGGCGCTACCCCAGCCACCAATTGCGTTCACTGTGCCACCAGTAATTGTCACCAGTCCAGCTTCAGCGCCGTTGCTGCCACCGATGCCAGCTCCATAGTCGCCACCAGTTGCATTGACGGTACCTCCAGTGATCGTGATCTTACTGCCACCAGCACCTCCGTCACCACCGCCAATCGCCGGGAACTCACTGCCTCCGATGACCGTGATGGCACCATTCTTAATAGTGATATGGCCGTTTCTCCAGCTCGAGCCACCAATCCCGGCCTGGTAGTCGGATACATCGTCAATAAGGAGTGAACCGTTGTGAGCAGAACTCTTGTCGTCGATAGTAAGACTGTCACCTGGCTCAACGCCAATACCTGAGGGAACCTGAAGGTTTTGGCCGTTGAGATCGATCGTTACCGCGTCGCCGTTTCTGGAATCCAGACGGTCATCGATGGTATAGCCAGCGGTGACTCGGATCGTGTCGCCATCAGCCGCAGTTGAGTCCCAACAGGTTTCAAACTGAGTTGGGTTATTCGCATTACATATGGATGCGGCCTGTGCGGGCGTACCCGCTAGGACTCCGGCGACCAAGGCCAACGATGCACTGGCACCAACAATTCCGCGGACTCGAAGACTCGACATGTTCATCCTTCCGACTGACAGCATGCGTCACTCACTGCAAGAAGCAAAGGTCAGCAAGTACAACCTGACCATCGGAGACTCTAGGTCTTTGCCATAGCGCAAGACAACACGAGAAAATGTTTAGCCGCCGATTAGGGAAAGAATGAACCAGATGGTTCACAACCGTTGTCTTTACCGGCAGAGACTCGTAGGGAACGCAAGAGAGACTGAGAGCCTCTCCGTCAGCGTCCGCAAAGAGACCCGCACTATTCGCTTGCGTGCAAGATTCCGTGAGCACCTTTCTCGGCGTCAGACATTATGTGGGTCACGAACGGATAGTTGCCAGCCTCAGGAATCTTCAGTTCGACATAGCCTCCTTGTGCCGGCTGCATGGCCATTGCTTGAGCACCGCCTGAACCCTTGCCATCCAACAAAAAGGCACCCTCAAACCACACTCGATCAAACTGTCCACCGACCACATGGAAAGAACTCGGACGGTTGGGGCCAGCATCCAGTACCCAGAAACGTACGCGATCTCCAACCTTGGCTTGCAATGGACGGAAGTCGTACTGCATGGGGAAACCATTGAAAGTAACTAGACTCGGTTGACCTGCCAAAACCTTTGCAGCGTCTGCCGTGCCACCTTGTGATCCCAAGTAAACCTCAGATTGAACTAGCACAAACTCCCGGTCGACTTTGGGGAGATCGGGCGGATCAATGATCACTGCTCCAAACATTCCATTGGCGATGTGAACTGACATAGGCATAGTCGAGCAGTGGTACATCCAGATGCCAGCACGATTTGCGGTGAACGTGTAGGTAAGACTCTCACCCGGTGGAATAGTGCGCATCGGCTTGTCCGGCGCCAAGGCTCCGGCATGGAAGTCGATCGAATGACCGATCGTGCCATCGTTCACCAGCGTCACAATGAACTTGTCACCGACTTTTCCACGCAGAGTTGGCCCTGGCACCTCACCGCCAAAAGTCCAACGCATCTGCCGAATCCCTGGTGCGACCTCCTGTTCGGTTTCACTCACCTTCAGTCGAACTCGATGTACCTTCTCTTTGGTTGTTGCGGGCAGAACAGCGCTACGCGCTTTGAAATCAGCCCCAGGATCGTTCATGATCCTTTGAAGCGCTTGTGAATCGAGGTCTACAGAATCAGACCCACCCTCAGACTTATCACTCCCATGTACATGTTGGTCATGGGCGGAACTTGAGTGGCCGACATTTGCAGAGGTAAGGTCAGGGTTCGCGTTCGGACCTGTGGCAACAATGCGCAACACCATACCCATTTGTCGATGGCCTGCGACAGAGCACCAGCCATCCATGTCCCGACCAACAACTCCAACGTCGATAGTGGCCGATTCACCAGGCTTTAACTTGCCAGTGGTCTGACCGGATTCGAGAACCAAGTCATGAACATCGTCACCCGTATTCTCCAAATTAATGATCAAGTTGTTTCCGGCTGGAACCTGGATCTCATCGGGAGTAAACCGCATTCCTTGAATCTTCAAGTTTGCGGTAGTCGTCTGGCCAGTGGGAGCAACACCAGCAGAAATGCTCACATTAGAGCCCGTACCCAAACCCAGTGCGGCAGGATCGACTGCACCGCCGACGGCAACAGCAAGGATCACCACCGATAGTCCAACAATCACCGAGCCTCCCAGATGAGCCGGAGACTTGACCTCCGCCCTCGTACCTCGACTGGAGGCTGCCGACTCTGCTTGCACCGACTCTGGTGGCTTACCCATCGCCCTAATCAACAGCGGCAGCGTCCACGCTAGCGATACCAGGACCACTACCGAAGCGACGACTCGAATTACGCTCGGCACAGGGAGTACACAGACCACCAGCGCACCATTAGCTGCTACGACTCGAGCTACTCCACCCCGATTTGTAACCCGATGGCGCCATCGCATGGCTGCTGGCCCTCCCCCGGTCATGGTCGGCAACAAGAAGCTCAGTGAACCCAGGAGCACCTGAACAACACATCCAACGATTACTGCCGCGCTCAACGATCCAGCACTCTCTGCGACAGCAACCCAATCCGAGGATGTTGCCACAATTGCACCAAGAGCAAGGATGCCAATTCCCATCCAGATGACAGAAGCGAGAACGGTCAAGGTGGCAAAGTCCACTGGCGGCCTTTTGATCATTGCTCGAACAAAAGGACCTGCTAGTACCGCGAGACCCGCGAAGTACAAAACCAACCCCAAGACAACCAGTACTTGAATACCCACGATGAAGCCGGCGGTAGTCAATACCGAACCCGCGATAAGCAGCGGCAGTGCCCCGATTCCAGCTCGTTGGGCCTGGTCATCAATCAGAGTGCGCAAAATCGTCGGCCAAAAGGTGATTAGCGTCCCCAAAATGGCAAGTCCGATCCAACCTAGAAGAGCTCCCACAGCATGCGCGAGAATGACTTGTTCGTGACTCAAAGGTCCATGACCTTGGGACAGTTGAACGCCAAGTACGACCACACCAACGAACAAGATTCCAGCCGCCGCGTAGTAGTAGACCGACACGAAGAACCTAGACACGAGCGCTTTGCGCATGCGCACCAACATCGATACCACGTGCCAAACGACGGCAGTAACCAGCAAAAGCGCACCAGCTATCACTGCAGCCGAGAACTGCGCGACGACACCAACAATGACTGCAATGACACCGAAATTCAAGAGAACCAGTCGTGCTACACGGGTCCTGACCGGTGTGTCAGGAAGCCGCAAAAGTGAGGTGGCAAAATGATCGCTCCAGATCAGGATTGCGTTGGTTGCAGCTCCTAGCAGCATCAAGTGAACCAAGAGCCAATGAGAACTGGGGAGATTTCGATGAAAAATGCTGACCAATACAGTTGCTGCCATCCAGAAAATAACGATTGCACCCATTCGGCGATGCCAAGTTGCACGACTAATCATGACTTCCCCTCTCAGTCTGACTTTCGCGATCTGGATCCTTTCCTACAAGTGGCAACAGCGTTGGAGCACCGACCGACCCAGTGGGCACCACCGAATCTCGCTCATACTTACTATGCGACCGCAGACCATCGGCCTGGGCCCCAAGCACCACTGACCCCACTGCCACAACCAGGAAAAGCATCATGGCGAAGACATTCGTTGCACCGCCAACCTGCCAAGCCCACGTGATTGATCTGAGATCTCCAACAAATACCCGAAGAATCAATGACGCTTGCAAAATGATCAATGGGATCCACATAACTGCTCGATACGGCAATGGCCTACCCAAAACCGCGGGCAAGATGATCGGCGCATGTCCGAGCACCATAGACAAAGCAAAGCCAATAAACACGGCATGAATCGTGAGGTCGTAGAGTCCTGCCGAACTGTCGGGGTCAATCGCAACCCACATGACACCGGCGAAGGCAAGCCAGATGTACCCACTGAGCAAACAAGCGGCCGTATATCGTGGCAGCCCCGAACTCCTAATGGTCTTCATTGCAATGTCGTACCGCAAAAGCCAACCCACTAACGCTAGTAGCGAACACCCGAAGATCACCAATCCCACCGTGTGCCACAAAAGCGAACCTGCAGCACCGACGGCCGTCGCAACCGCAAAGCTGAGTGCCCACGATTCTGCCCGCGGCGACCCAATATTCAACCGCGCCAGGTCAAGACGTTCACCAACGATGGTCAAGACTATGAAGCCACAGAGCCACGGCACTATGAGTTCCGTGGCTGTTCCCCCAAGCCACAAGCATGCAGCACCCACAGCAAGCACTGCACCAAGAATTTGGACACTAAGTGCGGTATTGGGAACGCGCTTCCAAGCCAGTCGATAACACTCGACTAGGCCCAAGCTTCCAATTAGCTGAAGCGCCTCCCCTACTTGTTGCGGTAAGTCCGTCAACAGCAAGATGGCACCCAGACCAAATCCGACAGGTGCGATAAAGGCCCATGGTTTTCGCACCGCAACCGCGCGTTCCAGCGAAATAAGCGTGCCAAGGAATCCAAATACCATCAGTTGGGCATGTAGGAGTTCAAGATTGTTGCCAACAAGCGGCGCTTCGAACCCAAGCAAGATAAGGCCGAAGTTCATGCCCACTATCAGACTGATTCCCCCTAAAACCAAGAGCGCATATCGAACACCCATAACTCGACTACGTTGGGATCCCACTGTTGAGCGCTGCGCCTGTTGGTTCATGCTGTCCTCTCAGTCCTTATGAGGTGATCCCACTGTTGACTTACATAACGAGCCGACAAGCTCCCGGTTCCGAAAATGGATGCAATTCGGCGGAATCTGTTTCAGCGCCGAAAGACTCCATGACGCCCTGGACCAACCCGAGGTGTGCCGCACACACCACTTCGGGGTATTTGCGAGCGACATCAAGAAGTGGACAGCGGGTAAGAGCAGCCGATGTGCTCCGACTGTTTGCTTGAGGAGCAAATCCCAAGTGATCCAGAATTTCTACCACCCGCTTACGCGCTTGGCTTTTTTTCGTAGAACCGCGACGCGCCACCATGTCTTTACCCCATGCACGGCCCGCCTCAATAGCCTCAGCTCGGGGATCTTTTGAATTTGTCGCCATATAGGAAGCCAGTGCTCCGGCAAGACCAGCAAATTCCCTAACTCGCGGGTCATGTTCAGTCTGCAAATCAGATGCCTTGAACTGCCATGACGGTCTACCTCGACCGATCGGCGTCGACCGCACCCGATCTACCAGGCCAAGGTCAACGAGTGCATCTAAATGTTCTCGCACCGTGTTGTGGTGAAGTCCGGTCTGCGCAGCGATACTGGCAGCAGTTTCGCTCGACTGAGAAGCTTGCAACACTTCTAAGATTCGAGCTCGTGGCATCGAGATCGACCGAGGTGCCAGTCGGACAGGCCCAGGGCCCAGAGGTATGTCCTGATTATTTTTCACGGAGTTAACCGTATAAAACCAATGCAAGGTAGTCAACAAGCGCCCTACTGTTTCACCGACCAAAGACAATCAATGGATCGGTACAACCGGCTCAAGACCTGTGTTGTATGGCGTCAATCGCTAATAAGACCCAGCCATCTAGTCAATAACGATGTGCTCTTTAACTTCCGCAATCTTTGACAAAAGCCCATTAACGAATCGGCCAGAATCATCGGTTGAGAGATCGGAAGCCAACTCGACGGCTTCTGAAATCGCCACGCCATCTGGCACATCGTCGGCCCATATGAGTTCCCAGGTGCCAATACGCAGCACATTGCGATCAACTCGAGGCATACGTGCCACCGACCAACCAGAGGAATACGTCTCCATCAACTCATCAATTCGCTCGCGGTTGTCCACTACGCCATTGACGATCTCCGCGGTGTACGGGTTGATTTCAAAATCTGCGCGACCTTCCAGCGCCGTCAACGAATCAAGTGCCGATGTCCCGCGAACATCCGATTCAAATAACACGTCAAGTGCGCGCTTACGCGCCTTGGACCTTGCACTCATTGGATTACCTTCTCGACCTATGCCTGACCTGAGCAAAACAAGCTCTAGGAGGTAACGCGACTGATGTAGGAACCGTCGCGGGTATCCACTTTGATCTTCTCGCCAACTTCAAGAAACAACGGCACTTGAATCTGAGCGCCTGTCTCCAGTTTTGCAGGTTTAGTTCCGCCACTGGAACGATCACCTTGCAGACCCGGCTCGGTGTATTCGATCAACAGTTCTACGCTGGCAGGAAGCTCAATATAGAGCGGCGATCCATCATGAGTCGCGATGTTTGCTTCCTGGTTCTCAAGAAGGTAGTTCGAGGCATCTCCGACCACTGCTTCACTCACAGGAATCTGATCGTAAGTATCGGTGTCCATAAAGATGTAGTCAGTACCGTCTTGATACAGGTACTGCATGGTGCGCTTGTCCACATTGGCTGTCTCAACCTTTAGACCAGCGTTGAACGTCTTGTCGACGACCTTGCCCGAAAGAACGTTCTTGAGCTTGGTGCGCACAAAAGCACCACCCTTGCCTGGCTTGACGTGTTGAAACTCAACAACGGTCCAGAGCTGGCCGTCCAGGTTGAGGACGGTGCCATTCTTAAGGTCGTTGGTGGTTGCCACTGGCGTACTCCAGACTTGTGGGGATCAAATTGAGCAAAATCAGGTTAACGATCCTAGTTTAGCCCACGCGTTTGAGACTTCGATCAACGTCGGTGAAGATCACAAGCTCACCATCGATCAGCGCGCAGGTGTCTTCGATCCGAATGCCCCCACTACCCTCTACGTATAGGCCCGGTTCGATAGTGAACACACTGCGCTCCTCCAACACATCGACACTATTAGGGATGAGAAACGGGTACTCATGAATATCGAGACCCACTCCGTGCCCAAGACCGTGTAGAAACTGGTCAGCCACATCTTGGCCCAATAGATAGTCACGTGCCACGGCGTCAAGCTCAGCCCCAATCAGGCCGGGTCGAACTGCCCGCTTGGCCGCTTCAGAGGCAGACAAAACCTGAGCATGCAATTCAAGTTGCCAATCCTCTGGCTCGGCGCCCACTATGAACGATCGAGTGCAATCTGCGTTGTAACCGTCGACGCGCGCGCCGAAATCAATCTTGAGCAAGTCGCCCGCCAGGAGTTTGCTACTAGTTGGAGCATGGTGCGGGATGGCTGAGTTCGGCCCCGCCGCGACGATAGTCGCGAAGGCTCGATCCTCTGCCCCCAGCTTTGCCATTTCAAGTTCCAGCATCCGGGCGAGTTCCACCTCGGTAAGGCCGATCCGGATCTGCGGCAAAAGGTTGGTGAGGCCTTCAACCGAAATCTCACAAGCTTGCCGAATCAACACGAGCTCATCGTCATCTTTGATCGCTCTGGCGCGAGCTACTGCTTCCGGTTGAGCTACCGGCTCTGGTGCAACCTGCACCAACTCAGTAAATCGCTCGAACGCAGCTTCTCGAACCTTGCTATCTATAACAAGTTCGAAATTGCCATCTAGTGCACGTGCCTGAGCGGCATACCTATTGTCCGTAGCAAGCACCAAATGTGAAGGACTAAGGATCGCCACTGCGTTGCTGGAATTGAGCCCGGTTAACCAACGGATATCGGCTGGCTGATCAAGCAACAAAGGAGCAATCTCGTTCTCATCATCTAGCAATGCCAGCAGTCGCTGTCGACGATCTTCCATAGACATGCGGACAACTCTCGTTATTGCGAGTCAGTCGAGTCAGCAATCAGCCCGACCAAGACATCCAATGCCAATCGGTAGGAATCCACACCGAAGCCTGCGATCGTTCCGGATGCGACACCCGAGATCACCGAGTTGTGACGGAACTCTTCTCGTGCTGCTGGATTACTCAAATGAACCTCGACCAGTGGCGCAGTAAGTTGAGCACACGCATCACGAAGTGCATAGGAGTAGTGAGTGAACGCGGCGGGATTCAAAACGACAGGAGTCGTGGAATCAGCGGCCGCATGAATCCATGAAATTAGTTCAGCTTCAGAATCCGTTTGTCGAACCTCAACGTCAAAACCGCCGTCAGCACCCCACTTGGTGCATAGCTCAACCAATTCGTCGTAGCTCGTAGTGCCGTAGACCGAAGGTTCGCGTATACCAAGGCGCTGGATGTTCGGTCCGTTGAGCACAAGAACCTTCGACATCACACACCTCCTCAACGCGGGAAACTTCTCCACAACTCGACCAACTGATTGTGTTGATCATAGTGACTCGGCTCCCCATTGTTCTAGTCCAGCCGTTCTACCTCAGCTGCTAGTTATCGGCACTCACATTGTCGTAGGCAGCAAGCAGCACTGTCGGGTCTGGCCCCTCCAGCACTGTTGTTGACCCAACGCCATCAAGGATGATGAAGCGTAGCAAATCACCATGAGTCTTCTTATCGATCTTCATTGCGTCTTCCAACGGTGCCCATTGTCCAGCTGAATAGGTCGTAGGCAAACCAAGCGACATCAGAATAGATCGATGTCGTTCAAGCAAGGACTCATCGATGCGACCAGATAAGGCCGCTAGTTCGGCCGCAAATACCATTCCGACGCTAATAGCCGCACCGTGACGCCAGCGGTATTGCTCATTGCGTTCGATGGCGTGACCGAGCGTGTGCCCATAGTTGAGGATCTCTCTACTACGTTTACCAGCAGGGGCACCGTCGACTGACTCCTTTAAGTCTCCTGCAACAACCTCAGCCTTGACCTGCACTGAGCGGCGCACAAGCTCTGCAATAAGTTCGCCATGAGGATCCAGGGCTGCCTCAGGGTCCTCTTCGATCAGATCCAGAATCTCTGGATCTGCAATGAAACCACATTTGACGACTTCGGCAAGTCCCGTGACGTATTCAGCGTGTGGCATCGAACCGAGTGTTTGAAGATCGCAAAAAACTGCTTCCGGCGGATAAAAGCATCCGACCAAGTTTTTGCCTTCGGCGGTGTTTATTCCGGTCTTTCCGCCAACCGCAGCATCGACCATGCCCAACACAGTCGTAGGTATCTGGATCAGAGGCACACCACGCAACCAGGTGGCTGCCACGAAGCCAGCCAAGTCCGTTGTAGCTCCCCCACCGAATCCGATCACAACATCAGTCCGGGTAAAGCCCGACTGACCAAGAACCGACCAACAGTAGGCCGCAACCTCTGCGGTCTTAGCTGCCTCGCCATCGGGAATCTCAATAGTGATGGGGGCATCGACACTAGTCAGAAGCTGTTCGCGAAAAGCAACGGCCTGATCCCGCAAGGTCGGCGGATGGATCACAGCTACCCGCACAGCACGTTCGCTGATCGCTTCGACCACTTGGGCGGCCAGATGATCACCGATGACAACGTCGTATTCCTTGTCGCCGCCAACATGCACTACTTGGGCGGGAGCGTTCACATCACGAGGATTCGTCATGCTGAACTCCTAACTAGATCAATAACTCTCTCGATCGTGTCTTCAACCGAATCACCACTGGCGTCGATTGTCACGCTGGCCACCGATTCATATACCGGACGCCTGGCTTGCAATAATTTGGCCATCTGGCCGCGCACATTGCCCAATAGGACTGGTCGTGGGGCGCCAAGTCCGGCACGAGTCGAGGCAACATCGGCCGTGACGTCTAGCCACACCACCTTGTGACCTTCGAGAGCCGCTTGAGTCTCAGACCTGAGTACAGCTCCACCACCAAGCGATAAAACCCCAGCACCATTTTGCAGAGCGTCTCCTACAACCTCGACTTCAAGATCGCGGAATGTTTCTTCGCCATCCTCAATGAAAATGTCTTGGATCGACTTACCTGCGCGCTCGGCGATCAGTTCATCAGTATCCGTGAACGCCAATCCGAGTCGGTCGGCAACCGCCGTTCCAACCGTAGTCTTGCCAGCTCCTGGAGCACCAACCAATACCAACACAACTTGATTACTCATGAGTAGTTCAAGTTCTCAAGGTACGAAGCTAGGTTCCGCGAAGTCTCTGTCACGCTGTCGCCACCGAACTTCTCGAGCACCGCATCAGCCAACACAAGAGCAACCATTGCTTCGGCGACGATTCCTGCCGCTGGCACCGCACAGACATCCGAACGCTGATTGTGTGCACGAGCTTCCTCGCCGGTCGCTGTGTCGATTGTGCGCAAAGCTTTGGGAACAGTCGAGATCGGCTTCATGGCCGCACGGACGCGCAGGATCTCGCCAGTCGACATACCGCCTTCCGTGCCCCCTGAGCGACCGGATACCCGGTGAATCTGTCCATCAGCGTATTCGATTTCGTCATGCGCTAGTGAGCCTCGTGTACGAGCAAGCTCGAAACCGTCACCGACTTCGACGCCCTTGATGGCCTGGATGCCCATAAGCGCACCGGCCAGCTTGGCATCAAGCCTGCGATCCCAGTGCACATGGGATCCGAGCCCAGGCGGCAATCCACGAACCACCACCTCGACCACGCCGCCGAGGGTGTCGCCATCCTTCTTGGCAGCGTCGATCTCGGCAAGTATCGCCTCGGTCGCTTGCGCATCTGCACAACGAACAGGGTTCTCGTCAATCACTTCACGTTCGTCCCACGATGGCAAGTCTCCAGAAGTCGATTCGACTGAACCGATCGACACCACATGGCTAATCAGCGAAATTCCGCCGACCTCTGCCAAGAAGGAGCGAGCGACCCCACCCAATGCCACACGCGCCGCCGTCTCACGAGCACTCGCACGCTCCAAAATCGGCCGCGAATCGTCATGGTTGTACTTCTGCATCCCAACCAAATCGGCATGACCTGGACGTGGACGTGTCAGTGGTGCATTGCGCGCAATACCGGCAAGCTCCTCAGGATCGACCGGATCAGGCGACATAACCTGTTCCCATTTAGGCCATTCGCTGTTGCCCACTTGAATAGCAATTGGCCCACCTTGGCTCAGCCCATGTCGCACGCCGCCCAGGATCGAAATCTCGTCCTGTTCGAACTTCATGCGGGCACCACGCCCCACACCGAGTCTGCGTCGACGCAACTCCTCGGCAAGCATGGCACTATCAACTGGCACGCCAGCAGGCAACCCTTCAAGGATTGCAACCAAAGCTGGGCCGTGCGATTCTCCCGCAGTCAACCAACGAAGCATGACTCTATTGTTTCATGTTTTGGCTAAACAATGATCATTGGCCACAACAGACCTAGCGCCGCACCAATCGTCATGAATGGAGCAAACGGCAATCGAGACCGCAACCCCGAGTGATGGACGGCCATGCGGATCAGCCCGAACAGCGCACCGGCGATAAAAGCAGCATAGAAACCCACAATGCTGGCACTTAGGCCAAGCGGACCAAGCATGAGTCCGACGATAGCCGCCAGCTTGACGTCACCCATGCCCATTCCAGTTGGGCTGATCAAAGCCAAAATCAGATACGCCGCAAAAAACGCGAGTCCACCGAGCAATCCGGCCACCATGGGAGTCCAGCTGCGCTCGATCACTGACACCGCACTAAGCACAGTGACCATGACAACTAAACCGACCACGACTAGGCGGTTGGGTATTCGATACTCACGGATGTCGATAACACTGGCTGCGAGACAGATCCCCAGCCCTAAAAATCCCCCGATAATTAGCACAAGATCAACTATAAGTTGATCAACGAATATCGTCTACAGCTATCCCAGAATCAGCGAGCGCCGTGAACATCGCTTCACGAATCGGCTCCAACGGACCTTCATAGCCAGTCATCAATCGCACTTGTTCAGCTGCTTGCGCAACGAGCATCGTCAATCCCCCGACCCGGGCCCCGCCGTGCTCCACCCAAGCCTTGGCAAGCTGGTTTGTTGGTGGATCGTAGACAACATCGACGAGTACCTTGGGGCTCTCCGACACGTGTGCGGCAAGATCCTCTACCCCATTGGCGGGAATCGTCGACACCACGATTTGTGAGTCCAGTGCAACCTGGCGCGAATCTTGCAGTGCTACCCCGGCTAACTCGACACCCAAGTCGTTCTTGGCCCAACCAACAATCTGTTCGACATTGGCGAGGGTCCTGCCAGCGACCTGGAGTTTAACCTGTGGACTCATGGCTGCGAGTGCCGCGATTGCGGAGCGCGCCGTGGCACCAGTACCGAGTACGGTCGCACTCTGAACCGGTTCACCAAGATCCACACCTTGGCCACGCCTACCCTGTTCAATTGCGAAAATCATTCCCGCAACATCTGTGTTGTGAGCAATCCATTCGCCACCGGTCGAAACAAGCGTGTTGGCTCCCCCAGTTCGCTGTGCCATCTCAGACACGTCGGTAGCTAAACGAAGCGCCTCCTCTTTGAGTGGCATCGTCAATGAGAGTCCTGCCCAGGTGGAGTCCAAACGATCCAAGAATGGCTTCAGCTCAGCAGCCTTCACCTCAAACTTCTCGTACTCCCAATCCAAGCCCAGTTCCTTATAAGCGGCCTGATGCAGCAGCGGCGACTTGGAGTGCTCAATTGGCGAGCCTAAGACGGCTGCCATACGTACAGTCATAAGCTAATTCTTCTGGTTTTCGAGTGCTGCCCGCAAGTCCTTCTGATCCTCTAGGAAGCGCTCGTAGCTATCTTCGAATCGCATCTCTGTTGTTCCTGGAATCGACAAGAAGTACAACCAAGGTCCGTCGGCCGGCGCCAGTGTCGCCTCAAGAGCAAGCTTGCTTGGGCTTCCGATCGGGGTTGGAGGGAATCCCTGACGCGTATGCGTGTTGTAAGGATGGTCCTTCTTGAGCTGGTCGCCTGTCAGATCAATCTCGCTCGTATCGTGGTAGTAGTTGATCGTCGAGTCCATCTGGAACGGCATGTTCTTGTCCATCCGGTTGTACATAACCCTCGAAATCTTCGGGAAATACTCCGGCAAACCCTCTGCCTCGATGATGCTCGCCATGATCAACATGTCGTACGGCTTGTGACCTTCTGCCTTAGCCTTCGCCTCAAAATCGATCTCCTTGGCAACCCGGTTGAACTCTGTCACCATCCGGGTCAAGATCGACTTGGCTGTGGCATCCGGGCCAAAGTCGTAAGTGGCCGGGTACAAAAAGCCCTCGACACTCTTGGTTCCCCAACTCGGGACTCCCAAACTCGCAGGGTTCTCAGCCGCCGATTTGAAACTTGCGACCGGAATGCCCGTGGCCTTCGATGCGGCCTCATAAATCTGGTTCGCACGCATACCCTCTTTAACCACGACCAATCGACTGATCAGGTTCGTTGGATCGGTCAAATAGTCGAGTGCTCCCTGCGCGCTCATCTGTTGTTTCATCCGGTAGAAGCCGGCTTGGATTCCAGTTGCGCGCGAATCCCGACTAGCAGCCTTGACGAATGCCGAGGCAGAAGCAACGACGTCTTTATTCTCGAGCTCGTCGCCAATCGTGGGAATGGCCGCACCCTTTGGTACCTCAACCATCACTTCGCCGGTACCAGGACCTGGATAGTCGGGACCACTGTCGCCGAAGTTCTTATAAGCGAACCAACCCGCCGCGACTATCAGAGCAACGATGATCACGATGATCGCCACTATCAGTCCGCGTGAACGCTTATGTTCCGGCGACGGTTCGTGCGATTCCTCGCTGGTCATGTTGAGGCCTACGTGACTCATGGTCTCCCTAAAATAGTGCCGAGCTGCGCCCCCGTTGATCGCTCAGCATCCAAAGCTGTCTGCAAAATAATGACAGCCGCAGCCTGATCAATCATGGATCTCCCTTGGCGCGTCGAAATTCCGGCCGAATGAAGATTTTGCTGTGCCTGCACAGTCGACAGCCTTTCGTCTAGCAAAATCACGGGCGTGTCGGGATTCGCTTGCGCAACTTTTTGCGCAAAATCTCGGGCCAGTTCAGCAGCTTTTCCTTCACGTCCCGACAGCCCCAGTGGATTACCCACCAGCACCTCAAGGACTTCGTATTCTGCGATTAGACGCCCGATTTGCTCAATTGGATTCGTGGTGTGCTGCACGCCTTTGCCAGCCTTGGCAGCCGAAGACTTGGTCAGGTGAATCGTCTCTACTGGCACCGCCAGAGTGCCTTCAATATCACTTCGAGCCACGCCGATCCGTGCGGCACCGACATCAATACCAAGCCTGACTCCGCGCCTCAAGAGAGAACTCGCTTACGCGCCGAGTGCAGATTTGAGGGCAGATACAGCAGCTTCAAATCCTCGCTCAAGGCCTTGGCTGTTTGATCCACCACCCTGGGCGATATCTGCCTTGCCGCCGCCTTTGCCATCGACTTCGGCCAAAGTGGCACGCAAAAGATCATTCGCACTTGCTCCACGTTGTTGAGCTAAGTCATTCGCCGCGGCAACAACTGACACTTTGTCGCCGTCAACCGCGGCACCCACGAACGCCACCGGAATGTCCGAACGAGCCATGCCTTGTGCGCGCTGCACGATACCTCGGAGTTCTTTCGCCGATAGATCTTGAGGCAGAGTAAATGTCCAGATCCGTGCATCGCCAACCTCAGTATGGCCGCCAATCAGGTTCGACATATTGGCCGTTACCTTTTCAGCCTTGAGCTTGTCGACCTCACGTTCAGCATCCTTCAAGCGAGTGACCATGCCGGAGACTCGCTCCACGAGCTCCTCCGGCTTAGTTGCAAGAATGTCGGTGAGTTGCCCAACCATGTCACGCTCACGCGCCAAGTAGTCATAAGCACTCAAACCAACTACAGCTTCAAGTCGACGCGAGCCTGAACCAACCGAGGCCTCTGAAGTAATCGCCAAGGGACCAATCTGAGAACTCGAATCAACGTGGGTTCCACCGCAAAGTTCGCGAGACCAAGGGCCACCGATATCGACGACCCGCACTTCGTCACCATAAGTTTCACCGAACAGTGCCAGAGCACCTTCTTGCCGCGCTTCTTCCAGAGACATGTAGCGAACCGCGACAGGCAAGTCGTCGCGAACAGCCCTGTTACTGACTTCTTCTACATCGAGTCGTGCTTGCGGCGACAGTGCTTGACCCCATGAGAAGTCCAGTCGCAGATAACCAGGTCGGTTGAACGAACCGGACTGGGTAGCACTCGGTCCCAGCACCTCTCGTAAAGCAGCATGGACAACGTGAGTACCAGAATGCGCTTGACGTGCGTCACGACGCCAGCTTGGATCAACCTTTGCCTCGACTGAGTCTTCAAGTACCAATTCACCATTAGTGACGCGTACTTTGTGGGCCACCAAACCCTTGACCGGCCGTTGAACGTCGAGCACCTCAACCGCAACACCGTCTCCGACCAAGTGACCGGCATCAGCATGCTGACCACCAGATTCGGCATAGAAAGTTGTACGGTCCAAAATCACTGTCCCGATCTCGCCGTTGGCTAACGACGGAACAGGTTCACCATCACGCACGATCGCCAACACCTTGGCTTGAGTGTCCAGACCTTCGTACGCCAGCCAATCGGTGGAACCGTTGGCGTCGAAAATATCGCGGAACACCGTCAAATCAGCGAGTGAAGCCTTACGGTTCTGGGCGTCCTCTTTGGCTCGATGACGTTGGTCGGCCATGAGCTCCTGGAAGCCAGCTTGATCTACCTCAAGGCCCGCTTCTTCTGCAAGTTCCAAAGTCAGGTCAATAGGAAAGCCGTAGGTGTCGTGCAACTGAAACGCCTTGGCACCCGGCAGGATTTTGCTGGAGTTCGACTTCTGCTCCTCGACCGCACTATTGAAGATCTGGGTTCCAGATCGCAGAGTTTCAAGAAATGACTTCTCCTCGTTGGCAGCGATCGTGGCGATTCGATCGTGATCATCGACCAGCTCGGAGTATTGCGGGCCCATAGCGCGAACCACAGCATCGATCAGTTCACGCATTACTGGTTCGGTGGCACCGAGCACACGCATCTTAAGTACGACGCGTCGCACGATTCGGCGAAGGACGTAGCCGCGACCTTCGTTTCCTGGAGTCACGCCGTCGGCAATCATGAAGGCGGCAGTCCGCGCATGGTCAGCTACTACACGTAGGGCAACATCCGACTCTTCACTACTGCCGTACTTCACTTTGGTTATAGCCGATGCCTCATCCAAAATGATCTTGGTCGTATCAATCTCGTAGATGTTGTCGACGTTCTGAAGTACGGCTGCCAAGCGCTCTAGACCTGCTCCAGTGTCAATGTTCTTGGCCGGAAGCGACCGGATGATCTCGAAGTTGTCCTTGCCTGTTCCCTCTCCGCGCTCAGACTCCATAAAGACGAGATTCCAGATCTCCATATAGCGATCTTCGTCAGCGATCGGGCCGCCCTCAACGCCATGCTCAGGGCCGCGATCGTAGTAGATCTCGCTACAAGGGCCACAAGGCCCTGGAACACCCATCGACCAGAAGTTGTCTGCCATACCTCGACGCTGAATACGTTCAGCAGGAACCTCAGTCTCTTTGAGCCAAATATCGATGCTCTCGTCATCGTCTTCGTAGACCGTCACCCACAGCCGCTCTTTATCAAGCGCAAAACCACCGTCAGCAATCGGTTTGGTCAACAATTCCCATGCAAATGGAATAGCTTGTGCCTTGAAATAGTCACCGAACGAAAAGTTGCCGCACATCTGGAAGAACGAAGCGTGCCGGGTAGTCTTGCCGACTTCTTCGATATCGAGGGTTCGTACACACTTTTGAACGCTGGTGGCGCGTTGCCAAGGTGGGGTGGCTTCGGCCAAGAAGTACGGCTTGAACGGAACCATGCCTGCGTTGACAAACAGCAAAGTGGGATCGTCAAGAATCAGCGATGCACTTGGCACCACTGCATGCTCACGCTCTTCGAAGAATGCGAGAAACCGCCTGCGGATCTCTGCAGAATCCATTTCCGCCACTTTCGCCGTTGACTGGGGTGGGATTCTTAATAGAATCCCCTAGCGGAAAAACTTTAGCTGACTCGAGCTACGTGCTCATCACGTACGTCTACTACGCGTGGCGCTTTTGCGTATCCCTTGAAGCGGATTGCCGTAACGGGAGCTGGCTTTTTGCGCGGACGGTTACTGATTCGACGGACTGCGGGCACCTCATAACGAGCAGCTTCACCATCTTGCGTAAGCTCCGCAAGAGTCAGTGGCTTGACGGGAGGTTGCCCGACGAGGGTCGCAACTTTAGCTGCACCATTGGCAACGCTCACGGTTGCACCAGCAACGGCCTGAAGATTACCCACGAAACCACGTTCACGTGCATCGACGGCCATACGTTGACCCTTTCGGTAAGCAATTACGCCACCAACGGCACCGACTGTCATCCACACCATGCGACCCATGGATCCTCCATAACGAACTCGTTCACACTTGTGTGAGCAACGTTACCTGGCATTGCAAAGACTGAAAACCACTTTGCGAAAATTTAAGACTTATTGAGTCTGCTGTTCAATTCAGCCAACACGGCTGCAGCTTGAGCTTCGCGCCCGTGCTCCGAAGGTTCGTAGTAGCGTCGATCCGCTACTTCGTCAGGCGCATATTGGAACGCCACGATCCCGTTCGGCTCATTATGCGGGTACCGGTAACCTTCACCAGCACCCAAGGTTCGAGCCGACTTAGTTGACGAGTCACGCAACGGCAATGGGATCGCTCCCGCCAAACCTGCTCGTACATCGGCAATAGCAGCGTCGATAGCCACATAAGCTCGATTGGACTTCGGTGCGAGCGCCAAATACGTTACGACGTGTCCGAGAGTGATCCGGGCCTCAGGCATCCCAACAAAGGCCACTGCCTCCATTGCTGCCACTGCCAGCGGCAAGGCCTGAGAATCGGCCATACCGATGTCTTCACTGGCCAGGATGATCATGCGCCGAGCAATGAACCGAGGATCCTCCCCGGCCTCCAACATGCGAGCCAAATAGTGAAGGGCTGCGTCAACATCCGATCCGCGCACTGATTTGATGAACGCGCTGATCACGTCATAGTGCTGATCACCGTCACGATCATAGAGCGGTACCGCATGCGCTACCGAGTTCTCGATGTCCGCACGCGTGATCTCACCCGAACCGATCCCCACGGATGAGGCCTCAAGGATCGTCAGCGCACGCCGAACATCTCCGGCCGCCAACCGAACCAAGTGACCCACTGATTCGTCGGTGAGCGTGTACCGCCCATCAAGTCCGCGTGGGTCATCAAGGGCTCGTCGAATAACTTCAGCAACTTCCTCGTCGCCGACTGGCGACAACGGCACCAGAAGGCTTCGCGACAACAGTGCCGAGATCACAGCAAACGACGGATTCTCTGTCGTTGCGGCTATCAGGGTGACCCAGCCGTTCTCTACCGCTGGAAGCAGAGCGTCTTGTTGCGTCTTCGAGAAACGGTGAATCTCGTCGATAAATAGGACAGTCGTCTTGCCCGTGAGTTCCTGGGTTTGCTTAGCCTGATCGACGACCTCACGAACCTCTTTGACACCAGAGGTGACTGCTGAGAGTTGAACGAAGTTCGCACCCGTGTGTTGCGCCGCCAGCATGGCCAAGGTTGTTTTGCCTGTGCCTGGCGGACCCCACAGCACCATAGAGATCTGAGCTGCTTGAGGATCGCTAGAGCGCAACAACTTTCCTAATGGCGCGTCCGGGCCCGTGGCGCTGGCTTGGCCGACGACCTCATCAATCGATTGTGGCCGCATCCGAGCCGCCAGCGGGGCGTTTTGTTGCACCGCGCCGGGTTCTGGCGAGAAGAGGTTGTCCTGACTCAGGACGCATCCCCCGCTGTTTTCTCGCCCGCGTCCTCGTTAGCCTCGTCGCCTTCGGGAACCGCATCGATCTGCGCCTCGGCACGTTGCTCGGGCGTGATCGGAGTCGGTGCAGCCGTCAACGGATCAAATCCGCCGCCAGTCTTGGGGAACGCAATCACATCGCGAAGCGACTGGGCATCGGCCAAGAGCATGCAGATTCGGTCCCAGCCGAAGGCGATTCCGCCATGCGGTGGTGGGCCAAACTTGAACGCTTCGAGCAGGAATCCGAACTTCTCTTGCGCGTCTTCGTCTGAGAGTCCCAAGATCGAGAAGACCTTCTCTTGGACATCAGTTCGGTGGATACGGATCGAACCACCGCCGATCTCGTTTCCGTTACACACAAGATCGTAGGCCCAGGCGAGTGCCTCTCCTGGCGACTGCTCAAAGCTCTCGAGCCATTCGGCGTTCGGCGAAGTAAACGGATGGTGCACTGCGGTCCAACCTTCAGTGCCATCGGGCAACTCGATTGGTTCAAACATGGGGGCATCAACAACCCACACAAACGACCACTCGGCAGGATCGTAAAGTCCCAATCGCTCGGCGATCTCAGCGCGCGCCGCACCGAGCAATGCCCGCGAATCAGAGGCCTTACCTGCCGCAAAGAAGATGGCATCCCCTGGCTTGGCACCTGCCGCCTCAACGAGACCCTCACGCTCAGAATCTGAGAGGTTCTTGGCTACCGGACCGCCGAGTTCACCCTCGGGTGAAACGGTGACGTAGGCAAGCCCCCTGGCGCCACGCTGCTTGGCCCATTCTTGCCAGGCATCGAATTGGCGACGTGGCTGGTCAGCACCACCAGGCATGACAACTGCGCCAACATACGGCGCCTGGAACACACGGAATGGAGTCTCGCTGAAGTACTCGGTGAGCTCGACAAGCTCGACTCCATAACGCATATCCGGCTTGTCAGATCCGAACCTGCGCATAGATTCGGCATAAGTGATTCGCTCGATCGCAGGAATGTCGTAGTCGAGCGTGCCCTTCCACAGTGCACGAACGATCTGTTCGCCCACTGCGATCACGTCATCCTGATCAACGAAGCTCATCTCGATATCGAGCTGCGTAAACTCCGGCTGACGGTCGGCACGGAAGTCCTCATCACGGTAGCAACGAGCGATCTGGAAGTAGCGTTCCATTCCCGCCACCATGAGCAACTGTTTGAACAACTGCGGCGACTGCGGCAACGCGTACCACGATCCCGGGCGCAGGCGAGCCGGCACCAAAAAGTCACGTGCACCTTCCGGGGTGGAACGGGTCAAAGTCGGGGTTTCAATCTCGACAAAGTCGTCGCCAAGCAGCACATCGCGGGCCAACTGATTGACCTTCGAACGCATACGAAGCGTCTTCGCCGGACCAGAACGACGCAGGTCCAGATAGCGATACTTGAGCCTGGCTTCTTCCCCCACCTCGGTGTAGTCGTCCACACCAAAAGGCAGTGGGCTGGCGATACTCAGCACGTTGACCTCATCGGCAATTACCTCGATTTCACCCGTGGGCGAATCTGGGTTGGCATTGCCCTCGGGGCGCTCCTCAATGACGCCGGTGATCTGCACGCACGACTCTGGGCGCAAATTGCGTGCAACCGACTCTTCGCGGATCACGACTTGAGCCTTGCCCGTGACGTCGCGCAAGTCGATAAACGCCACACCACCGTGGTCACGTCGATTGGCTACCCAACCAGCCAAAGTCACGGTTGAGCCGGTGTCTTGCGCGCGCAGGGTTCCTGCACCGCGAGATCGCATCATTGAATTTCTCCTTTGAGCCAAGTGGCTAGAGTGTCGAGCGAATGATTCTGTTGTGTTCCATCACGCAGGTCTTTAACGGTGACCTCCGAGTTTGCGAGTTCTTGTTCGCCGATAATCACAGCGAACCGCGCACCGCTACGATCAGCCGACTTCATAGCCGACTTGACGCTTCGTTGGTCGAATGCAAAACCGGTGGCGACTTCGTGTGATCGCAAGTCCTGTGCGAGCTTCATTCCAGGAATGACAGCTTCCTCTCCGAGCGGAAGCACGAAAACGTCGACCGGCGATTCATCAGCCAACCCCAAATTTTCTGCTTCGGTGGCGAGAATCAGTCGATCGATTCCCATTCCAAATCCGATACCACCCAGGTCTTGACCGCCAAGCGTCGCGAGCAAACCGTCGTAGCGACCCCCGCCACCAACTGCAGCTTGGGCACCAAGTCCGTCGTGAACGAACTCAAACGTGGTGTGGACGTAATAGTCGAGTCCCCGAACCAGTCGGTCATCCACCTCATAGGCAATCGACAGGGCGTCTAATGAAGCCAAAACTTGATCAAAGCGTTCCTTTGCGCTTGGCGTCAGCGATTCAGAAAGCTTAGGAGCCTCTTTGAGAATCTCCTGCATCTCAGGTCGCTTATCGTCAAGTACACGTAGCGGATTCAGCTTGATTCGCTCTTGGGTGGCCTCATCGAGGTCAAAGTCAGCCAGATACTCCACCAACTTCTCGCGATAGACCTCGCGGGATTCCGCATCGCCCAAAGTATTGACCAACAGCCGGCAGTTCTTGAGTCCTATTGCCTCGATTCCTGCCAACGCCACCGAAATAACCTCAGCATCGAGCATCGGGTCCTGGCTGCCAATCGCCTCGACTCCGAACTGGTAGAACTGGCGATAACGTCCCTTCTGCGGACGTTCTGCCCTAAAGAATGGCCCTGTGTACGACAGTTTGACCGGCAAAGCACCGCGATCGAGTCGGTGTTCAATCACACTACGCACAAGGCCCGCAGTACCCTCTGGTCGCAAAGTAAGCGACCGTCCGCCACGATCCTCAAAGGTGTACATCTCTTTAGAGACCACATCGGTTGCCTCGCCCACGCCACGCACATAAAGCTGGGTGTCCTCGAACACGGGAAGCTCAACGTACTGGTAGCCGGCCAGCTGAGACGCCTCTAGCAAGGCATCGCGGATCTTGAGTAAGGCGGCCGAGTTCGGTGGAACATACTCAGCAACGCCCTTTGGCGCTTGTAAGTTTGTTGCCACTTAGTTCCCCTCTGGCAAGTTCAAGTCAGTTTGTGGGCTCTCGATCAACTGGACCAAATACGGATTATGCGTCCGCTCCACACCAACAGTCGAAGTAGCACCATGTCCAGGCAAAACCACAGTATCGTCATCCATCGGCAAAATTACGGTACGAAGCGACTCGGACATTTGCGCTGTGTCCCCACCTGGTAAGTCCGTGCGCCCGATTGAGCCTTGGAACAAGAAGTCTCCGGTGAACGCAACTGGCGGCCTGTCTTCTAGCGGATCCCCAGCCACTCGGTAGACCGTGGTTCCTTGGGTATGACCGGGCGCATGATCCACAATCACATCAATACCGGCCAAGGTCAGCAACTTCTCGCCATCGATCTCTCGAACCTCATCAGGTTCGCCAAATTGAATCGAACCATCGTTCATCTGATTGATCAGACTCTTGAATTCCGAAGACATGCCTGCCATTGGGTCCGCCAACATGAACCGGTCCGCTTTGTGAATGTAGGCAGGAATTCCATACTTCTGGCAAACCTGGCTAAGCGACCAGGTGTGATCGAAATGTCCGTGGGTAATCAATACGGCCACAGGGGTCAGTTGGTGTTCGTCAACAAGCTGTTCGATACCAGCTAGCGCATCTTTGCCGGGGTCTACGATGAAGCACTCTTGCCCAGGTCCGTTCGCCACAACAAAACAGTTATTACCCAAGGGGCCAGTGGGAAAACCAGAAACCAGCATGTGTTCCTCTCTGGATCTCGTTATGGCAACGGGACAATGTAGGTGTAGGTGACGTTCACGATATAGGGTATCTATTCTGCACTATCGGACTAAACGAGAAGGGACCACTGTGGCCAGCAGCAAGCGCCAACGGCAGCTAGATGCACAGAAGGCAGAGCGCCGAGCCGAACGTCGTGCTGAAGATGCATCCAAGCGTAAGCGGATTGCCATCATCGCCGTCGTGGCTTTGGTTGCAGTAGCTTTGCTGATCGTGGCTGCCTTCGCCGTTTTCACCCGCTCGACCGAGGAACCAACGGCTGCCTCAAGCAAGGCTCCTAGCGCCCCTGCGACCGCACCTACAGATGTGCACTGTGAAGATGCCACCGGTATCAACCACTCGGGGAACTACCAGCTACCACAAACTAAGAACTTGCCCATCGGTTCTGTTCTCGAACTTGACACAAACTGTGGACGGATCGACATCGCCTTGGAGCCTAAAAAGGCACCCATCACCACAACAGCAATCGAATACCTAGTCAACGAAGGCTGGTACAACTCCAGCGCTTGCTCACGCCTGACTACTGCAAGCATCTACGTCATCCAATGCGGCGCGGGCAATCCCGATGGTTCAGGAAGCCCAGGCCCCGGATTCACATTCAAGGATGAAAATCTGCCTGGAAAGCCTCCAAACAACTATCCTCGCGGCACTGTCGCCATGGCCAACGCTGGGCCCAATACCAATAGCAGCCAGTTTTTCTTGGTCTACAAAGACACCACCTTGCAGCCTGCCTATACAGTGTTTGGAAAGGTGATTAAAGGTCTAGACATTTTGGACTACGTTGCCGCTCAGGGAGTGGCTCAAGGTTCACCCAATCCAGGCGATGGGCCACTGGCTCAACCGCTCGTGATCAAAACAGCAAGCGTAAGGACAAGCAATGGCTGACGCGCCGGCTCCCAAGCCAGTGATGACTCCCGCTCAGGCACCGAAAAAGAAGTCGGCTGCCTCACCTCTTAGTGCCCCGGTACCGGGCGCGGCATCAGATTTTGGCTATGTCGCCGAAGACGGAGCGGCGTTCATCAAGCTGCCAGACGGCAATGAGCATCAAGTCGGACAATGGACCAAGACTGATGCTGACGGCAAATTGGACACTAAGGCTGCCATCGAGTTCTTCGCCAACAAATACAACGCGATCGTCACCGAGATTGATCTCGCAGCCGCCCGCTTGGCTGACGGCAAATCCGAACCCAAGGATGCCCGCGCCGTCGCTGAGAAGGCACGCGAAGCAACGATCCACCCCGCTTTCATCGGCGACCTAAACGCCTTGGTCGCTCGGATCGGTCAACTTGAAGTTCTCGCTGACGTTCGAGAAGAAGTCATCTCGCAAGAACGCTCCGAGTTCCGCGAGAAGATCATCAAAGAACGCGAAGAACTAGCCGAGAAGGCTGAGGCTCTATCGGGTTCTGAGACTTATAAAAAGACCGCCGAGGAATACCAACAACTGGTTGACCAGTGGAAGACCCTCCCCCGCTTTGACCGTGCCCGTGAGGATGAACTGTGGAAGCGGATCTCCAAGTCACGCACATCCTTCGACAAACGTCGTCGCGCTTACTTTGCCCAACTGGATGTCAAGCGCAGTGAGGCTAAAGAGACTAAAGAAGCGCTCATCAAGCGCGCAGCGTTGCTATCGGGCTCTCGCGACTGGGGCAAGACCTCAGGTGAATTCCGCAAGCTCATGGATCAGTGGAAGGCCGCTGGGCGCGCTGGCAAGGCTGACGACAAACTGTGGGAACGCTTCAAGGCTGAGCAGGACAAATTCTTCGAGGCACGCAAGGTGGTCTTCGCCGAGCGCGACCAAGAAGAGCTTGAGGCTCTCGCTGTCAAAGAAAAACTTGCAGACGAAGCTGAGGCGCTCCTACCGATCAAGAACATTGGACAGGCCAAGGCTCAGTTGCGAGCGATCCAAGACAAGTGGGAGAAAGCCGGCCGCGTACCTAAGAAGGATCTGCGTAGGATCGATGGTCGACTCGAAAAGGTCGAGAAGGAGATCAACGGCTTCGGCAAGAGCAATGTCGACCCGGAGAAGCGTGGTCGCGCCCTCGACACGGTTGACCAGTTCCAGCAAGCAGTCGACAAGTACACCCGTCAGCTTGAGCGTGCTGAGGCCGAAGGCAATGAGAAGGGCGCTAAAGACGCCAAGGCTGCGTTAGAGAACGCGGAGACATTCTTGAAGGCCGCTAAGGAGAACCTGGCCAAGATCGAGAGTGCCTGAGCCTCTCAGTCACAGGTCACGGCTGCGGTAAGCGGGTAAGCGGCCAGACTTAGACCCGGTAAGCGTCGTATACGCCTTCCACATTGCGCACCGTGCGAAGCAATGCTCCTAGATGCTTAGCGTCACCCAATTCGAAGGTGAACCGCGATAAGGCGATCCTGTCTTTGGTGGTGGAAACAGAGGCGGACAAAATGTTGACGTGCTGGTCAGACAGCGCGTTGGTTACATCCGAGAGCAAGCGTGCCCGGTCGAGTGCCTCAACCTGAATATTGACCAAGAACATACTTGAAGCTGATGGGGCCCATTCGACTTCGACGATTCGCCCGGGCTCATTCGACAATGAGGGAATATTGACGCAAGACTTTCGGTGCACCGAGACGCCTGACCCTCGCGTGACAAAGCCGGTGATCTCATCGCCGGGTACAGGAGTACAACATCGAGCCAGCTTGACCCAGACATCGCCAACATCCTTAACCACTACGCCGGGATCACCTCCCGCACCGCGCCGACGCTCTGCTGCTGATTCGGGGCTTGTCTCCTCTGCAAGGTCTTCGGTTGCTCCTGCCTCGCCACCGAGTGCCAACATGAGGCGCTGCACTACGGCATCCGCAGAGACCTGCTTCTCGCCGACAGCCGCGTAGAGGGCGGAGATATCAGTCAGACGTAGATCTTTGGCGATCGAAGTAAGTGCTGAGGAGGTCAGCAGTCGCTGAATCGGCAGTCCTTGTTTGCGCATGGCCTTAGTAATCGCATCGCGTCCCTGATCGATCGCTTCTTCGCGACGTTCCTTAGAGAACCAGCTCTTGATCTTGCTCTTGGCTCTAGGCGACGCAACGAAGGTCAACCAGTCTCGTGAAGGTCCGGCATCTTCAGCTTTTGAAGTGAAGATTTCGACTACGTCACCGCTCTCCAGCGTCGACTCAAGTGCAACCAAATTGCCGTTCACCCGTGCACCCACACACTTATTACCAACCTCGGTGTGGATCGCATAGGCAAAGTCGACCGGGGTTGAGTTCGCAGGCAAGTCAAAGACGTCGCCCTTGGGAGTGAACACATAGACCTCGGATGTTCCCAAGTCGTAGCGCAGGGTGTCCAAGAATTCGTCTGGGTCAGAAGTCTCGCGTTGCCACTCAAGGAGTTGACGCAACCAGCCCATGTCATTCGGACCGGACTTGCCAGCAACATCCGCTTGCTTATAGCGCCAGTGCGCAGCCACACCGTACTCGGCCGCACGATCCATATCGAAACTGCGAATTTGAAGCTCCACCGGTTTGCCCTCGGGACCGATGACCGTCGTATGAAGTGATTGGTACATCGTGAACTTGGGCATCGCGATGTAGTCCTTGAATCTGCCAGGAACCGGATTCCAGCGAGCGTGGACGACGCCGAGCGCTGCATAACAGTCACGCACTGAGTCCACCAGGATCCGCACACCGATGAGGTCGTAGATGTCGGCGAAGTCGTGGCCACGCACGATCATCTTTTGATAGATCGAATAATAGTGCTTCGGGCGACCGATCACGGTTGCCTTTAGTCGCATCTTTTTAAGATCTGCCTCAACGAGTTTGATCACCTCGGCGAGGTACTTATCGCGGCTGGGCTGCCGCTGGGCAACTAGGCGATCAATCTCCTCGTACATTTTGGGATACAGCGACTCGAACGCAAGATCCTCAAGCTCCCACTTCATGGTGTTCATACCCAGACGGTGAGCAAGCGGAGCGTAAATCTCGAGTGTCTCCCTCGACTTCTGCTCCTTCTTCTCCTGCGACATGTACTTGATCGTGCGCATATTGTGAAGCCGGTCGGCAAGTTTGATCACGAGCACGCGGATGTCACGCGCCATGGCGACAACCATTTTGCGGACAGTCTCAGAAGCCGAAGAATCGCCGTACTTGACCTTGTCGAGTTTGGTGACGCCATCGACCAGACGGGCGATCTCATCACCAAACTCGGCACGAAGCTGTTCGACCGAATAATCGGTGTCCTCGACAGTGTCATGGAGTAGCGCTGCGGCCAAAGTAGACGAGTTCATTCCGAGATCAGCCAGGATCGTCGCTACCGCAAGCGGATGAGTGATGTACTCCTCGCCGGATTTACGCGACTGGCCCTCGTGACACTGTTTGGCAACCGCATATGCGCGCTCAACAAGTTGACGATCAGCCTTGGGATGATACTGCCGCAACGATTTGAACAGCGGGTCTAGCTCTGGGTACTGAGACTTATTACCGGAGAACGGAGCCTTGAACGGAAGCGCTCGCCTACGCCTGGAACCGTCGTTCTGTTCGGAGACATCACTGGAAACTTCTTGAGCCATGCCGTCACCTCCCAGATCGCACCATTGAACAGTAAGGGCAGAACACTAACGCTGAACTACCATCCTAGAGGCTTTGGAAGTCAGTGCGCCGGTTAAGTACAGTGCTAGCTCTTGCGATCGCGACGCGACTTGGCCTTCTTCGGCTGTGAGCG
>CAUJDH010000089.1 GCA_963169225.1 Actinomycetota bacterium
ATCGTGCAGGTTTAATTCAGGCAATTCTGCAAATGGGTTGTGAATCTCGCTAGCTTTCAAGGGTTAGTTAATCAGTAGGAGGTTCCCATGTTCGGCATTGCAGATCGCGCGCGCCCTCAAGGCGGTACGCGGGCATTCGCCCTCAAGAAATCTGCAGCAGTCGTACTTGTAGGTGCACTTGCTGCTAGCGGCACAATCATGACCGGTGCTGGATCGGCATCGGCAGCCCCCACTCCTCGTGCCAGCTATACGACTACCGGGTTCCCGATTTTGCGCGAAGGTTCACAGAGTGCAGCGGTGAAGAACATTCAAGCCAAGCTCAAAGTGAAACCACGTACGGGATACTTCGGTCCGCTTACTTTGGCAGCTGTCAAGAAGTTCCAACGTTCGCGTGGAATCCCTACCACTGGCGTTGTTGCCGAACTCACATGGGCGGCTCTGAACCGACTTGGTAAGGCATATAGGCCGGCGGCTGTCACTAAGGCAAAAGCACCAGCCAAGAAGGTCACAGTCTCTTCTTCTACTCGTCAAGCACGTGTCAACAAGGTGCTGGCGTTTGCGGCCAAGCTGAAAGGCATCCCCTATAAGTCAGCGGGCTACAGCCCATCTACTGGATTCAACTGTAGTAGCTACACGCAGTACGTGTTCCAAAATGCCATCGGGCACAACCTCGGCGGTGCCTACACGGTGACCCAGTACAGCCTTGCTAAGCAAAAGATTACGCGTGCACAGGCCAAGCCGGGTGACCTCGTGTTCTTCCACGATTACCCGAACAACTTCCTCGGTCACGTCGGAATTTACGCAGGCAATAACAAGTACTGGCATGCGCCGCGTCCAGGTCGTGTTGTTTCTATCGACACGTTCCCAACCAATAAACTGAAGTTCGCTCGGGTCATCTAGCCGCTGGCTTGTTGACTGGTTCGACTTAGCGGTTGTCAAAATTGCGCTGTAGCGCGACGTGCGGATAACCCGACCGCTAGGCTAATCGAATGACTGCAAGCTTATCGGTGCAGGAAGTGACTCCCGCCCGCTACGAGGAACTAGTCGCGACGTTGCAAGATCAATACCGCGCGATCCCTCCCGGTAAAACTGTTCGGCTAGCTAAGAAGACATCCAACCTTTTTCGGCGACGCGCAGAATCCGAAACTCCTGGATTGGACGTTGCTTCGTTCGACGGAGTTTTGTCTGTCGATGCTGAGACGCGAACAGCTGATGTTCTGGGCATGACGACATACGAACACCTCGTTGACGCCACCTTGCCGTACGGCCTAATGCCTTTTGTTGTTCCGCAACTCAAGACGATCACCTTGGGTGGTGCGGTCACGGGGTTGGGTATCGAGGCCACCTCGTTCCGTTTGGGTTTGCCGCACGAATCGGTACTCGAGATGGACATCCTGACCGGCGCTGGCGAAGTGATTACCGTGACCAACTCTCCAGATGATCCCAATCGCGACCTGTACCTAGGGTTTCCCAATTCCTATGGGTCGCTTGGCTATGCGCTTCGGATCAAGATTGAACTCTTGCCAGTCAAGCCGTTTGTCGCGTTCCAGCACGTCAAGTTTGACTCGGCGGCGGCCATGGCCGAGGCGATCGAATCGATCACGGCGAGCAAAACCTATGACTCGAAGCCAGTGGACTTCCTGGACGGCACCGTGTTCACTCCCGAGGAGCAGTACTTGACTGTGGGAACGTTTGTGGACGAACTTCCGACAGGATTCAACGAGCCCAGTGATTACACCGGTATGGACATCTATTACAAGTCGATCCAGAATCGTCACGAGGACGTTCTCACCGTGCGGGACTTTATCTGGCGTTGGGACACTGACTGGTTTTGGTGCTCTCGCGCTGTTGGGGCGCAAAATCCGACGATCCGCAAGTTTTGGCCCAAGTCCAAACTGCGGTCGGATTTCTACTGGAAGATCATCGCCGTTGACCGCAAGTACAGCTTGCATCGCCGGCAGCTCAAATTGCAGGGCAAGCCAGTCAAAGAGAGCGTCGTCCAGGACATCGAGATCCCGGTCGACCGGCTTGCAGAATTCCTCGACTTCTTCCACCGTGAAGTGGGGATCGAGCCAATTTGGGTGTGCCCGCTCAAGCTGCGCAATGGTGACAATCGCTGGCCGCTCTATGACATGGACCCGGAGGCTGTGTACGTCAATGTAGGGTTCTGGTCACTCGTGGAACTGGCGGATGGAATGGATCCCGATGCCGGTGTAGTTAACCGCAAGATCGAGGCTGAGGTGACTCGTCTTGGTGGACATAAGTCCCTCTATTCAAGTGCTTATTACGAACGTGAAGAGTTTGCCAAGTTATATGGCGGTGATGCATACGTGCAGCTCAAACAGACTTACGATCCAGAATCTCGTTTACTGGAATTGTTCGACAAAGTAGTTAAGGAGAAGTGACACGATGAAGCTTGGCGAAATTGTAGATCAAGCACTCGGCTCTGATGTTCCAGTCGAGTTCGTTGCATTCGATGGCAGTAAAGCCGGACAGATCGGTGCGCCCATCCGACTCGAGGTTAAATCGCAGCGCGCGATTGATCTGTTTATGTCGCATCCCGGACAGATTGGTTTGGTGCGTGCCTACGCCGAAGGCGAGCTAGAGATCTACGGCGATCTTGTTGAAACGCTTAGTGTTCTGTCGAATGCCCGATACACCAAGATGGGGCTCGCCGACAAGCTCAAACTTGGAGCTGGACTCGCACCCGAAGCCGTCAAACGTGTAAACCTCAAGCGTGCCTTCCAACTCAACGCCGATGAGAAAATTCAGCGTGGTCGTCGTCATTCGAAGAAGCGCGATGCCGAGGCGATTTCGCATCACTATGACGTTTCCAACACCTTCTACGAAATGTTGCTCGGACCATCAATGGCTTACACCTGTGCAGCGTTCCCGACCGAGGGCGCCACACTCGAACAGGCACAAGAAGAGAAGTTTGATCTTGTCTGCCGAAAACTCGATCTACAGCCAGGTATGAAGCTTCTTGATGTTGGTTGTGGTTGGGGTGGGATGGTGACTCACGCCGTCGAAAACTACGGAGTTGAGGCGATCGGTGTCACTCTGTCCGAACAGCAGGCCGGGTGGGCGCAGCAATCGATTGTTGATCGTGGACTAACCGAGAAAGCAGAGGTTCGATTCCTTGACTATCGAGATGTTCCCGAAGGGGAATTCGATGCGATCTCGTCGATTGGTTTGACCGAACACATTGGCGAGGACAACTACCGTTCGTACTTTGATTTCTTGCGTTCCAAGATCAAGCCTGGGGCACGGATGCTGAACCACTCGATCACACGCCCGAACGACCTGGGTAAAGCGAGCTACAAGAACAGCTTCGTGAATCGTTATATCTTCCCTGATGGCGAACTGACCGGCCCGGCCAAGATCGTCTCTGGAGCCACTGCCGCAGGATGGGAGATGCAGCACGAAGAGAATCTGCGTCGCCACTACGCCTTGACTTTGAATGCCTGGAGCAAGAACCTGGCTGACAACTGGCACAAGGCGGTCGAAGAGGTCGGCGAGCGTAAGGCTCGGATCTGGAAGCTGTACCTTGCCGCCTCCGAGTTTGGGTTCATCTCCAACCGGATTCAGTTGCATCAGTTCTTGTTGACCAATACGACTTCCGACGGTTTCGCAGATATTCAAATGCGCCCCGACTTCTCAAAGAAGTAGGGGAAAATTCGTTCCGTGCCCTGAGCAGGAATCGAACCTGCGGCCTACCGCTTAGGAGGCGGTCGCTCTATCCGACTGAGCTATCAGGGCCTTCGAGGTTGACCTAGTAGGCGTCGCTACTTGGAGAACCTCTAGGGCAAGCCTAAAGCATGATCAATGCTTGTCGGTCATCCAGTTTTGGTTGTGATCTCGCCGCGCAATTTTGAGGCCAAAGGACTACCCTCAGACTAGCTAGTTAGTCATTCTGGGGGTACACACTCGAAAGGGCAAAACATGGCATCCACGTCTGCTAAAAAGCGGGGGCTTGTCCTCGGCGGTGGCGGAACGCTGGGTGCGGCGTGGGCAGTTGGGGCCCTGTGCGCTTTGGAGGAAACTCACGGCTTTAACCCGGGCGATTCCGACTACATTGTCGGAACTTCAGCAGGCTCTGTTTTGGGAACGCTGCTTGCGGCTGGAGTCACTCCCGAACAGCTGCGTGACCATCAGTTTGGCAAGCAGATCGCGGAGGGTCCGCTTGCGGGTTATTCGTGGAATTATGAGACGGCGGTCAACAAACGACCAGGTCGTCCCAAGTTTCTCGGCGGAAAGCAGCGTGAGTTCCTGTTTAACAGTGTCAAGAACATTGGCAAGCTTCCGCCGACTGCGGTGCTTACCGGCCTGCTTCCTGAAGGGTCTCAACCCCTTGATCGAATTGCCCACTTGGTTCATGCCGTGACGCCGACTGGTGAATGGTCTCCGCATCAGAATCTTTGGATTTGTGCGATGAACTATGCGACGGGCACTCGTGTCCCGTTCGGACGCCCAGGTGCACCGCCAGCCGAACTAGCCGAGGCAGTTAGGGCGTCATGTGCGATTCCGGCCTGGTTCAAGCCGGTCGAGATTGATGGCGTGCCTTATGTAGACGGTGGTGCCTGTTCCAATACTTCTGTTGACCTGCTGGCCAATCTAGGGCTGGATGAGGTTTTCGTGATCGCACCGATGGTGTCGTTTGCTATGGATCGCCCTGACAACATGATGGCTAAGCTGGAACGCCGCTGGCGAGTGCAAGTAACTAAGCGATGTTTGCGCGAGGTCGAGAAGGTTCGTGCCAGTGGAACAGATGTCACAGTCTTGGGTCCTGGTCCGGCAGATCTCGAAGCTATCGGCGCCAATCTCATGGATGTCAGTCGTCGCTTGGAGGTGCTGAGCACGAGCTTGCGTACCAGCGCTGATGCATTGCGTGATCCAGATTCAGTGGGACCCGACCATATGGCTGAGGTCGGCTGACCTACAGAACAGAGCAAGGATAATAAGAAGCCTGGTCTACCCCTAGATGGGACAGACCAGGCTTTCTGAATTTTTGAATGTTTATTAGAGCTTTGAGTCGATGATCTTTTGCTCTGCCTCGACCGAACGGTTTGTCTGTTCAACAACAACCTTCTCGATCTTGCCGCCGATCAACGGAACAGAAGCTTTGGCTTCGAAGTTCATGGTCATCTTGCTGCCTGAACCGTCGTTGGCAATCTTGTAGGTACCAGTCACGCTCATCGGGCTACCTTTGAATTCGATCTCGGTGCGACCGTTGCGGCTGCCGTCTTCGTTTGCGGCATCCCAAGTGTCGGTTTGGGTGGTCTCGATTGTCTCGCCGACCAGTTTCTTGGCGAAGGATGGAACCTCGGCTGGAAGGGTGCGGGTAACGACTAGCTGTACGCCGCCATTGTCTAGGTCAGTGCGAGTGGCTTCGACGTCAGATCCGCCAGTCTTCTCGTTTTTCTCTTTTTGGTAGGCGGCATCCGAAATAAGGCCGAATGCGGTCTCTGCATCGGCGTTGAATGTGAACTCGCCATTGAACTTGGTGCCCATTATTTCTCCTTTTACTTGCAAAATTGAGGAAGCTTCTTGGATGCTTTTCCTTGCCAAGCATGTCGCATTTTTTGAGTGATTTCATTTCGACAATCACTTAGGGTGTATTCGGCCGTTACGGGGTGATGATCATTTTCTTTTGAGAATCAGGGCAGTCCAGAAATCTTGAAAAATTTTCTTGGAGAAGCGTTGTCACCTAGAGCAACTATCGAGGCTAGTTCGTCCGGCGTGCCGTCACTCAAAGTGAATGGTCACGAAAAGTTGATCAACGGTCGGTGCTGGCTTCTATACGCACAGTGCGGACTTATCCACAGGTTCGAAGATTAGGTCTTGACGAGTTTCGTACTCGTCATTTACCTTTTTATCGCTGAAGTTGATCATGGTCCACAATTCAAGATCAACATCTCGGCATGGATACGAGCTCCATCGGGGGAAGTTCGTGTTACGGGGAGAAGCGCTTAGTTGCGCTTCGAAATAGGGGGAAGTATGGAGTCGCTAGTCCTTGACGAGCGGGAGACGCCGGTAGAGCATCCGGGCGCACGCTCAGAAGGAATGCCGAGCATCGCTCAAGTTGAGCGAGAAGCGCGCCGAGTTCTCGGCGAGCGTGGCATTGACCCATACGCTGATCCCCAGGGCGTTCGTGCCGTCGTCAACCAAGTGGTCGACGATTTTTCGGGGGATGGCGCGAACGCCCTGGGCGATCCCGACAGCAGAGTATTCGACGAACTTGAACATAGTGTGACCGAACTGATCTCGGGGTTCGGTCCGATCCAGCGCTACCTGGCTGACGATCAAGTCGAAGAAATCTGGATCAACTCACCAGGCCGCGTGTTTGTTGCCCGTCGCGGACGAAGCGAATTAACCTCAACTGTTCTCACTGAGCGCAAGGTTCGTGAGCTGGTGGAACGCATGCTCAATGTGTCGGGCCGCAGACTCGATATGAGCAACCCATTCGTTGATGCACCTTTGCCCGATGGAAGCCGACTGCATGTGGTGATCCCGGACATCACCAAGCGCCATTGGGCCGTCAACATTCGCAAATTTGTGGTGCGAGCGAACAAGGTGCAGGACCTTGTGGAACTAGGTTCAATCACTGAACAGGCTGGCTCATTTTTGTCTGCCGCGGTCATCAGCGGACTTAACATCGTGGTGGCTGGCGGAACTCAGGCAGGAAAAACCACGATGCTCAATGCACTTCTGGGTGAAGTGCCCGGGCGCGAACGAATCATTACCTGTGAAGAAACCTTCGAGCTGCAAGTGCCGACGCATCCTGACTGGGTGGGTATGCAAACTCGCCAGGCGAGCCTTGAAGGAACCGGCGAGGTGACCTTGCGCAACTTGGTTAAAGAGGCTTTGCGGATGCGACCCACTCGTCTGGTCGTGGGTGAAGTTCGACAGCAAGAGGCGCTCGACCTATTGATCGCCATGAACTCTGGAATGCCATCGATGGCATCAATTCACGCGAACTCTGCGCGCGAAGCCGTAACTAAACTGTGCACCTTGCCTCTTCTGGCTGGTACCAACATCGCAGCGGACTTCGTTGTCCCCACGGTTGCAGGTTCCGTCGATTTGGTAGTTCATTTGGCTACTGACGCTAGTGGCAAGCGCGGTGCCACTGAGATTTCGTCACTCTCCGGTCGCGTCGAACAGGGCGTGATTGAGCTTGCCCCACTCTTCGTGAGGCGGAACGGGGAGCTTGAACGCGCAGAAGGGTTCCCACCACATAAGGAACGGTTTGAAGCTGCCGGCTTCGATGTCGTGCAGTTGCTGGCATCGACTGGTCGGAGGCTTGGCTAGTGGGTGCGTTAGTTGGGTTACTTTTCGCAATTGGAGTCGCCACGGTGCTTTTGGTGTGGCATCGACACGGGCAGGGTGAAGTAGCAACCGGGAGTGTCGTTGAGATAGCAACGGCAGCGAGGCAGCGCCGACGTACCGTCAACGTGTGGCTTAAACGAATCGGTATCGCAATTTTGGCGGCGATCGCCACCGCGGGAATCACCGGCCTGCTTTCTCTTGCCCTACTTGCAGCAGGTGTTAGTGCGATGGTGCCGGCCTTATTGGCCAAGCGTCGTGCGAACGCTATTGCTTTACAAGTGGAAGCCGCATGGCCTGATGTGATCGACTCGATCATTTCGTCGGTGCGTGCAGGCATGTCCTTGCCGGAGAGTCTGTGCGCCTTGGCTAGTCAGGGCCCCGAGCCGTTACGAGCCTCATTCAGCAAGTTTACTAGCCGGTACCGCACGACTGCGAACTTTGAGGAATCCGTGGCTAATCTCAAGGCTGAGTTGAGCGATCCGGTGGGTGATCGTGTGTGCGAGGCATTACTGGCTGCGCGTGATGTTGGTGGTACAGATCTCGGTCGCACCATGCGTTCGCTTGGCGACTTCATTCGTCAAGACTTGCGCTTCCGGGGCGAAGCGAGGGCCAGACAATCTTGGACGATCAACGGGGCCAGGCTCGCAGTCGGTGCTCCTTGGGTGGTGTTGATTTTGCTGTGCACGCGGCCTGGCACAACTGCCGCCTATGCAACGTGGACGGGCACCATGATCATTCTCATTAGTGCAGCCGTGACAGTACTTGCTTATTGGCTCATGATGCGGCTGGGTAGCTTGCCCAAGCAGCCCAGGTTTGTGGCGTAGGCGACGTAATGAGGGGGATTGCAGGAGGGCTGCTATTAGGCATCATGTTCGCATTTGGTGTGCTGGCTTTGTTTTTCGCGCTGCGGCCGACTGCCTTTATCACCAGACTTCGAACGCTAACCGCGCGACAAGGTTCGCAATCGTCGCTAGAAGTCTGGATGCAGACCAACACCCGGTCGATAGCTCCCGGGTTTGTGTCGCATTTTGCCGATTGGTTGGGTCAAGGTTTGAGACAGCTCTGGTCAGACAACAGCGTTCGTGAGCGTCTTTCTCGTGCTGGGAATCCAACGGATCTGACTGGGTTTCGAATCGCGCAATTGCGAGCGATCGCAATCGGCGCAGCTGTCGCTGTCGGTTTTGGTGTCTTGCGAACGCTCAGTGGAGAGGCTCCTCCGGCACCGCTGTGGCTCATATTCACTGGAGTGTGTGGTCTCGCAGGTGCCTCGTGGGTTGACCTCCGCTTGACCATGGCTGCAGCCAAACGATGCCGTGGCATCGAAACTCAATTGCCGGATGTTGCCGAGCTACTTGCCTTCACGGTAACGGCGGGTGTCTCGCCTGCGGCAGGTTTACTCCGGCTGACCAATCGGATGCAAGGGCCATTGATTGATGAGCTTCGAATCGCGACCAGGGAGATCGCGAACGGTGCTTTGGTCGCTGATGCTTTGGGTGAGATGGCTGACCGAATCTCATCGCGACCGCTTCAGCGATTTGTCGACGGAATCGTGATCGCGATCGAGCGAGGCACACCGATCGCTGAGGTACTTAGGGCGCAGGCCATGGATGCACGAAGTGAACAGCATCGGCGACTAATGGAGAGCGCGGGCAAAAGAGAAATCATGGCGATGGTTCCGGTGGTCTTCTTGATTTTGCCGGTAGTAATTGTTGTTGCCGTTTATCCGGGCATTTACGGATTGACACTGATGGTGTGAATCGCACCAACGAATTCCAAATAGATAGGGGAAACAAAATGGGGGAACGAATGATTGAAAAGTTGATCACAATGATCGCGCGCATGGCGGATCGAGTGCAAGAAGAACGCGGCGATGTACCTGGTTGGGTTTTGGTGGCAGTTATGACAGCGGGCCTCGTGACCGCAATCTGGATGGTGGCTGACTCGCAACTCACCAGTATTTTGACTCGGGCCATCGAGTCAGTCTCCAGGTGATTGCCCGTTGTCGAGCAGGGGCCGTTCGGCTGCGGCTTGCTCGCCTTGGGGTTAAGCGTGACACTGGTTCGGCTTTGGTCGAGTTTGTCCTTGTGGCACCGCTGATTCTTCTGTGCTTTGCAGCTGTTGCTCAAGTCATTTTATTTGCGCACGTCAAAGCGACTTTGGTGTCAGCGGCTTCAGAAGGCGCCAGGGCAGGTGCTAATGCTGGGGTCGCGACCTCGGTGGCGGTGCGTCGAACCCAAACTGCGCTTGACTCGAGTGCGGTCGGATCCAGTGCGCAGTCGATCACTGCCGTGCGTAGCACCGTAAATGGAAACCGAGTGGTCGAAGTTCGTGTACGTGCCCGAGTTCCACTATTCGGCCTTTTGGGTCCGACTTCTATGGAGGTGAAAGGTCATGCGCTTCGCGAAGGGTAGGTGGGTGACCACCTTGACTCGTCGTCTGGTTGGCGTTGAGTCCGGTAGTGCCGTTGTCGAATTCGTGATCCTCAGTCTCTTAGTCATGGTTCCTCTTGGGCTTGGCGCAGTCGTTGTGGTCAAGGTGCAAGCTGCAACTTTTGGTGTGGTGACAGCGGCGCGAGAAGCAACCCGCGCCTATGTGACTGCCGACAATGTGACTCAGGCTCGACAGCGAGCGCAGGCTGCGGCTCAGTTAGCCATGCAGGATCAAAGCTTGGGCAATCCGCAGATCGCGATCCAATGTTTGGGTGGCTCGTGTCTTTCTCCTGGCTCAAGTGTGCGTATTGAGGTGACTTCACGAGTGACGTTGCCGTTCATACCTACTCGGTCAGGAAAGCCAAATGGGACGATTCCAGTGTCGGCTGTTCACGAGTCGGTCATTGACAGCTATCGGAGTTCGTGATGATGCGAGGGTTACGACAAGAGCAGGGCAGTGTGACGACTTTGGTGATCGGCATGGTTCCGGTGCTTTTGGGGTTGGTCGTGGTGCTGACCGACTTATCGGTGCTCTACATCCACAAGCGGTCGCTTGCTGCTGCGGCCGACAATGCGGCAGTTGCCGGTGCTCAGTCGGTCGATCTGGAAACGTTCTACACGACTAGCCCGTCAAGGCTGCCTTTGAACTGTTCAGCCTCGCGTCGAGCGATAAGTCGGCAAGTCGGCGCCAGTAAAGTCGACAAGCGCACTCCGCGCATCACCGTGGTCTCGACAACGTGTGACGGTTCGACGGTTGGCGTACAGCTACGCAGCCAAGTAATCCTGCCATTTTCGCAACATTTCGGAGTCAAACCGCAAGTGCAGGTTGCCGGTTCTGCGAGGGCCAGAAGTCCATTGAGTTAGACCTTGACAGCCGTTAGGTTAAGGTAGACAGATGCCATCGCTGGAGCAGCAAGAAGAACTGCGCGTGCTCGACACCACTCTCGGGAGTATCGAGTCAGTCGTTGACTTGCCCAAAATGCGCGACGAACTCCAGCAGCTTGAGCAGGATGCCTCTGCGCCGGATTTGTGGGATGACCAAGAGAATGCGCAGAAGGTGACCAGTCGTCTCTCGTTTGTGCAAGGTGAGATTCGACGAGTAGAGGAGCTTCGAGGTCGGGTTGATGACCTGCCGGTCATGTTCGAATTAGCTGAGGCAGAAGATGATCAAGGTGCGCTCGAGGATGCCGCTGCCGAACTGACAGCCCTCCAAGAAGCGGTCGCTGAGCTTGAGGTTCGCACGCTGCTCTCAGGCGAATACGATTCGCGTGCGGCCCTCATGACGATCCGCTCAGAGGCCGGCGGTGTCGATGCTGCCGACTGGGCCGAGATGCTGCTGCGCATGTATGTGCGCTACTGCGAACGTCACGGTTACCCGGTCGAGATCTACGACACCTCTTATGCGGAAGAAGCGGGAATCAAGTCGGCCACCTTTGCAATCAATGCTCCTTACGCCTACGGCACGCTTTCAGTTGAGCAGGGCACCCACCGGCTCGTGCGTATCAGTCCATTCGACAACCAAGCCAGACGCCAAACGTCGTTCGCCGGTGTTGAAGTGATTCCTGTGACCGAACAGACCGATCACATCGAGATCCCTGAAGATGAACTCCGCGTGGACGTATATCGCGCATCTGGCCCGGGTGGTCAGGGTGTAAACACGACTGACTCGGCGGTACGCCTAACACACATCCCGACCGGGATAGTGGTCTCGTGTCAGAACGAACGCTCGCAGTTGCAGAACAAGGCCAGCGCTATGGCAGTGCTTCAGGCCAAATTGCTTGAGGCTCGTCGTCAAGAGGAGCAAGCCAAGATCGATGCACTCAAGGGCGACTCATCTGGTTCGTGGGGTAACCAAATGCGTTCCTATGTATTGCACCCATACCAAATGGTCAAAGACCTGCGTACCGAGTACGAAACAGGAAACACGAGTGCTGTGCTCGACGGCGAAATCGATGGTCTGATCGAAGCAGGTATCCGTTGGCGAAATCGGGAAACCGCCAGTTAGTGGTGTGACTGACGCTTGTGGAATACCGCTAGTGCCGTATGTGACGACTGTCATCGGCGTAAGTTGGGTCACATTGGTTCCGACCATTTTGGGCAAATTTGCCAGAGTCGGGAACATCACAGGGTGTGTGGCTCTATATCTTTTAGGGCTATTTAGCCATATGCTGAAAGCATGGTCACGGGGAATGCAAAGCGAGAGAATCAGGTGAATCGCATCAGCGATCATTCGCCTGTAGTTCGCCGCACCCGCAGCTTTCGTCGTCAGTTGTTGGCAAGTGCGTCTGTGTTGGCAGTGTTGGCTGGTTCATTGATGGGATTAGCCTCTGCAAATGCCGCGCCAAATGCGGCCCAGAAGAACTCTCAATCCGTACCGCAGACCCGCGTTTACGGAGGCAAGACTGCTAGCGCCCACTCCACCCGCGGATTCGTAGCTTTGGATCTGGGTTTCGGTAAAAGTCAGAATGCCCGGCCCGAATGGATTTGCGGCGGTACAGCGATCAGTAAACGGTGGATCTTAACTGCCACGCACTGTTTACAAGAGCGCGGGAAAGTCATCAGCTTCACTGCAAGCTTTGCTACTACTCAGCCAGGAACGAAAGCTAAGAAGCATTACAAGCTGGATCGAGTAGTCATGTATCGGCCTAAGAGCTACTTCCATGACATTGCGCTTTTGCGAACCACTGAAGATATGGATGTCGTTCCCGTCAAATACGACGGAAACAAAAAATTCCTCAAGAAGGGGCGCAAACTAAGCGTTTTCGGGGTCGGCCTCAATCGCGGGCAACGGGTTCCTACACGAGTTCAAGTTGGAAACGTTAGTGATCGGTCGGGCAGCTCAAAATACTGTGGCCGCTACGGTGGCGAATACGACCGCCGCACGATGTTGTGTGCCGGATCGGCCAACGGCAAGATCGATTCGTGTCAAGGTGATTCCGGTGGCCCACTGATCACTCGCAGCGGTACGAAGGTTGTCGTAGGAATCGTGTCGTTCGGCTACGAATGTGGATCCAAGAACTACCCGGGTGTTTATGTTCGCGTGTCCAACTACGCAAAGTGGATCCACAAGGTCTCGGGAGTGAAGCCAGGCAAGCTCAGGAAGTAACGGTCACCTGGCTGGGTCTTTGTTGATTACTCCCGTTGTGCGTTGGACGTGCACAACTGGTGAGATAGAAAAATGACACCTGATGAGTACATCGAATGTGACGGACTTGAGCTTGCAGACTTGGTTCGTAGGAAGCAGCTCAAACCTGTCGAACTAGTCGACCTAGCCTTTGAGCGAATCAACACGCTCAATCCAGAACTCAATGCCGTGGTTGAGCGTCGTGAATCGCGCGCACGAGCTGAGGCACTTCAAGCTCCAAAAGGGCCGTTCTATGGTGTTCCATTCCTTGTGAAAGACATGGATGGTGTCTTGGGTGGAGAGCCGAATACTTCGTCTAGTCGCGCCCTTGTTGATTGGCGACCAAGTCAAGATTCGGAGCTCTTCACTCGGTTTAAGCAAGCAGGTGCAGTGATTGTAGGTAAGACCAATGCGCCGGAGTTTGGGATCAAGGCAGTGACAGAATCAGCGCTACGTGGCCCGTGTCGGAATCCTTGGAACCTTGACCATGTGCCCGGAGGATCTTCTGGTGGTTCGGCTGCCGCAGTCGCAGCTCGCATCGTGCCAGTTGCGCACGCGGGCGACGGCGGTGGCTCAATCCGGATCCCCGCCTCATCTTGCGGAATCTTTGGCCTAAAGCCAACCCGCGGTCGCCAGCCACTAGGGCCTTATGTCGGTGAGGGGTGGAGCGGGCTGGTACAACCTGGCGTCGTAAGCGTTTCCGTACGTGACAGTGCTGCCATGCTGGATGCCACACACGGTGCCGATCTTGGAGCACCTTATGCTGAGCCATCAGCGCCAAAGTCATACTTGCTGTCGACTTTGCGTAAACCGAAGAAACTACGCGTCGGTTACACCACTCAGGCTTTCTTAGGCCAAGAGAATCACTCGGATTGTGTGGCAGCGGTCGAGGATGCAGCGGAACTCCTCGAAGAGTTGGGCCATGAAGTCGTTGAGGTCGACTTCGGTTTGGATCGCGTCGCTTTGTCTCAGGCTTACATGATCATTGTCGCTGCTGGGGTTGGCGCAGCGGTGGAGGCAACAAAAGGGCAAACCGGTCGACCAATTAGTGCGTCTGACTATGAGCCTGAGACTTGGTTCCTCAAACAGGCTGGCGATGCCTTCTCTGCTCGCGATCTGTATGAGGCTCGTGCCATCTGTGATCAACTTGGGCGGGACTTGGCTCAGATCTATGTGGATGAGGAACTCGACGTGCATTTGTCGTCCACAACAGCGGCACCGCCTGTTCGAATCGGTGAACTCTCGATGTCACCTATCGAAGCGGCGGCATTGGCGACTATCCGTCGGGCATCTAGTGGTTTTGTGATTCGTAAGGCGATTATGGGTTTGGCAGAGAGTTCTCTGGCCAAAACTCCCAACACTCAGATCTACAACATGTCGGGTCAACCTGCGATGAGCGTTCCGCTGTACTGGAATGATCAAGGACTGCCAATCGGTGCCCAGTTCGCAGGTCGTTTTGGAGATGAGAAGACGCTGTTTCAGTTAGCAGCTCAGTTGGAACAAGCGCGCCCATGGGCTCAAAAGATGCCTACGATTGCTCGCCTATAACTTGTTCAGAGGTAGCGCAAGCCTTGATCAGGTAGACTAGGTTGAGTAACTTCCCATGAAGTTATATCGCTGCACAATTTGGGGAAGCCGGTCCAAATCCGGCGCTGACCCGCAACCGTAGGTGCTTGAGAGCTAAGCACGAGCCGGAATACCAAGTCGTATGGCGACTCCTTTTCAAATCCGTCGAGGAATGCGGGTGGGGTCTATGACTTCTTCAACTATTGCGCGCAGTGCTCTTGCTGCCGTCTTAGCTGCGACTCTCGCGGCAGTTCTTATACTTGTTCCAGTTCCTAAAGTCGAGGCTTGGTCCAGTGGTGCATGCACTACGACCAACGGTGTAACTGTGATCGTGGACTATGCCGGACTTGGTGGGGGCACGGTCGTTCGATGTGCGTCAGGTAGTCAATCGTCTGGTGTCACGGCTCTGCGCAATGCAGGCTTCTCGGTGAGCTTCGTGCAACAGAACATGTCGCAAGGCTTGTTTGTTTGCCGCATTGATGGCAAGCCCGTGCCTTCTGCTGAATCATGCGCCAACACTCCACCAGCTAACGCATCGTGGTCTTATTGGCATGCTGATCGAGGTGGGTCTTGGCGTTACAGCAGTGCAGGTGCAGGTAATCGTCGGCCGCCTGCTGGATCAGTCGAGGGTTGGCGGTTCACAAATGGACGTCCGGCTCAGCCTTCGGTAGTTCCACCAGCTCCGATACCGGCCAAGCCGACGACTAAACCGACGGTGAAGCCAACGACAAAGCCGACTCATGATTCGAATGGTTCCTCAGGCTCGTCGTTGGGGTCAGGAAGTTCTGGATCGAAATCAAACGGATCCAGTGCGGGTAAAGCCCAAGGCGCTGCCAGTGCCAAAGGTGCATCGGTGAATCCCTCCTCCTCGCAGTCCGCTTCTCCGACAACTCACCCCAGCGAAGATTCGGTCCAGGCTGCCGATACTCAAGCTGTGGGCACTGCCGGTGAAGATGGTCAGCCGTCCAGTCCTGTCGGGACTCTAATTGCGATTGCGGCACTACTACTGCTCGGTATTGGCGGAGCTATTGCATGGGCTCGGAGGTCGCGTGACGGCTAGTTCATGGTTCTCTAGGCGAGTACCCAGACCCTTGCATCCAGTGGCCTGGTGGGTGTGGGCGATCGGGGTGGTCGTCGCAGCCTCTCGTACGACAAACCCGCTTGTGCTTGCACTTTTGCTGGCCGTAACAACCATCGTCGTGGTTGCGCGTGCACCTGGCGAGAGCCAGCTGAAGTTGTTCCGGCTTTATCTCGTGGTCGGTCTGGTAATCATTTGCATTCGCATGGTCTTTGCCATGATCTTTGGCCTGAACGTAGATGGCACAACTTTGTTCACGCTGCCAAGTGTCGATTTGCCTGACTGGACGACTGGACTCAGGTTTGGCGGAGACGTTACGGCGGAATCGCTGTTGTCTGCGTTTATCGACGGACTGCGACTCGCGACTTTGATCATCGTGCTCGGCGCTGCCAATTGTCTGGCTGATCCTCGCCGAATGTTGCGAGTCGTTCCTGGTGCACTGTACGAACTCGGAACCGCTGTCGTCGTCGCGCTGACGATCGCACCGCAACTTGTCGCTAGCGGAGTCAAGATCCGCCGGGCACAAAAGTTGAGGTTGAGTAGTGCCAGCGACGGACGTACACCCAGGTTGCTTCGTGGTCTTGTGATCCCTGTTTTAGAGGACTCGCTTGACCGTTCGCTGGCTTTAGCGTCATCGATGGATGCCCGCGGTTACGGTCGATGGGGAACCACCCGAGCGAGCTACCAGCGAGTGACCTCGTTCTTGGTGCTGTTGGCATTGCTGGGTGTCTGCGTGGGTGCTTACGGTGTGCTCGACCCCACGAGCCCAACCTGGCTCGGTTTACCGATGCTTGTTGGTGGGGCGGTGCTGGCCGTAATTGGTGTTCTACTGGGACGGTCTCGCTCGCGCCCGACTGTGTACCGGCCAGATCCGTGGCTGCTGCCCGAATGGATCGTCAGCTTGTCGGGAGTTGGTGCTGCACTGGTCATGTTCTTCTCGAGTCAGATCGATCCGCTCAATATGTATCCGTCCGCTTATCCGCTGACGTGGCCAAACTTGCCGCTAGGTGCATTGGTCGCCTGTGCTTTGGCGCTGATTCCGGCTGTTGCTGCGCCGCCAGTTGTGACCCACAAGATCAAACCGCATGTAGCGGAGCCTGTTCCGGTTGTGGAGCCGCCAGCTAGTGAGCGGATATCTCCGCTGGAGGACTCGGTTATCGATTCCTCTGGAGTGACCGTGGCTGAACAAACTGCCGAGACGGAAGAGTCTGCTTCTGTTCCTTCAACCTTGGAGGCCAAATGATCACGTTTGATCACGTCTCGGTGGTGTATCCCGAGTCCGATGAGCCCATGGTCCAAGATGTGAATTTAGAGGTCGCCGTGGGGGAATGGTTAGTGCTGGCCGGACCAACGGGAACGGGTAAGAGCACCTTATTGAACTCGATCAACGGGCTCGTGCCGCGGTTCACCGGCGGTACTCTGCACGGCACAGTGATCGTGGATGGGCGTGACACTAGTCAGTTGCCTCCGCGTGAACTCAGCGACGTGGTCGGCGTAGTCAACCAGGACCCGTTGCTCGGATTCGTCACCGACAACGTAGAGGCCGAACTCGCTTTCGGGATGGAACAACTGGGCTTGTCACCGTCGACTATGAGGCAGCGAGTCGAGGCAACTATCGATCTCCTGGGGCTGGCTGATATCCGTGACCGAAAACTGTCACAGCTCTCGGGCGGCCAGCAGCAGCGCGTGGCAATCGGGTCAGTCTTCACTTCGCATCCCAAAGTGCTTGTTCTTGACGAGCCAACCTCGGCGCTTGACCCAACTTCTGCCGAGGAAGTATTGGCTGCTCTGTCACGTATGGTTCATGACTTAGGAGTCACCGTCGTCATGGCGGAGCATCGGCTAGAACGTGTTGTTCAATTTGCTGACCGAGTGGCGCTTATGAGCCGCGAAGGTACGGTCACGAGTGGTTCGCCTGCCCAGATGATGAAGTCAAGTCCGGTAGCACCTCCGGTGGTGACCTTGGGTCGGGCGATGGAATGGGATCCGTTGCCTTTGAGCGTGCGAGATGCCAGGCGCGACGCGACAGGTTTGATGCGAGATCTCAGTCGAAGTCAACCGGACAACTCTGCCCCGGAACGCAATCCAGATCCGGTCTTGCATGCGCGCAAAGTTGTGGTTGCCTACGACGAGCTCGTGGCGGTAGACCAAGTTGATCTTGATCTTTATGGTGGTGAGATTGTCGCGATCATGGGTCGTAACGGTTGTGGAAAAAGCTCGCTCCTATGGGCGTTGCAGGGCACTGGACCGATGCGCTCAGGCAAGGTCGAATTAGGTGGAGCCAAGGTTCGTAAGTCGGCGGGCAAGAGAGGGTTGTTTAGGCGGAAGAGCCAGGAGCCGCACGGTTTAGACATCGGGGTCGGCTTAGTTCCCCAAACTCCAGCTGACTTACTCTTCCGAGACTCCGTCGACAAGGAATGCGAACAAGCTGACTCGGACAACGGAGTGCCCACTGGTTCAACGCGTGCCATCCTCGATCAGATCGCACCTGGAGTTCCCAAGGCAACACACCCGCGCGATTTATCGGAGGGGCAGAAGTTGAGCCTTGCGCTTGCTATCACTCTGGTCGCCAAGCCCAATGTGCTCCTACTTGACGAACCAACCCGTGGACTTGACTACGAGGCCAAGGCGAGACTGAGCGAGCTACTGGACCAGTTACGTGCTGAGGGGATCGCCGTTGTGCTTTCCACTCACGATGTTGAGTTTGTGGCACAAACCTGCTCGCGAGTGATCATGATGGCAGGTGGCGAGGTTATAGCGGATGACACTGCAGTCGAGGTTCTAACTGCTTTGCCGGCATTTGCGCCGCAAGTTAGCCGGATTCTCAACGATGGCAAATGGTTGACTGTTAACCAAGTGGTCGAAGCGGTTGGCGGCAGTGCAACTGTTGATGGTGTCGAGGCTGGTGACAGCCATGAGTAATAACTCTGTTGTCGCAATGCGGCATTCATCCAAGATCATTTTGATCTTGATTTCGTTGGTATCTCTGGCTGCTTTCGCCTGGCCGCTACTAGTGCAAGTTAACCCCGATGCGGGCGGTCAAAATGCGCAAGCGCCGCTTGTGTTTGTAGCGATCCTCCCGTTGCTGATCATTGTCATGCTGGCCGAACTCTCTCGCGGTGGATGGGATTCTAAAGCGTTGGCCATGTTGGCTGTGCTTACTGGGATCGGTGCAGTTTTGCGGCCTTTGGGGGCTGGAATCGCTGGGGTCGAAACGGTGTTCTTCCTCCTTGTCTTGGCTGGCCGAGTGTTCGGACCCGGGTTTGGATTCGTGTTGGGTAACCTCACCCTGTTTGCCTCCGCGCTACTCACTGGCGGTGTAGGTCCCTGGCTTCCGTTCCAGATGATCGCTGCCGGATGGGTAGGACTCGGCGCTGGTCTCTTACCCAAACTTTCGGGTAAGAAGGAAATCTTCATGCTCATGGGCTACGGAGTGGTTGCGTCGTTCTTGTTCGGTTTCCTTATGAATATGTGGTTCTGGCCATTCACGCTGGGAGCAGACACTCAACTGTCGTACGTGCCAGGGGCACCGGCACTAGAGAACTTGCACCGCTTGATCATCTTCACTTTTGTAACGTCGTTCTTGTGGGACGTTGGTCGTGCTCTCACCAACGCAATCCTCATTGGCCTGCTTGGCCCAGCCGTCTTGGCTACTTTGCGTCGCGCCTCTCACAAAGCTGCCTTTGAGGCTCCCGTCGAATTCGCTCCTAAGGTCTGACGTACGATTGATCTTGCAACTCAATTTCACATGCTTGGTAAGTCGGTCTAAATCCGGCACTGACCCGCAACCGTAGTTCGTTAGCCCGCTTGGGCCATCGATAAGTCGGAAAACCTGAATGTGAAGAGCGGCTCCTAAGAAATCCGTCGAGGTCTACGGGTGGAGTCCGGATCACTCTCGATCCGTTCTTTCACCCTTGTACGCGTTTGTGTGCAGGGGTGTTGTGCGTTCTGAAGTGATGCGGTCCCACCATGGATCGCTCATGAAAGGTAATTCAGAATGTTACGCAAAACAATCAGTGTCGGTGCTTGTATCGGGCTCGCGGCATCTGTCCTCATAGCCGGGGGTACATCGCCCATACAAGCGGCGACGCCATCGCCGAATAGTCGTGCAGATATCGCAGCTGGATGGCTTGCCAACCAGAATCCAGGGACGGCGGGTGGTCCGCTAACCAGCAGCATCATTGCTCTCACCACCTCCGGAGTTGGCAAGACCAAATCGCAACAGTGGTTAAGTATTCTTGAATCGAACATTGGAGCTTTTGTCGCCGATGGCCCAGGTCAAGCTGGAGCACTCGCCAAATCCATCTACACTGTTCAAGCGCAAGGCAGCAATGCCTCAGCGTTCGGTGGCAATGACATGCCGGCTGATCTGAACGCACTTATGGTCAGTAGCGGAGCTAATCAAGGTCGTTTTCAAGTTAATTCGACTGACTACTCCAGCGGACTAACTCAAGCATGGGCTGTGCTCGGCTTGGCACGAACTCCAAGTGGAGCCCCTGCTGATGCGGTCACTTACTTGATTGGCTTGCAATGTCCCAATGGTGGATTTGCGGCTGCCTACAATTCGGATGAGAATTGGACTCCTGGCCAGTATCACGGAACATGCCAATCGAACGATGAAGTCGATAACGACACCACTTCGATGGCTTTGCTGGCTTTACTAGCGCCTGGCGTTGCATCCGCATCTGGGGCTTCGGCAGCAGTGACCAAGGCTGCCGATTACTTAGCAGGTGTCCAGAATTCCGACGGTTCGGTATCGGATCCGTGGTTCGGGCCAAACTCCAACACCACGGGTCTTGCGGGTCAAGCTTTGCGAGCTGCGGGAAAAACTACTCAAGCCAATAAAGCAACCAACTGGTTGAACTCAATGCAGCTCACATGCGCCAACGTCACGTCTGCGGCCGCATTCAAGCAAGTCGGCGCAGTTGCCTACAACACTGAGGCTCTTGCCAAGGGAAAGAAGTCGGGGATCTCGGGTGGCGACTTCACTCAGTGGACGATGTCGGCACAGCAGGCTATCGGTGGAATGGTTGGCGCCAAGCCATTGGGAACTGCTAGCGCTACTAGCCAAGTGGCGGGCTTGCCGGCAGTTAAGTGTGATCCATTAAAGGTCAAGGTAACCAAGATCAAGAAGTATAAGAATGCCAAAGCTCGTGTGTACTTCACTTCACCAAGTGCCACTGTAAGTGTGGGGAAGGCGACCAGCTTCAAGTACCGTGTTCGCTACTCGGGCAAGAAGTGGGGTAAGTCGTGGAAGACATTGAAGGCCAGTTCCAAGTCTGTAACTCTCACTAAAGCTCATGCCAAGAAGAAAAAAGGATCCAATGCTAAGCACCGCACCGTCACGCGTTGGGTGCAGATCCGCGCGGCGAACGCAGCGGGGCATTCTCAGGTCGTGCAAGTGAAAGTGCGCCAAAAGGTTCGTGTGCACCGATAAATAATCACGGTCTCAAGCACAAAATCAGGACACCCCATCTAGCCAATAATATGGCCAGGTGGGGTGTCCTGATTCGCGCCAACTATCTGATGTTCTGGTGAACCGCATTCCGGCTGTGTCGATGCCTCAATGTTGGTCAGACGCAGTCAGCGCTACTTTTATCCGAAGCCCTAATCTTTGATTCAAAAGGCAGTGTTGGCGACAACCGGTCTCGCAAGATCGACTTCGTTGAGAGTGCGTACGTGTTTGTAATGTGGGTGGTCTGTCGGTATACGAGAACATTGCCAATGACTGGTGGGCATACTTTCTCATCACAGAACACATCCGTCATGCTGACCACATCTACTCCGGGGAGGCTCTCGGCCACGTCCGTCATGATGGGAATGCCTGATTTTTCGATGGCTGGGACTGCATTGAACACGCACGGTGCGAAGTCCTCTGGATTCGCCCCTACGCAGCGATAAACCTGTCCATCGAAGGCTGGCAATATCGGGCCCGGGTTGTCGAGAAGTGGGATAACTTGAATGTCATTGTCCAGGAGCGTACTCCACGTTTTTGTCATTCCTTCTTCCATTACATCCCGCGTCATCTTGCCATCCGGTGCGATGGCCTGACTTGCCCGTTGTGACAAGATCACTGCGTCGGGCTTGTCTTTCAAGAGCTGATCCATGAGTGTGGTGTTGAAGTCCTTGCACGCGGTATATGGGTTAGTTGTCACGTTGAGATAGCGCACGGTATCGACGACAAAGGGGCAACGCGACTTCGTGGCAGTGTCGAGGCGCCATCCTTGGCGTGACCCAATTTTTGCTAACGTTTCACTCCACTGCATGGCTTTAGAGTCACCGGCAAGCACCACCCGTTTTTTGCTAGTGGCATCGCCGAATGTGCACCAAATGGGTTCGGTATCTGTCTCAGACAATGCGGGGGCGGCGCCGGTAGCGCCAGCGATGATGATGGCTGCTGTTCCCAGCACGGGTGCCAAGGCAAGATATCCCGGCCACGCGAGTGCTGAGGTGTAGAACAAAGCGCTCGCAATCACGACTACGAAGCCGGTCCAACCGATAATCCGTGCATAAGTTTTTGGAATTTTGGTCCATAAGCTAGCCCCGACTGCGATTAAGCCGCCTACGCCGAGTTCCCAAAGGCGTGTTGTGGTGACGAAGTAGGCGCTTGCTGCGTCTTGTTGGGTGAAGACAACTGACCAAACGAACGAAGGAATGACGATCAGGAACAGTCCGATGGCCATGGTTTGTCGTGCATTGCGATGGTATTTACGGATGATGAGCGCGACAACTATGAGTACGAGTGGCCAAACAATATAGAACTGCTCTTCGACAGCGAGCGACCATAATTGTTGAACGGGTGAAGCGCCCACATCTTCGGCCAAGTAGTCGACCGATCGCCAAGCCAATACCCAGTTCACAACGTAGGTGGCGGCAGCTGCAATATCGATTCCGAATGCTGGTCGGTCTATGGGGTCGGCAAACCACCAAGTCAGTATCGCGGTGAAGACAAGAACCACGGTTGCTGCAGGTAGAAGACGGCGAATTCGTCGGGCATAGAAACCTGAGAGCGAAATTCGTTTAGTGGATTCAAGCTCTCGAACTAGCAAGCCTGTGATGAGGAAGCCAGAGATCACAAAGAATAGATCGATGAAGGCGAATGAACCAGGGAAGACTTTAATCCCAGCATGGTAAGTCATCACTGCCAGAATTCCGATTGCCCGCAAGCCCTCAAGCTCAGGACGGAATACACCTTTATGGCGTTTTTGGGCAGCATTGTCGGCATCTTTTAGTCCGACTCCGCTGTGTGAAACCATGTCTCGATTCAGATGTAGTGGATGAATAGTGGTTAGATCCCTCTGGCATCTTTACTAGAGTGACTGCTCTCGTTCAGCGGAGTTTGGCGTCAATTGTCATGCCTAATGAACGCTTTACACAATGTGTGATTCGTGTTGCATCTAAATGTCCGGCTTTCCGGGATCGTCGCTTAAGTCGTTCTTTTATAGGCGAGGAACAAGTTTCAAGTACGAAGTTAGGTGCGTCCCAGTTAGCCAGTAATATGGCCAGGTGAGTTTCACTGTTTCGCACCAACTACTCGATGACTCAGGCGAACCACGTCTTGGTCGGGTTGGTGTTATCGATACTCCGCACGGTCCGATCCAGACCCCTGCCTTTATCCCGGTTGGAACGCAAGCAACCGTTAAGGCAGTTTTGCCGGAGGCTGTTAAAGCCTTAGGTGCGCAGGCCGTTTTGGCTAATGCGTATCACTTGTATTTGCGCCCTGGTCCCGATTTAGTCGACGATGCCGGCGGACTGGGTAAATTCATGAACTGGTCCGGACCCACCTTCACCGATAGTGGTGGATTCCAGGTGCTCTCTTTGGGTGCTGGGTTCAAGAAGGTTCTCTCGATGGACTCGCATTTGCTCAATGCTGACGAAGTAATCGCTCCCGGCAAAGAGCGGCTCGCTTTGGTGGACGATGACGGTGTGACGTTCAAGTCGCACCTAGACGGTTCATCGCACCGGTTTACCCCCGAGGTGTCGATGCAGGTGCAACACCAAATCGGTGCAGACATTATTTTCGCTTTCGATGAGTGCACGACTTTGCTCAACACTCGCTCCTACCAGGAGGCGTCACTTGACCGCACTTACACTTGGGCGCTGCGATGTATCGCCGAACACAAGCGTTTAACCGAGGAGCGTGCCTATAAGCCGTACCAGCAGTTGTTCGGTGTGATCCAAGGTGCGCAGTACGAGGATCTACGCCGCAAAGCTGCCCGCGATTTGGGTGCGCTCGATTTCGACGGTTACGGAATCGGTGGTGCACTCGAGAAAGATCAACTCGGCACTATTGTTCGCTGGGTCAACGAGGAGCTGCCGGACGACAAGCCGCGTCACTTGCTCGGTATTAGCGAACCCGAAGACCTGTTCGTCGCTATCGAAGCTGGCGCTGACACCTTCGACTGTGTGGCACCGTCTCGTGTGGCGCGGAACGCTGCGATCTACTCGCAGACCGGTCGCTACAACTTGGGTGCTAAGTACCGTCGTGATTTCACTGCGTTGGATGAGGGGTGTGACTGCTACACCTGTCAGAACTACACCAAGGCGTACGTGCACCACTTGTTCCGGGCTAAAGAGATGCTGGCGTCAACCTTGGCGACGATCCACAATGAGCGGTTCATCGTGCGACTGGTTGACCAGATCCGGGACTCAATCGTGACTGGGACTTTCGATGAATTCCGCGACGAATTCTTAGGTAAGTATCAGAGCTAGTTGATCTCGGCGTCGACTGCGGGAGTAACCGGACCGTAGCTAGGCTCATTGCGTTTGATGAATCCGATCACCGCGTAAGTAACGGGCAAGAAGATCACTTCGACTGCCACCTTGTAGGCAAATCCGAACAGCACGTACACCATGAACTCGTGGCCGGTGATGATGCCGTAGAACGCAATTGTGCAGAACACAATTGTGTCGGCAATCTGCCCCAAGACGCTGGAACCAAGCAGTCTTGCCCACAGTCCCTTCTCTTTGGTACGTTCTTTGATTTTGACGAGAACGTATGAGTTGATCAATTGACCAACAAGGAATGCGCAGAGGCTAGCGATCACGATCCGAGGTACGAATCCGAGCACGGCTTCGAATGCCTCTTGGTTAGGCCAGTCCGCCGCTGGTGGTGAAACTTGCACTACGAGGAAGGTGATGGCGGCCAGGGCAGACATGGCGAATCCGAGGAAGATTGCTTTGCGCGCGGCCTTGAATCCGTAGACCTCCGCAATCACATCTCCTGTGATGTAAACCAGTGGGAACAAGAATGCACCACCGTCAGTGATGATCGGTCCGAACTCAATGAGCTTGACTGCGCCGATGTTCGAGATGATCAACAAACTGCAGAAAATCGCCAAGATTGCGGGATAGTAGCTCTGAGTTACTCGGGCGTAGGAGGGCTCACTTGTCAGCTGTGCTTCCGCCTGGGTGGGTGTGCGCATCGTTTAAGTCTAAGGTCGCGATTGATCACTTATTCGTCCGGTAGTAGTGCCCCATGTATTTGAGCTTCGTTGAGGCCGTTGATAGTGATCGTCTTAAGTCGTGAGGTCTGGCCTTTGGTAATGCTGATGTCTTGTTTGGCTACTCCAAGTTTTTTGGTGAGAAACTTGATGAGGTGTTGGTTCGCTTTGCCATCAACCGCTGGGGCAGTGATCTTTATTTTGATGGCTCCATCGTGGAGGCCGACTACTTGATCTTTGCTACTTGCCGGTTGAGTGCGTACGCGGATTGTTCCGTTGACCGAGCTCATTATTGAATTTTAGCTAATTTCAGAGTTTTACTTGCTATTCGAACACATGTTCGATAATGTCTATTTATGACGGATCAAGCCACACCATTTTCAGCTGTGAGGTCGACTAGCTCGGTTGCTTCGACTCGCTCAGCTGGAGCAAACTCGCAAATTTCCCCCTCCGTGGAGATTGCTCTTGTTGGTGGGGCTGTCCAGGTTCGAAAGGCATCGGATCTGGGCGAGGTTGCTGACTCTCTGATTCCAGTTACTCCCCAGCTCAAGCCGCTCTTCCCCCGAGGCGGTCTTGAGCGGGGGGTGACTTGTTCGATCCGTGCAGATCTAGGGGCCATGTCGCTATTGGTGAATCTGTTGGCGTATCCCTTGGCTCAAGAGAAGTGGGTCAGCATGGTTGGCTTCTCAGGCTGTGTTCCGTTGGCTTTCGAAGAGGCTTGTGCCGGATTCGAGCTGAGCGAGAGTGCTGGTTCCTTGTCGAGCTTATTACGCAGGCTTGTCATGGTTCCAAGTCCAGTCGGTGACGCGGGTGAGGTCATAGGTGCCGCCATCGAAAGCATGGACATAGTTGTCATCAATTCCTCTGTGCTCAAACTAGCCCCGAGGGTTTGGAGTCGACTCGCTGCGAAACTGCGTTCTTCTGGGGCGGCGCTTATCGTGTTGGGCGCAGCGCAAGGTCGTGCGGAGCTTGAGTGTCGGGTCGTTGAACAGCGCTGGTTTGGTTTAGGTCGGGGTCAAGGACGGTTGCGGGCGCAAGAGTTGCAGGTGCGATCGCGTACTAAGCGAGACGCTCAATTTCGTGAATGTGTGGTGGAGGTGGGCCAGCATGCGAGTTATGGCATTGAAATGGCAAGATGAGCAACTTGTTCCTGAACAGGTGATGGGCGACCTTATGCAGGTAGTTGCCGATATCGAGGTGCATAGTTCTGCGCAGTGCTTTATTCCTGCGGGAGCGCCCTCTCGTTTTTACGGGAGTGAACTAAAGGCTGCCCGCGCGATCGTTCGGTCGACGACGTCGAAGGTGACATTAGGGTGTGCCAACGACCGGTTTGCTGCGCAATGTGCGGCGCAAGTGGCAGGTGCTCGTAAGGGGAGGTTGTGCATCGTTCCACCTGAACAGAATGCGACTTTTGTGGGTGAGCTACCGATTGGGCTACTTGATAATCCTGAGGTCTGTGAGGTGCTCGTTGGTTTAGGTGTATACACCTTGGGTAAGTTCGCAGAACTGAGTCCAGCTGCTGTGCGAACTCGTTTTGGTGCAGAGGCTGCTTTTATGCACGAGTTGGTTCGAGGGCGTGATCGACGTCCAATGCAGTTGTTTCGGCCGCATTCTGTGCTTGCAGTAGTGCGAGAATTTGAGAGTCCAAGTGTCGATATAGACGGAGTTGTTTACGGTTCGCGATTGTTGGCGGGGCAATTGTGCTTGGAGGTTGAACATGCCGGTGTCGCTTGCCTTGAGGTTGAACTGACTCTTGAGACGGAACACGATGAGGTTCATGTTCGCCGATGGCGTGCAGTCACGATCTTCGATCAAGATTCACTCGTTGAACGAGTGAGATGGCAGCTCGAACATTGGTTGCGAGACTCCCATTCACGACCAAGCGCTGGGATATCAAAGATCAAAATCGAGGCAATCCATGTGGTATCTCTCAAGGAACTTCAATCCGGTCTATGGGGGGAACTCTCCGAATCTGATCAACGGGCGCATCGTGGTCTCGATCGCATGCGCGGGCTTGTGGGGGTTGATCAAGTTCTTGAAGTCGGTGTTCAAGGGGGTAGAGATCCGCGTGATCGCACGGTACTAGTTCCACATACAGAGGCGTCGGGCAGAGAGCGTCAACCGAAGAATCGGCCTTGGCCAGGGCAGATTCCGGCTCCCTCGCCAGTGACGATTCATACGCCACCGGTAGTGATCGACTTGCTCGATCGTGAAGGGCGTGCGGTAGAGATCACAAGTCGTGGAAATCTGAGTGGATCACCTACTGTGCTTCGAAAATCAGGTAAGCAAATGCCGCTCACAGGTTGGGCGGGGCCGTGGCTGGCGGATGCTAGATGGTGGTCGGAGCAAGACCAACAACGCTGTGCGTGGTTTCAGATGTTGACGGCAGACGGTCACGCTTATCTTTGTCGACTAGATGCTGACGGCGCGGTAATCGAGGCTAGCTATGACTAGAGCGAGTGCGCGAACTCGATATGCCGAGTTACATGCGCACTCGCACTACAGCTTTCTCGATGGAGCCTGTTCGCCAGAAGAGATGGTCAAGGTAGCTACAGATTTAGAGCTAGAGGCTCTGGCGCTTATTGACCACGATGGTCTTTATGGTCTCGTTCGGTTCACTGAGGCGGCTAGAGAGTTTGGATTGCCGACAGTGATCGGTGCTGAGTTGAGTATTAATCAGCTTCAGCGAGGTAATGGCGTGCCGGATCCTTCGGCAGAACATCTAGTCGTTCATGCTCGAAATCCTTCAGGGTACGCACAGCTATCTCGCACGATCTCGCGTGCCAATCTGGCTGGCTCGAAAGGTTTCCCTAATTTTTCGTGGCAAGACTTTGGGGAGGCGGCGCAGGGGAGTGATTGGGCAGTTCTAACTGGTTGTCGCAAGGGTCCAGTTGTACAAGCGCTCGAACAAAACGGGGTGAGTGAAGCGGAACGCGCTCTAGCAAGACTCATCGAAATTTGTGGGCGAGACAATCTTTTCGTTGAACTGTGGCATCATCACGATCCGCGAGATGACGACAGGAACGAGGTGCTCTACCAACTTGCCCGCAAGCTCAAAGTGCAAGCAGTGGCGACAATGAATGCCCATTCCTGTTCGCCTGAGCACATTCGGTTGGCCCAGCAATTAGCCGCGATCCGTGCGAGTTCGTCCCTTGATGAACTCGATGGCTGGCTGCCATCGGCTCCGGCGTCTCATTTGCGTAGTGGGGCAGAGCAGCAAGCCCGATTCCACTACTACCCAGGAGTGGTCGAGGAGGCGGCAGAGCTAGCTGCTGATCTAGCTTTCGACCTTAAGCTCACCGCGCCGGAGTTGCCGCTATGTAGAACTGAGTCAGGTTTGACAGAGATTCAGTACCTGCGTAAATCGGTAGAGCAGGAGGCGGTGAAATATTACGGCACGCGGAAGGCCGAGAAGATCGCTGGCGCATGGGCTCGAATCGACTTCGAGCTAGACATCATCGAGCGCCTGAATTTTGCGGGCTACTTCCTCATCGTGTGGGAGATCGTTCAGTTCTGCAAAGAACAGAACATCTATTGCCAGGGGCGAGGATCGGCGGCGAGTTCCGCGGTTTGCTACGTGTTGGGTATTACCGTCGTCGATGCAGTGAAGTTCGATCTACTCTTTGATCGGTTCCTCTCGCCTGCCAGAGAGGGCGCGCCGGATATCGACATTGACATCGAGTCGGGCCGCAGAGAAGAAGTGATCCAACACGTCTATGAGAAATACGGTCGCGAACATTGCGCCCAGGTGAGCAATGTCATCAGTTATCGCTCTCGCTCAGCAATTCGTGATGCAGCTAAAGTCTATGGTCACGACCCTGACAGTTTCACATTGGGCGGCCGGAGGAAGGGCCTCACCACGATCCGCGAGGAAGGGCGCATACCGGAGGAAGTGGGCGAACTGGCACAGCAGATCAAGGGTAAACCGCGACATCTCGGAGTTCATAGTGGCGGCCTGGTGATGTGTGATCGTCCGGTCATTGAGGTATGTCCGGTGGAGTGGGCCACAGCCGAGAATCGCAGCGTGCTCCAGTGGGATAAAGACGATTGCGCTGAGGCGGGTCTGGTCAAGTTCGACCTACTTGGCCTGGGCATGCTTGAGGCATTGCATCGTGCCGTTGACCTCATTGCCGAGCACTATGGCAAACATGTCGATCTATCCTTGTTGCCACAAGAGGACGAGGTTTACGACCGGCTCTGTGCTGCCGATACCGTCGGCGTATTTCAGGTTGAATCTCGCGCTCAAATGTCCACCTTGCCAAGAATGCAGCCACGCGAATTCAAAGACCTCGTGGTGGAGATCGCCTTGATTCGGCCAGGGCCAATTCAAGGTGGTTCAGTGCACCCGTACCTACGTCGGCGTAAGGGGGTAGAAGCTTCCATATCGTTACATCCGTTGATGGCGGATATCCTAAAAGACACTTGTGGTGTACCGCTGTTCCAGGAGCAGATTATGCGGATCGCTGTTGAAGTTGGCGGATTTGGCGCAGGAGAAGCCGATCAGCTACGCAGGGCGATGGGTTCTAAAAGATTCGAAGAAAAGTCGGCATTGCTCAAGGGCAAACTTTATGCCGGAATGGCAAGCAAGGGTGTTGATCGAACGACCTCAGACAGGTTGTGGGAGATGGTCAAAGGCTTTGCGCATTTTGGTTTTCCCGAATCGCATGCGGCCTCATTCGCGGGATTGGTGTACGCCTCGTCTTGGATCAAACTTCACTACCCGGAAGTGTTCTTGGTGGCACTTCTCAATTCGCAGCCGGTGGGTTTCTGGTCACCGGCGACTTTGGTTGCTGATGCTCGCAGGCATGGCGTTACGGTTGTGCGGGCTGACGTCAATGTCTCTGGAGTTGAAGCAAAGTTAGAACGTGCCGAAGCTGATAAAGGTGATTCTGCGGCGGAGCATCCCTTTGTGGTGCGCTTAGGGCTAGCCGGGATCAACAAAATTGGTACGAAGACTGCTGAGCGAATCGTGGCAAATGCACCCTATGTGAGTGTTGCTGAGCTCGCTAAATTGGCGGCGCTCAAAGAACCACAACTCGAGCAGCTTGCCACAGCAGGTGCGCTAGAGAGTCTCGACAAGGGAGATCGCCGTCAGAGTTTATGGTTGGCAGCTCCTGCCGTGCGATGGAATGGGCAAATAAATCGCACTCGTGCCAAACAAGTGGAGACAATCCCAGGTTTGGAAATACCCGTACCGCAAGTGGAGCTCGCGGCGATGACTCCTCATGAAGAGATAGCGCATGACATTAGGGCAACCAAACTCACTGCGGACGCTTCGGTTGCTGATCTGTTGCGGCCAGCGTTGGCGGGGCGACACGTGGTTCCGGCCAACCAGTTGATGCAAGTATCTGACGGTAATCGAGTGCAGGTGGCTGGTGTCATAACCCACCGCCAGCGCCCGGGTACAGGTAAAGGAGTGGTGTTCGTGAGTCTGGAAGATCCGACTGGCCTTATCAACGTGGTGTGTTCGCCCGGCCTAGTGATGCGTTATGACGAAGTGTTTGACGAAGCTGACGCATTGTTGGTGTCGGGCAAAGTTGAGCAGAGTGACGGAGTCGTCAATGTAGTGGCGAGGAAGCTCGAACTGCTCAAGGTGTCGGTAGCGCCACCTTCGCGCAATTACTGTTAGCTGACTCTGATCTACGAGATAAACGGCAGGAGTTTGCGACCGTTCTCGGCTAAGCCGCTGGTCTTCGAATCCTTGTCATCGATCGAGCGAACTTGTTTGATCTCTGGGTAGTTCTCCCGAAGTTGATCTTCGATCCCTTGTTTCAGGGTAGCTCCGGCGCTCGCGCAACCCTTGCAGGCGCCGATCAGGCGGACCGTCACAACGGAATCAACGACGGAATCCAGGGTGATCTTGCCGCCATGTGATGCCACATATGACGCTAGTGGCCCATCGAGCAGATTTTGGACCGCGGTGGCTAGCTCCTCGTCGCTTCGTGCATCGGTCTTGACTGCGATCACGTGACCCTCATTCAGATGCTTCGACAGCGACCCTTGTAGGTTGCCCGCGATATCACGCCATTGTCGTTGCTCCGGGATCCGAACTCGCAACTCACCATCAGTGACGATCACTTGTTCGATTTCGCCAGCAGTGAGAGCCGAGTTCCATTCAGGTGGGAGCGCAGCATCTTCCTGCCCGCTGTTGATTACCCCAGGGCCAGTGACGACATCTCCACGCACAACCCATCGCATCACTGCTGGATCAGCAGTCTGCTCAGCATGCATAGGGATCGCGGTCATGAGCTAACTTCCGTTGATCGCCGTGATGATTGTGTGGGCTATGAAGCCACCTATCCAGGCGAGTACAAACATATAAGTGAACGCGAAGGCAGGCCATCTTCGAGAGTTAGTTTCTCTTCGCATAACCGCCACCGTCGACATGCATTGCAGGGCAAACACGAAGAACACCAGGATTGCGCCGACAGTTGCCGGTGGGTACATAGGTGATCCGTCTGGATTTGTCTGAGCCTGCAGTGCCTCTCCGACACTACTGACATCGTCATCGCTTTCGGCCGAGGCAATCTGACCCAATGTCGCGACAAAGGTCTCACGAGCCGTGAGTGAGCCGATTAGGGCAACATTGATTTCCCAGTTGAAGCCAAGAGGCTCAAACACTGGTTCGACGGTTCGTCCGATCGTGCCAGCCACCGAATGCTCTAGCTGATAGCTGACAGCTTGTTGGTCGGTCAGGTTCTCGGGGGGAGTAACAACAGGGACGTGGAGCAAGATCCAGATGGCGATCGAGGCACCGAGGATGATTGTTCCCGCCTTGCGCAGGAAGTACTTCGATGAGTCCCAGCATTGGGTAAAGACGAGGCGAATACCTGGAATGCGGTACGGAGGCATCTCCATATAGAAGGGGAGCTTGTCACTCTTGAGTGAGGTGCGCTTGAGGATCGCAGCAACGATCATTGCGCTCACTGCGCCTAAGAAGTACAGGCCGAATAGTACGAGACCTTGTGCGCGTAGTGGTCCCCACACGCTTTCGTTGGGAATGAACGTTGCAATAAACAAGGTGTAAACCGGCAAGCGAGCCGAGCACGTCATAAGTGGAGCGACCATGATTGTTGCGATGCGGTCGCGCGACGAAGGAATCGTTCGAGTCGACATGATTCCTGGTACGGCACAGGCGTAAGACGAGAACAGTGAGACGAAGCAGCGTCCTTCAAGGCCCACAACACCCATTGCACGGTCCATCACAAGGGCAGCTCGCGACATGTAGCCGATATTTTCGAGGAACGACACCACGAGGAACAACAAGATGATCTGTGGCAAGAACTGGATCACAGTTCCGACACCGGCAAACACGCCGTCGGCCAACAAACTCGCGAGCCAATCGATTTGGATGTTCTCGGTACACCAGTCGCCAGCGGCATCGAACAGCCCGGATATATAGTCCTGCAGCGGAGTCGCCAGTGTAAAGATGATCTGGAAGAAGATGATCAAGACCAGGAAGAAGAACAGCACACCCAAAATCGGGTTGAGTAGGATCCGGTCAAACCAGGCGGTGCGCTTGTGGCCGGCTGGCGGGTTGTGTGAAATAGCTTCGAGGACTGAGTCGATCCAGGCGGCTTGCTCGGCCGGTTCTGATGGAGGAGTGACGACAGGCTTTGGCCATGCCATTGGATCGCGCAGCAATCCTTTGACGTCATCTACGCCAGTGCCTTTGGTTCCGACAATTTCGACGACCGGAACTCCGAGGATGTTTTCCATTTTTTCTTTGTCGATGAATCCACCGCGATGTGCCAATTCGTCGACCATTGTGATTACCACGATCGTCGGCAGACCGAGATCAAGAACTTGCCCCACCAAGATCAGGGAACGTTCGATTGTCGTTGCGTCGCACACGACAATCGCGGCGTCTGGCGGCTCAACGCCGTCCATTTTTCCTTCGAGTAGATCCGACACGACTTGTTCGTCGGGACTCACCGGGGTGAGGCTATAGGTTCCAGGTAGATCCTCGATCGACACGGTGCCGCCAGGCACTGAGGCCTGTCCGACACTGCGGGTGACTGTCACACCCGGGTAGTTACCTGTCTTGGCGCGAAGACCTGTTAGTCGGTTGAACAAGGTTGTCTTGCCGGCGTTAGGGCTTCCGATCAGTGCGATCCGTGCTTGACGGGTCGCTAGACTGCCGCTTGGTTCAGCTTGCCCAGCCGGTTCATGGCAACTCATGCCACTTCCTCCACTGTGACTTTGATGGTGGACGATTCGCGTTTACGCAAACTCATTTGATTGCCGCGGAGTTCAAAGACAGTGGGGTCACCCAAAGGTGCTCGTCTAACGACTTTGATTCGGGTTCCTGGCAAGAAGCCTAAGTGCGAGAGTCGGGCGACAACGGAATCGTCGGGGCCGTCGACTTGGACGATGACAGCAACTGATCCCTTTTCCACCTCGGTAAGCGTGACGATGTCGGACATCGAGTACTCCTTCAATCCTGAACAGCGGCGCCCACAATGGGTGCACGGATAAGCTATGGATCAAAGTAAGGCAAACCTAACCTACATTGCAAGATATAAATGTCCGGGGTGAATTTCGGGCGTTTATCCCCTTACATAAATAACCCCACTGGGTTACTGTGACCTAGGTAATACTATTGGGAGTCAACCCTAGATGGTTGACATTCATGTTGCGCACAGGCAACAGAGGCAGAGAAACCTGAATGACTTAATTCAAGATGTCACGTGCAGTCACTACAGCGGTAGTGGTGGGTGCGGACACAACTTTGGTGCTGGCCAGATGCAGATCAAGCTCAAATTCTTCTGATGATGCCTCAGCCACAGCAGGAACACCAACAGCAACAAATACTGGCTCGACAACCACAATTGGTCCGCGGAGTGGAACAACGCAGCTCAGTAATCAAGCAGTCGGTGACGCTACCTACACGCGATACAGCACCTCTAAGACTCCAAAAGACGTTGTTTCCTTTGCAGCTCCACGGGCACGTTTTCGCGCTATAGGTGTCGACTCTGGTGGGCTATTTGATCCTTTTATGGGTCAGGCCATCGTTGATCTTGGCTACGACAAGGATTTTGAATTTCTGGCCAGGCCCGACTCCACCAAGACAAATGAAGGTCACGCCAATTGGGTTCAGTCGTCGGCAACCCAAGAGGGTGATGATTTGGAGGTGGGTTCCCGGGGCCGCACCGATATTCCAATTACAATCGACCCTGATGCGGGCGGTGCCTGTATTCGTCCGGGCATCGAACCGCTCACAGTTACCCTTCGCTCTGGTTCGGTGTGTTCAAGTGGAACTCTCAAACGTGTCTGGCAGCACCAGGGTCGTACGGTTCATCATCTTTTGGACCCTGTGAAAGCTGAACCGGTAAGGGGCGAGTTCATTGCCGTGAGTGCTATTGCAGAAGTCGGCTGGCAGGCCGAAGTGCTGACCAAAGTCGCGCTCCTGGGAGGTCCAGGCGCGATCAAATCGATACTTGAGAAGTGGCCGCAATCTCATGTGATGGCTTGGACTGAATCGGGCGAGATGAAACAGTTCTCGGTGGCTACCTAGTTGACTGACATTTGTTGACGACCGTACTCATTCAGATGAGGTCTACTCTGGCCCTTGCTTTGCAACGTTGATATCGGTTTCCCAAGACTCGGCTAGTTCTTTGAGCTTGACGAGGGCCTTGGGCCATAGGTCGTTCATCATCTCTTCGTACTCGTCCGGTAAACCGATGATGTCGATCGATAGATGAGTGCCGTCACTGACATCTTCAAACGTGTAGTTTTCAAGAACAGGAGTGTCGCCTGGATAGGGAACCCGTTCGTTACCTCGGATTTCGCCTAGGTGTTCGACTGATACGTATTCGTGTTGTCGGTTCTCTGCGACTCGTGAATACATGCCGCCGCTTTCACCGGTTTCAGATTCTGATCCAAGGAACTCAATATTGCTTCCTTGATCCCAACTACCTTCGTAGTGGGAACTAGGTTCGAAGATCGCCGTCCACTTTTGGTATGTGTCAGGCGAGAGCATGACGTCCCAAACCATAGGTCGAGGCGACTGGATGATGATGGAGTAATGAAGGTCAGCCATAACTAAATCCTTGCGGACTGTTTGGCAGGTGTCCCTTTAAGTAACCCTGTGGGTGAATGAAACCCCAGCCTGTTTCGCTACGTGCCCCCGGGGTGACTCGACGTGCTGAATGGTTCGATTCGCTTGGGAGCACTTACGTGCCCCCGGCGTGACTCGAACACGCGCACATGGCTTCGGAGGCCAATGCTCTATCCTCTGAGCTACGGGGGCTCAGTTGCTTGGCCACTCTACCAAGTGGATCTGCGTGCAGAGTCGATGCTTAGCTCATGAAGATGCCAGCGATGCCTGAGTAAACGCCCAGGCCGGCGGTGGCAATAGACACGATGCAAATGAGCCAGGCGTACCAACCTTTGAGTCGGTACTTGTCGGGCAGGGCTTTGAGCGCAAGCAATACGAGAAATCCGAGCACGATTGGTAGTAGCAGTGCATTCATCACTTGGATGCCGATGTTGAAATCCACGATGTTGACGCCGGAGACCACGATGATGATGCCAGCCAGCAGCACAGCAACGAAAACAATGTAGAACCATGGAGCTTCTTTGGGGCTCGATTCGAGGGTGCGCTTGTAACCGGTGAGTTCGCCTAGTCCCCAGGCGGCAGTGAGGCAAGCTACGATTGCGGCCACCAGGGCGGCGCCTGACATGCCGATTGAGAACAACACCCGGCCGCCAAAGTCACCGAGCCATGGCGTGATGGCTTCAGAAATCTGTTCGACTGTGTTGAGATCGGTAGTGCCTTGGTGGGCCCACAGCGTTGCAGCGCAGGTGATGATCATGGCAATCATGACCATTTGCGTCACCACCGAGCCAATGGCAGTGTCCCAGCGAGATCCTCGAATGTCATGGATCGTGAGACCCTTATCGACCACAGCTGATTGTTGGTA
>CAUJDH010000090.1 GCA_963169225.1 Actinomycetota bacterium
TGAAAGACATAGAATCGCCGAGCTCCGACCAATAGATGTACACCCCATCGCTGGCCAACCCATAGCTAGGTGCACCGGGATCATTCGGTTTTATGAACTGCGACGTGACTGTGTTGGGCGGAGTCGTCGCTGCGCGACCAATCCCACCGATGTTCATATTTGCCCAGTAGAAGTATTTTCCACTAGCGGCGGACACCGATTGGGCACTGCCACCGACCATGGCGGCGGTAAGGATCGTGGCTAGAAGAGCACTCAAAATTGCTCGAATTGGGCGCTTCACAAACGAAAAAAGGTGATCCATAACCTGCCTCTAGCCATGCCCTATCAGACCGGCAAGCTAGAGAACGATCTTGTGATCGACTAGCCTCGACTGGTCTTCGGATGCTGGCTATCGCACCAACGACAGCGCAATCCCGTCCAAAATGTCGTGCTCACTGATCCGCAATTCAGAGACATCGAGGCGCTTGATCAACTCTGAAAGCACTAATGCTCCTCCACCTATGACGTCTACACGACCCGGGTGCATGACGGGAATCGCAGCCCGCTCCGCCCGAGTCTGCGCAAGAAGGGATTCCGCGATGTCATGAACCTTGTCAGCAGGGATCACAAGTCCGTGGGTAACTTCGGCGTCGTACTGGTCGATTCCCGCTGCAATCGCACCAATCGTGGTGACCGTTCCTGCCACCCCAACGAGCGAACGTGTACTACCAAGCTCAACATGCTGGTTTACCTCATTGAGAGCGCTATTGATCTCTTCTCGCGCTTGAGTAATCTCGGCGGCCGTTGGCGGATCGCTCTTGAGGCAGCGCTCGGTCATACGCACGCATCCGATATCCGCACTGAAAGCCGATTCCACACCTGCAGTCAACGTGCCGAGCACACACTCCGTCGAACCACCGCCAATATCCACAACTAGCGCTGGCCAAGCACCTTCCCCATCGTTTGAGGCCTCGATCGCGGGCCCCTGCGAGTTGATCGCTCCGGTAAACGAAAACTCTGCCTCCTGGTTACCAGAAATAACGGCTGGCTCAATACCCAAACGCTCTTTAACCCCTGCCATGAACTCGTCACTGTTCTCGGCATCGCGCGAGGCTGAAGTCGCAACGAACCGGATCGCTTGTGGCTTCAACTCAGCGATTGATTCCTGGAACCCATCTATCGCCTTGAAGGTCCGCTCCAATGCTTCCGGTGCCAAACGACGAGTCTGGTCAACACCTTGTCCCAGCCGCACGATCTCCATGGTTCGTACCAAGTCGTGGAGTTGGCCTGTATCAGAATCGTAGTCAGCAACCAGCAAACGGATCGAATTCGTGCCGCAATCAATGGCTGCGACCCGTGTGGGAAGCTCCGTCTCGGACACTGACATCCCGTTAGACGTTGAATCCAATTCAGTCATTTTCCACCTCTGTCTCGACAGTCACGCACGGTTCAGGATGTGGCCACAATCCCCTAGCAGAAACCAATTCCAAGGCTTCGTCCCCAAACGGATTGACTCCCGGGCCGACCCCCAAGGAATGCGCGACTAGAGCGTGCAAACACTTGACCCGTTCTGGCATACCGCCGGCACTAAAACCATGGATCTCAGGAACGTCACCCAATTGCTCCCTAGCGGCTATGTATTGATCGTGCGCCCTTTTGTACTGGTCTTGCAAATCGGAGTCATCAGCCAGCCGCGACTGCATCTGTGCCATAACACCTTCGGCCTCCAATGTGGAAAGTGCTGCATTGAGTCGCCGACAAGTTAGGTAGTACAAAGTCGGGAACGGAGTGCCGTCAGGCAATCTCGGGTCGGTCTCCACCACGGCTGGCCAGTCACCAGAACAACGAGCAGCTACCCGCCAAACACCACGAGGTTCACGACCTAGCTGCGCAGTGATCGCCTGCGCATCCCATACGGGGTCTGGTTGGTCTTGATTTTCGGTCATTAGAGCAGAGGCTATAACGCGGAACCGCTACCGCACAATATGGGGGAACTCGGCGTCCGGACGTTGGCCCAGCCCTGTCGTATCAGCCTCTTGGACTGAACCCCACAGTTCCTCAAACCAAGCACCCTTACTGCTCTCGCGTTCGGCCCGTTGTTCTGGCTCTGATTTGGCCTGCTCTGAACCCAAAACGACATACGCTTGCTCATTTGGCATCACATAGTTGAGCCGCTCGCGAGCCTGCTCTCGGATGTACTCTTCTGAGTTCCATCGGTTGACCTGCTCTTGCAGCCTGTCGACTGAGGCTTGTAGCTTCGCTGCCTCGGCATTCGCGTAGCTAGTGTCAGCACTTTGTCGGAAGTATTCGCGCATAGGTAGCGATAGCAACAGCACAGCAGTGATGATCACGCCGAAAACGATTGCGGTCCGACCAGAGACGAAACTCTTGCGCGAAGGCATACGACGACGTCTCCGTCGAGGCCTAGGCGAACCATTCGCGAAATCACCGCGACGGCTCTCTAAATCATCGCCGAAGGATTGGCCTTCGTTAGATCGGCGGTCCCCACTACCCATACGAACTAGGGTATGCCTAATTCTTCAGTCTTGGGAACGCTGACGCGCCGGAATAACGCGCCGCATCATCAAGTTCTTCTTCGATTCGTAGCAACTGGTTGTACTTAGCCACACGTTCCGAACGAGCTGGCGCGCCAGTCTTGATCTGTCCACAGTTGGTAGCAACCGCGAGATCAGCGATGGTGGTGTCTTCAGTCTCGCCAGAACGGTGGCTCATCATGCTGCGGTAACCATTGGCAGCCGCCAATTCGACAGCGTCAAGGGTCTCGGTGAGTGAACCGATCTGGTTAACCTTGACGAGCAGAGCGTTTCCGGCCTGCTCGTTGATGCCTCGTTGTAAACGCTCAGGGTTTGTGACAAACAGATCATCGCCCACAAGTTGAACCTTGTTACCAAGCACCTTGGTGATCTCGACCCAGCCTTCCCAGTCGCTCTCATCGAGTGGATCCTCGATCGAGACCAGCGGGAAATCATTGACCAGGCTGGCGTAGTAGTCAGTCATCCAGGAGGCGTCGCGGCTTTCGCCCTCGAAGGTATAGGTGGCATCCGTCGCGAACTCAGAAGCTGCGACATCAAGTGCCAAGGCGATATCTTGACCTAACTTGAGGCCCGCCTTGTCGACTGCTGTTCCGATCAGTTCGAGAGCAGCGCGGTTGCTTGGCAGGTTCGGGGCGAATCCACCTTCATCACCAAGTCCGGTTGCGTAGCCCTGCTCCTTGAGAACGGACTTGAGTGCGTGGTAGACCTCGGTACCCGCACGAAGAGCCTCACCAAACGTCGGCAGGCCGATCGGAGCAATCATGAATTCCTGGATATCCACGTCGGTGTCAGCGTGAGCGCCACCATTGAGGATGTTCATCATGGGAACCGGAAGCACATGCGCGTTCGGGCCACCTACATAACGGAACAGTGGCAAATCGGCAGACTCGGCTGCAGCCTTGGCCACAGCAAGTGAGACACCTAAGATCGCGTTCGCGCCCAGACGTTCCTTATTGGGAGTGCCGTCCAGGTCGATCATGGCTTGGTCGATCAAACGCTGGTCACTAGCGTCGAAACCAAGGATCGCCGGAGCAATCTCGTCTTCTACTGCAGCACACGCGCCCAAAACGCCCTTACCCTCATAGCGGTCGCCGCCATCGCGAAGCTCTACCGCTTCGAACGCTCCGGTTGAAGCTCCACTGGGAACGGCAGCACGAGAAACGGTGCCATCCTCGAGGGCCAGTTCCACCTCGACTGTGGGGTTTCCGCGCGAATCAAGAATCTCGCGTGCGACTACAACTTCGATTGACGCCACTATTGCTCCTTAGGCTTGAGTTCTGTGAACTTAACCTAACAGTCGCAACGCCTCAGACTAGGCAGCCCCAGACGTGTTGTGCGCTGGGAGCTTGACATTGTCAAAGTCGTTGCGAGCAGGATAATCATGCGCTGCCGGGCCTTTCGAAAAGACGTGGAGCGCATTCTGGGTCGCATGAGTGGCGAACCGCATCGATTCGTCGGTGATTCCAGGTAGACCACCTGGCCGCGGAAGTGCCCGCACCCACGCCATCGTGCCGGTCGACAAAACACCGGCACCCGAGTCTGTTGTGTAGTACGTCATGGTCGACCATGTCTTGGCGCCACGGCACATAGTGTCCGAGAGCGCAGCAACCTGGATCGGCTGTGGTGTCGACTCAAGCGGGTAGATTCGGTCGGTTTCGGGCCCGATCAGGCCGTCGAACTTGTCACCCTTGCGTACACCAGTTCCCTCAAACATCCAGAAGCCCGGATCGCGGATCACCATTGGACCCGAGGTTGGGAACGCGTCATACATCTGCCCAATCAACTTGTTCTCTGGGTCTGCATGTGGATTGTCACGCCAGCGCGCTGTCGTATCTTTAGCATCCTTTACCGGGTCAAGCTCGGACGATTTGTAGCACACGACACGCCTGCCGTCACCCGTCTCACTGTCTTTGAGTCGTACTCGCCAGTAACACGTATTGGCACCCATAATCGCGATGTTGGATCCGGCGTCACGCGCCTTAGTCATGGCGTCGCGGTACGGCACCGGCCAGTATTCGTCGTGACCCGAGGTGAATACGGCAGCAGCGCCTTCCAACAGCGAGGGGTCGAGCGCCACATCGATATTGGTGAACCACGCGATGTCAGCATCGGATCCGTCAGCAACGCGCACCATCGGAATGTCGTAACCCATGTACTTATTGCGGCCCATCAGACCGAACGGACGATCGAGACTGACCTCAAACGAGCGAGTGTCAAAGTTGCCATCCGGACCCTTATAAAGGCTGCGACCACCCCACTGGTTGTAGGCCTGCCACGTGGTGGCTGTTGACACGTACGCAACCTTGCCAGTGGCATTCTCGGAGCGAACCATCACGGGGAAGTCGATCTTGTTCTTGCCAGCGATCACGTGGACCAAGTAGAAGCCAGGTTCCCAACCGGCGGTGTCGATCTGACCAGACACCGGCCAGTAGGCGGCAGTGGCCTTGGAACGCGAATCCTCTTTGGCAGGCAAATGATGCTTCCCTGGAAACGGGCCCTGAACACCAACACGTCCTCCACCTTTGCCGTCGTAGTCACCGATCCGGAACACCTCGGTCCGGTAGTTCGGCTCAACCGTTGACACGTGAAGATCAATCGCCTCACCGGACAATACGGAACCTTGACTGGCGTAGGCACCCAATACGTTCTCAGGCGGCCGCTTAGCCGTGGGAATGAACCACGCCTTAGTCGGCTCGTAGTCAGTAGCCTGACTGATTGAACTAGCTCCGCTGGTCGTTGAACCTTGGCCAGTTGTCGCGCTGCAGGCAGCAAGAGTCGCAGCAGTTCCGATACTGCCTGCGATAAAGAGGCGACGCGAAACCGCACCGCCTGCATCCCCACTATTTGCCGCCATCATGTCCCCTCAATATGGCTTTGGATCTTGAGTCCCAGTTACACCCCGAGCTGGTTTGGTTACTGTGCTGGTTGCTGTGGCACCGGGTTTAGCCCTGGGTCGTTGACCAATGCCGGCTCAGACACAGTGTCAGGCGTTGGAGCGATCTGCAGCGAGGTTTCATCCCACACGCCAAAACGCGGATTGATCTCAACGCCTTCTTGTCCGGCTAGGTTGAGTGCGGCAATCGACACTGCCATCTGTTGTTCTTGCTCGGACTTGCCTGGGGCTAGCTTCGTGCCGAGCGCCTGCAGCTGAAGGGTCATCTGGACCGCATCGTTGACGCTCTCGGCCGGGATGCCGTTATTGAGCAAAGCTTGGTCGAACTGAGCCTTTTGCTCAGGTGTCTTTGTCGCCGCATCGATACTCGACTGGATCTCGCCCTCGCTGATCGTAATCTGATGTTCCGATGCAAGCGTGTTAACAAGATCCTGCAACACCAAGCGCTGCAAGATCACACGGTTGACTTGCGAATTTGGTTCGAGTTGAAGCGCGGTAGCGACTTGCTCAACCTCTTGGGTTAACTCGCCCTCGGCAATCGAAGTGCTGCCAACTTGTGCAGCTGATCCTGGATGGTTTCCGCCGCATGCTGCCAAGCTGAAGGCGGTGATCGCTCCGGCTACACCGATAAATGCACGCTTGCGCAGATTCGGGCGAGAATTATGCACGCGATTGAACTTGCTTGAGGTCATCTTTCTAGTTTCGCATTTCGACCCGCCGCTGTCACTATTGACTCGCTCAAAGCAGTACCTCCCGGATCAACGTGGCTACCCAAGCAATCAACTCATGATTCACCAAAGGCTGGCCTCCAACGCTTTCTGTCTTTGGCGCCGGAACCAGCAAAGTGCGGGTGGCTGGCTTCAATGTGGCACCTGGATACAGCCTAGTGAGCCTGAGCGTGCGTGATTCTGGCAGTTCGACTGGAGCAAGGCGGATCCGTGAACCTTGTGCAACGATCTCGGTCAAGCCCGCCTCGCGAGCCAAGCTGCGCAGCTCCGCAACTTCGAAAAGTGTCAGCACCGGTTCGGGCATCGGGCCGTAGCGATCCACGAGCTCTTCACGAACCTCATTGATTTCGTCGCTATTGCCAGCTGCCGCCAATCGCTTATACGCCTCTAACCGCAAACGCTCTTCAGCCACATAAGACGTAGGAATGTGCGAATCGGTTGGAAGCTCAATACTGACTTCTGTGACACCTTCATCAGCATCACCCTTGACCCGACTCAGCGCCTCGCCAACCAATCGCACATAAAGGTCGAATCCGACGTTGGCGATGTGCCCTGCTTGTTCGGCCCCGAGCAGGTTTCCGGCCCCTCGTATCTCTAGGTCCTTCATGGCAACGGCCATACCGGAACCAAGGTCAGTGTTTTGGGCTATCGTCGCGAGCCGGTCATGAGCAGTCTCGCTCAAGTTGTCGTTTGAGGGGTAGAAGAAGTACGCATAGGCCCGATCACGTCCGCGCCCAACTCGACCACGCAGCTGATGCAGTTGGCTCAAGCCGAGTTGATCGGCTCGATCAACAATCAGCGTATTGGCATTGCTGATATCCAGCCCGTTCTCAACGATGGTGGTACATACCAGCACATCGATCTCACGGTTCCAGAACTGGTCGATGGTCTCTTCTAATGCCTTCTCGGACATACGCCCATGTGCCACAGCAATCCGAGCATCGGGCACGAGCTCTTGAAGCTCCGTCGCCACCTTGTCGATCGACTGCACCCGGTTGTGGATGAAGAACACCTGCCCATCGCGCAGGAGTTCGCGGCTAATCGCCGCTTTGACTTGGCTTTTGTTGTACGCACCCACATAAGTCAGAACGGGAAGTCGCTGTTCTGGCGGGGTCTGAATGACCGACATCTCGCGGATTCCCGTTACCGCCATCTCGAGCGTTCGAGGAATCGGAGTCGCCGACATCGAGAGAATATCCACATTGGTACGCAGTGCTTTGAGGTGTTCCTTATGCTCCACACCAAATCGTTGCTCTTCGTCAACGATCACCAGGCCAAGGTCCTTGAACCTCGTCTTGGGAGACAGAATCCGGTGAGTGGCTATAACCACATCGACGGTTCCATCAGCAAGTCCCTCCAGGATCGCTTTCGCCTCGGCGGCAGTCTGGAACCTAGACAGCGCCTCAACTCGGATTGGGAATGGCGCGAATCGCTCACTGAACGTTTGAAAATGTTGACGCACTAGCAAAGTCGTCGGTACCAATACCGCCACTTGGGCACCATCCTGAACCGCTTTAAAAGCAGCACGGACTGCGATTTCCGTCTTGCCGTAGCCGACATCACCACAGACGATCCGGTCCATCGGCATGGACTTCTCCATATCGGCTTTGACCTCATCGATCGACGCCAACTGGTCACGCGTCTCAACGAACGGGAATGCATCTTCGAGCTCGTTCTGCCACGGAGTATCTGGACCAAACTGCCGACCAGGGGCAGCTTGACGTGCTGCATATAAGCGCACGAGCTCACCGGCAATCTCTTTGACGGCTTTGCGAGCCTTCTTCTTGGTATTGGCCCAATCCGAGCCCCCAAGCTTGTGAAGCCCCGGGGCCTCACCGCCAACATACCGAGTAACTTGGTCGAGTTGATCACTCGGACCAAACAGCCGGTCAGGTGGTTGACCACGCTTCGAAACCGCGTATTCGAGTACGACATACTCGCGCGTCTGACCTTGATGCGTGCGTTGCTCCAAGGCAACGAACTTGCCTACGCCGTGCTTCTCGTGAACCACAAAGTCGCCTGGCTGCAGACTCAACGGATCAATTGCCCGCTTGCGTCTGGTTGGCATCGTCGACTTAGATCTAGTCGCTTGCACCCGCCTGCCGGCAAGATCACTCTCGCTTAGCAGCAGCAGATCAAGCTCTCGAGCATCCACCCCACTAGCGACGACAGCCTTAGTGATTAAAAGGGAACCGGCCTGCGGTGCGGCATCAATCGATTCCGCGATTTGCGCCGGCAGATCAAGTTCGCGAAGCTGTTCAGCGATGCGCTGAACTGACCCAACACCAGCAGCTGCAACAACAACTCGAGAATGCTGCGCCACTCGATCCGCAATCAGATCAAGCGCACCCTGTTGATCATGCGCCGATGGGGGCAAGGTGGTGAGTTGACTGACAGAGTCGAATGGATTCTCAGCTTCTAACGCACCCAACGAGGAGTAGGTCCACCACGGAAGTTCGAGTTCATTGGCCAACTGCGCCATATCGGCCAATGGAACGAATGAGGCCGCCGCCAAGTCAATTGGCGCGGAGCCGCCTTCAGCTGCGGTGCGCCAACTGGCATCCAAAAACTCTTGGCTCGTATCGAGTAGATCCTCAGCCCGCTTAGCCACCTTTTCGGGTTGGAGCACCAGCACGAGCGGCTTATCGCTCTCATTATTAGCCGCGGCAAGCTGCTCCAACACCGTTGTCATGCCGTCGCTAAGAAGCGGCGCAAGCGACTCCATACCCTCGACGTAGATACCCTGGACCACTTGATCAAATACGTCGGCGAGTTCGGGGTGTTTTGCTGCCAGATCGGCGGATCGCGACTTGACATCGTCAGACAGTAAAAGTTCACGAACAGGAGGTGCCCATAGGCCTTGCTCTGCCGTAGCCAAGGACCGCTGATCAGTGACCGAGAAATGCCGAATCGCTTCAACCTCGTCACCAAAGAACTCGACGCGCACCGGATGTTCATCGGTGGGCGAAAACACATCTACGATTCCACCTCGAACCGCGAACTCCCCACGGCGAGCAACCAAGTCCGTGCGTTCGTATCCCAAATATGCCAAGCGATCAACCAAGTCCTCCAGAGCGCAATCTTGTCCTTGAGTAACAATGACGGGTTCGATACCCATCAGGCCCTTGATCATCGGCTGCAGTAAGGCCCGTACGCCTGCCACGACGACTTGGCTAGCTGGGTCAGTCAGACTCGTTAGCGCTTTGAATCTGCGGCCGACGATTTCGCGTGAAGGGCTCAGACGTTCGTGAGGCAACGTTTCCCATGCAGGTAGCTCAGTCACGTGTGCCGGGTCCAGATAGGACTCCAACTCGTCAAGTAGATCTTCTGCTTCGTGAGTTCCAGGTGTCACCACCAAGAGTCGTCGCCCGCCGAAGTCGGGTGAGGCCAGAAGTGCCGTCACGATGGCTTGAGCACTCTGCGGCCCCGAAAGTGCCTCTTGGGCGGAATTCTTAGAAAGGGAATCGAGCGCGCTCGATAGCTGAGGATCCTTCTCGTAGACCGACAGCAAACCTCGCATACTCACAAGATCAAGCTTAAGTCATGCCATCTTGTCCTCGTTCAGCCCGAACGATTACTTAGGCTTATGCAGCTGTATGAACTCAATGATGTGCGGGTGAAGCTCCGGACGAGCAACCACAAAACTGTCAACCTTGATGTCACGTTGATTGAACTCGATTTTGGATCCATCTGAATGGGTCACCTTGAGACCGTGAGCAACCGCAAGCGCATAGGGCGCGGCAGCGTCCCATTCGAAGAAACCACTGTCATTTATGTAGACGTCACCGTGGCCATCAATGATGCGCACAGTCTTGATGCCAGCCGAACTCGTCGGCACGATTTCAACTCCGGCGTTGGTGACCCCGGCGTCCTTAAGGAACTCCTCGAATAATGCTTTGCCTTCTTTGGCTTTGGTGACATTCGACGGACGTGACCGCGAGCTGACTATTCGCACCGGATCATCCAACCCACGCTCAGGAAGCACAAAGCCGGTCGGCTCGTCGTTGAGGAGGATCCGGCCCTCGGCGGGGGCACCGACAGCAGCCGCAGTGAAGCCTTTGTCACGCTCCCACAACGCAACGTGGACGGCGAACTCTGTACCCCGGCGACCAAAATTCGACGTGCCGTCGATCGGGTCAGTGATCCATACCCGGTCAGCATCCAAGCGGGTTAGATCGTCGGGTCGCTCTTCGCTCAACCGAGCATCATCGGGACGCAGTTCATCGAGGATCTCGTCAATGATTACTTGGGCTGCAGCGTCACCCGAATCCTTAAGCGCCTTGATGTCTTCGCGATTGTCGAAGTCGACTGGACCTGCGTCGGCTTGCATTTGAAGCGCCTTAACGGCAACGGCTTGCGCGATCTGCTGAGCCACCTCTAGGTCCGAAGTCATGGCACCACACTACCGCCGACGTCTAGCCAACTCGGTCCAAGATCTAGCGAGAGTGAACCTCATTTTGAGTGGCCTCAAGTCCACGCGTGATGATCGATTCGACAGCGTCTGCTCCATCGACACAAAAATTTGGCAGTATTTTGCGCTCTGCAGCATTGAACTGTTTTAGTACGTGACTCGCTCCATCAGACTGGCCCGGCGGTCTACCCACACCCATCCGCACCCGTGCATATTCCGGGGTATTCAGGGAACCACTGATGGACTTGAGCCCATTATGGCCAGCGTTACCCCCACCCACCTTGATCTTGATCGAATCGAACGGGATATCCATCTCGTCATGCACCACGATCAACCGTTCAGGGGCAATCTTGGAGTACGACATAGCCGCCTTTACCGGCCCGCCTGACTCGTTCATGTACGAACGCGAGCGCAACAGCTCAACCCGAATACCGTTCAAATTCCCATTCGCAATATCGGCATGAGCCTTCGGATGCTTTTTGAACGTCGATCCAAACTGTTCGGCCAAAACATCGAGTACGAGGTAGCCAATGTTGTGACGCGTCAACTCATACTTTGGGCCAGGGTTCCCCAATCCAACAACTAACCAGGGCAGGTTGGACTTTTCGGAGCCGATCTCAGTCATGAGCAAACTCTAGCTTTAAAAACGTAGCCTTAAAGGTGCGAGCCCGGCAGAAGTCTGCCGGGCTCATCAACCTGAAATATAGGACTACTCGCCGCCTTCTTCGGCAGGAGCATCGTCGCCAGAATCTTCGGCGGGAGCGTCGCTAGCCTCGCCAGCGTCACCACCCTCTTCGGCGGCAGCGACTTCCTTGGCTGCTTCGGCAGCGGCAGCAGCTGCGGCGGCTGCTTCGGCTTCCTTGACCTGCTCGTGCACGGTCTCGATAGCCTTCTCGATCGCCTCGTCTGGCTCGAGGCCTTCGTCGAGGTACTCGTGCAGGACGGTGATGACTTGTACGTGCTCGAGACCTTCTTCGTCAGCACGAGTTGTGGCCTTGTTGACAGCAGCACCAACAACGAGACGCTCACGAACTTCCTTGGCACTAAGCACCAAGAGGTCGACATGCTCAAGGGTGCGCTTGACTGGATCACGCTGAACCTGACGAGGAGCTGCGTTGATCTTGTCGCCATCAACGTCTACTTCAAGAACAACCTGAGCAACTTTGAGTGCCTGGTCAAGATCATGACCATTAATCGAAATATGACGGACGGGATCCTCGCCACCGTAAATAACGGCTGGGATTCGACCTTCGCGTCGAAGCTGACGTGCGGAACCTTTACCAAAGGTGTCGCGTGACTGTGCGGAAATTTCTACTTTTGACATCTACTGACCTAACGTCGATAACGGCACAACTTGCTGCTGCGCCCTCGCCTAATGGACTTATCTAGGGTAACTGAGGCCCTATGGCCGCCAAAATGCGCCCTTACCTCTCGGGAGTATGCCTAGCCGTGAGCAGAACCGAACAAGTTCGTGACCGAACCGTCGGTGAATACCTCATTGATGGCCTGAGCGATCAGCGGCGCAATCGGCAGCACCGTGATCTTCTCACTCAACCGTTCCTCTGGAATCGGCAGCGTATCGGTAAGAACGACCTCAGAGATCCGTGAGTCAAGAATCCGTTCGGTCGCTGGATCACTGAGCACACCGTGAGTGGCTGCGACGATCACATCGGAGGCCCCTTGCTCAAACAAGACATCTGCTGCCTTGGTGATCGTGCCTCCAGTGTCGATCATGTCGTCAACGAGTACGCAAACACGATCCTTCACATCACCGACGACCTCGAATACCTTGACTTCATTGGCGACCTCAGGGTCCCGGCGCTTGTGAATGATGGCAAGCGGGGCGTTGAGCACATCAGTCCAACGCTCGGCCACGCGCACACGACCGGCATCCGGCGAGACTACGGTGATCTTGTCGCCACCATAGTTCTCTGAAATGTAGTCGGCCAGAATTGGCAGCGCAAATAAGTGATCCACCGGGCCATCGAAAAAGCCTTGGATCTGGGAAGTGTGAAGGTCAACCGTCATCAGACGGTCGGCGCCAGCGGTCTTGAATAGATCGGCGATTAGTCGAGCAGTGATCGGCTCGCGACCGCGGTGCTTCTTGTCCTGACGGGCGTAGGCATAGAACGGCGCGATAACAGTAATGCGTGCCGCCGAGGCGCGTTTGAGGGCATCAACCATGATCAACTGCTCCATGATCCACGTGTTGATGTTCTCGCAGTGACTCTGAAGAACATAGGCATCACTACCGCGAACGCTCTCCAGGTAACGCACGAAGATCTCGCCATTGGCGAAGTCGTAGATGCTAGACGGAGCGAGCTCCTGGCCGAGTGAAGCGGCAACTTGGTCGGCTAGCTCCGGGTGCGAACGACCGGAAAACAACATCATCCGGCTCTCGGGGGTGCGCGTCAGGTGAGTCACAGGTGCTTCCTTCAATTCCAGTTACTTTTGTTCAGTTGATTCGGCATTGTCTTGGCTAGTTGAACGATCTTGATCATAAGTCCCGTTGCTGCCTGCCGATTGAGCAGCCTCGGCAGACTTGGTACCTGGGCGGTTCGCTGCCACCCAACGATCCTTATTCACCTGAATCGCCCGGCCAATGGCGATGGCTCCGGGCGGAACGTCTTGAGTCACGACTGAGCCGGCAGCGGTGTAAGCACCATCGCCTACTGTTACCGGCGCGACCAGCATCGTGTCACTTCCAACCCGGACGTGATCTCCCACCACAGTTGAGTGTTTTTTAACTCCGTCATAGTTGGCGAAAATCGTGGCAGCACCAATGTTCGTGCCTTCGCCGATAGTCGCGTCACCCACATAAGACAGATGAGGCACCTTGGAATTCTGACCGATAGTCGCGTTCTTGACCTCGACATAGGCCCCAACCTTGGCGCCCTCGGCCAGAACAGAACCGGGACGCAAATAGGTGTACGGACCGACATTTGCCTCCGGCCCGATCTCGGAGCCGAGCACATGGCTCTTGAGGACTGTCGCGCCGGCACGAACGGTAGTTGCAACAAGCGTAGTGTCGGGACCGACCACTGCGCCGGTCTCGACCACACTGGCGTCGTCAATCGAAGTATTACGTTCGATCACTGAATCAGGAGCCAACTGCGCTCCAGGCGCAATCCAGGTGGAATACGGATCGACGATGGTCACTCCGGCACGCATATGCATCTCATTGACACGGTCACGTAGCAGCACCCCGGCAGCTGCCAGTTGAGCCTTGTCATTGATGCCGTACACCTCATTTGGGTCGGAAGCGATGAATCCGCCAACCTGTTTGCCTTTTCCGCGAGCGATGGACAACACATCGGTGAGGTACTCCTCGCCCTGTGAATTGTCGGTGCTTAGTTCTCCAAGTGTTTCGTTGAGCACATCAAAGGCGAAAGCATACATGCCACTGTTGATCTCGTCTATTGCCAACTCCGCTTCACTGGCGTCCTTATGCTCGACAATCGCGGTAACTAACCCGTCGGCATCGCGGACAACTCGGCCGTAGCCGGTCGGATCAGGCAGCTGCGCCGACAGCACCGTCACGGAGTCGCCGGTCGCTTCCTGTGCAGCAACAAGATCGTTGAGGGTCTGAGTGGTCAACAGCGGAGTATCGCCGGCAATAACTACGACCGGTTTGCTACCTAGCTCGTCCGCTTTGGCACCAAGTGACTCAATCGCACAACGTACGGCGTGGCCAGTGCCGTTTTGTTCTTCTTGCACAGCAGTGGTGACTTGGCTGTAGTTCTCGGACAAGAACTCCGCGACCTTCTCGCGGCCGTGACCAACAACTACCACCACCTGGTCAGCTCCGGTGGCAACGACGTTATCGAGAACGTGGCCAAGGATCGGTTTACCAAGAATTGGGTGTAGAACCTTTGGCGTCGTGGACTTCATGCGAGTACCAGCGCCAGCGGCCAAAACGATGACGAGAGCGGCAGGGTCAACGGCTTGGCTTGGTACCCCACTCGACAGAGTGTCAGAATTCTGCGTGCTCACTGACAAAACACTAACCGAGGAAACCTGAATCTTTGTCCAAAACCCGCGGAAACATGCGGTGGAATCCAAACAAGGCCGGTCATCGTAGACGTGACTGAGCCGTATGGCTCCCCGCACAGGACTCGAACCTATATAGCCGGCACCAAAAGCCGGAGTCTTGCCAATTAGACGAACGGGGATCGAATAGTTCGCAACCAAGCATAACCAAGCGCCCTAGTAGTGCACACTAGTGCCGTGCATTCATCTTGGGAAGAAGCCTTGACGCCAGTTGAACCACAACTTCGAGCACTGGGTGATTTCTTGCGCGCGGAGAACGCCACTGGCCGTGGATACCTGCCACCTGGCAACCAAATCCTCAATGCTTTCAGCCGTCCGATGGAGGATGTCAAAGTGCTCGTTGTGGGTCAGGATCCTTACCCCACACCAGGTCACGCCATGGGTCTGTCATTCTCGGTAGCACCCGATGTTCGCCCGTTACCAAAGAGCTTGGTCAATATTTTTCAAGAATTGCAGGACGACATCGGTGTGACCATTCCAGAGTCTGGAGACCTGACGCCTTGGGCTGACCAAGGCGTCATGCTACTCAACCGAGTACTCACGGTAAGTCCGGGGAAACCAGCCTCCCATCAAGGTCGAGGCTGGGAAGACTACACAGGAGCAGCGATCGCCGCCTTAGCGAATCGCGATACACCACTAGTTGCAATTCTCTGGGGAAAGCACGCGCAGTCAGCCAAGCCACTGCTCGGTCGAACACCTGTCATCGAATCTCCGCACCCAAGTCCTCTGTCGGCACATCGTGGATTTTTCGGCAGCAAACCATTTAGTCGCGCTAACGAGTTACTAATCGGGCAAGGAGCCAACCCGATCAACTGGTCGTTGAATTAGGCGCACGTCAATCTAGGTATCTACTGGCCTAGTCACCCAGTGAACGTAAAACTGGGCCGGTAGTGCCAGCATCCACAATCCGAGCACCGTGAGAGGGGCCGGTTGCCTGTTTGACCTGACCACATAAACCAGAACCCGACAGTGCAACAGCAATATCGAGCGCATGCTCAGCATCCTTGGCCAAAAGCACACAAGTGGGACCGCTGCCGGTGACGATCCCACCGAGCGCGCCATAGTCGCGTCCCATTTCGAGCACAAGATCAAGTTCTGGTCGGGCAGCAACTGCAGCTTGCTGCAAGTCGTTCGACAAAGCAGCACCGACAGCTTTTGCATCACCACGACGAAGCCCCGCCATCAGATCTTCAGCTACCTCCGGCAATTCGATGAGCGCACCTTCACGTAGTTCGTCGAGCGCTGCGTACATCTCCGGGGTACTCAAACCCTCAGCAAACGTTGCCACTACCCAGTGGAACTGACCGCTAATCAGGGCAGGAGTCAATTGCTCGCCTCGCCCGGTTCCCACAGCAGTGCCCCCGTGCAGAGCGAAGTTGACATCAGAGCCCAACCGCGCGGCGAGTTTATCTAGCTCTTCACGACCAAGCCCAGTACGCCAGAGCGCATCGCAAGCCACCAGAGTGGCGGCGGCATCTGCCGAACCTCCAGCCATACCTCCAGCTAGCGGGATCTCCTTCTTGATTGAGATCACCACATCAGCGACCACATCCGCATATTCCGCGAGGGTGTCGGCGGCTTTATATGCGAGGTTATCTTCGCCTAGCGCAATGCCCTCGATATCGTCCCCGTCAATCTCGATACGGATTCCCGTGCCTGGAATTCCATCGCTCACGGTTACTTCGTCGAATAGCGAAAGCGCCTGAAAGACAGTCACTAATTCGTGATATCCGTCGCTTCGGAGCGGTCCGACTCCAAGCTGAAGGTTGATCTTCGCGGGAGCCCGGACTGTCACGGATCGGGCAATGGGGGGCATCACCCCAGAGTATGCCTAGCTGCCTCGTTGAAGCGCGTCAGCAATACCCGCATAGTCCCCCACTCGCAGCACTTCTCCGCGCAAGCTCGGAGAAACGCCTGCAGCCATCATCGCCTCTTCGGCCCTTGCAGTAGAACCGGCCCAGTTCGCTAAGGCAGATCGCAACGATTTTCGTCTTTGAGAAAACCCTGCATCGATACAACGGAACACTTCGTCCCGACTCGAATTGCAGTCAGGCGGATTTGCCCGATCAAATCGCACGAGCCCCGAATCCACCCGAGGAACCGGCCAAAACACGTGCGGACTCACCGAACCCACTCGTCTCGCCGCACCAAACCACTGCAGTTTGACAGAGGGAATTCCGTAAGTTCGCGAGCCTGGATCAGCCACCAGGCGGTCTGCCACTTCGGCCTGAACCATGACGAGCGCATGCTCGATCGATGGGCAGTCAGCCAGCACACGTAACAAAACTGGGACCGACACGTTGTACGGCAAATTGGCGACCAGCGCAGTCGGTTCACCCCACCTGGCGTCGAGGTCTGCCAAATCTACTTGCAGTGCATCACCTTCAACCACTCGAAGTTGATCTTGAGTCTCAGGCGCAAATTTCGCGACGGTATTAGGCAAAGCACCGGCCAAGATCGGGTCGATTTCGATAGCCGTTACCTTTGCGCCTGCCTCCAGCAAACCAAGTGTGAGCGATCCCACCCCAGGTCCGACCTCAATAACATGCTCGCCAGGTTGAACACCGGCATCCCGCACGATCTTGCGCACCGTATTGGCGTCTATAACAAAGTTCTGTCCGAGTTTCTTCGTCGGTCGAATATCAAGTTCTTCAGCCAAAGCGCGGACTTGAACTGGACCCAGCAGCTCCACAGCTAATCCTGACCCAAAACGTTGTCGGTGCCATCATTGACTGCACTTGAATCCGGTGATTCAAATCCTGCAAATGCGCGGCTCGAGTTGTCCCATAGGATCTGGCACATCTCGGCCTCAGATCGATCTTGCACATCAGCCAAAGTGCGAACCGTTAACGGAATCAAATAAGCGCCGTTTCGTTTGCCACGATGTGGCACTGGAGTCAAAAACGGTGCATCGGTTTCGACGAGCGTCAGCTCGGGCGGCACGACGGCTGCGGCCTCACGAGTGGTTTGCGCGTTCTTGAACGTGATCACCCCAGCAAAGGAACAGAACCACGAACGTTCGGCCGCTTCGCGAGCGAAGTTGGCATCACCGCTAAAACAGTGCAAGATCACTCGATTCGGGTGACCCTCATCATCCATAATTCGCAGGACATCCTCGTGCGCTTCGCGGTCGTGGATAAGGAGCGTCTTGTCGAGATCCTTAGCCAGGCGGATGTGATATCGGAACGATTCCTCTTGAATGGCTCGACCTTCTGGTCCTGTTCGGTAGAAATCCATACCGGTCTCGCCGATTGCTACTACTTGAGGATCGCGCGCTAGTTCCGTAATTTCACGGTAGGCAGCCTCTAGCAGCGTGAGCCCTGCTTGACCGTGGATCGACGGCGCTTCGTTCGGGTGCAGCGCAACGGCCGCTGAGACGTACTCGAGTTCTTTGGCGAGCTCAACCGACCGACGTGAACCTCGTACATCGCAACCGACCTGAACGATCCGCTCAACACCTACCGAGCGAGCGAGTTCGTAGCTGGTCTTTGGAGTTGGACCGCCGTCTGCCTCGCACATATCCATATGACAGTGGGTGTCCACTACCCGACCTTTGAGCGGCTGGGGTAGCTCGGGCTCGATCGAGAACGACTGCGGCGAAAGCGCGGACATAGGACAGCTACTCTGCCGCTGAGTCTTTGGCAGGCTCAGGCACTTCGATACGCGGGAACAAAGCCGCGCCCTTGGTTACAACCGAGCCCGGCGTGAGCTTGCCTCGCTCCATCGCCGACAAGATCGTTGCATCGGCCAATTCGCCTAGCAGTGGCTGCGCTCCGAGTTGACCCCATAGCGACTTCATGGATTTGGGCATCGTGGGATTGAGCGCAATCGCAATCGAGCGCAAAGAATCACAAATCACATACAGAATCGTGTGGAGCCTGCCGGTCTGCGATTCATCCTTGGCAAGCACCCACGGCTGCTGCTCAGTGACGTAGAGGTTGAGTGCATCGACAAAGGCCATGATTTCGGCGAGTCCGTCCGAGAAGGCCAACCGCAACATAGCAGCGTCCGCCTTCTCGATTCGCGCAACCAAATCGTCAGCCAATGCCAAATCCGCATTGGAGTAGTTGCCAGGTTCGGGCAGCACACCATCACAGTATTTGTTGACCATCGCGGTGGCACGTGAGGCGAGGTTTCCGACCCCATTAGCTAGATCAGCTTGATATCTAGCGGCCATGTCCTCCCATGAGAACGAACCGTCTTGACCGAACTGGATCGCCCGCATGAAGTAGTAACGGAACGCATCCGAACCAAAATCGTCAACGATCTGGGAGGGGTGAATTCCGGTGAGCTTAGTCTTGCTCATTTTCTCGCCACCAACGAGAAGCCAACCGTGGGCAAATACTGTCTTAGGTAACTCGAGCTCGGCGGCCATTAGCATGGCGGGCCAGAAAATCGCGTGGAACCGCAGAATGTCCTTGCCTACAAGTTGAACGTTCGCTGGCCAGATCTGAGCAAACTTCTTGCCGTCAGGAGTGTCGGGGTCTGCGCCATAACCGATCGCCGTCACGTAGTTCAGTAGCGCATCGAACCAGACGTAAACGACTTGCTCCTCATCCCATTCCAACGGGATGCCCCAACTGACATTCGCTGCCGAGCGCGACATCGAGATGTCATCAAGTCCGCCCTTAATGAACGACATAACCTCGTTATAGGCACTCTGGGGTTGTAGCGCCTCCGAGTGGCGGGTGTAGTGCTCGATGAGCTTGTCTGAGAAGGCAGATAGTTTGAAGAACCAGTTGCGTTCACTAATCAGCTCCACTGGCCGGCCATGGATTGCACACAATTTGGGCCCACCACCGGCATCCTCGATCAGATCACCGGGCAATTTAAACTCTTCGCAACCCACACAGTAGGGACCTTCATAGGTTCCCTCGTAGATATAACCACTCTCACGCAATTGAGACCAGAACTTCTTGACACCTGCCTTGTGTCGGCTAGAGGTGGTGCGAATAAAGTCGTCGTTGGCAGCATCGATTGTCTCGAGTACCGGTGTCCATTCTTCGGTCACCAAACGGTCAACCCACTCTTGCGGCGTTACTCCCGCATCCAGGGCAGAACGTTCCACCTTGCTGCCGTGCTCGTCAGTGCCTGTAAGAAAGAAAACCGTCTCGGACCGCTGGCGATGCCAACGTGCGAGGACGTCAGCTGCAACGGTCGTATAGGCGTGACCAATGTGCGGAGCGTCGTTGACGTAGTAGATCGGCGTCGTCACATAGAAGGACGGAGACTGGGGCATGGGTCAATCCTACGGATTCGAGTTCTTCGCCGCGAGGACAGCGTCATACACGAAGCGTTTGGGCATCCCAGTGCTCTTCGCAACAATCGACAGAGCCTCTTTGCGGTCAGTTCCATCGGCCACAAGTTCAGCGACTTGAGCAGCAACTGCTTCCTGCGTGGGGATCTCGGTTGTTGGCGAGATGCCACGAACCACGATCGTAATTTCACCGAGCAGGCCGTCGGCTGCCCATTGGGCCAAAGCACCGAGGCCACCACGCTTGACCTCTTCGTAAGTCTTTGTGAGCTCCCGACACACCACTGCCTCGCGTTCCACTCCGAACACCTCGGCCATATCGGCCAGAGTGGTTCCAATCCGCCTGGGTGACTCGAAGAACACCATGGTTCGGGTTTCGTCTGCAAGCTTGGTGAGTTGCCGATTTCGCTCGCCTGGTTTGCGAGCCAAAAACCCCTCGAAACAGAAACGATCCGAGGGCAAACCTGAGACAGCCAAGGCAGCAATCGCCGCCGAAGGTCCTGGAACCACTGTGACATCAAGTCCCACCTCGGAGCATGCGGCTACGAGGCGGTACCCGGGGTCGCTCACACTTGGCATGCCCGCATCAGTGAGGAGTGCAACATCGCTACCGCCTTGAAGGTAATCGAGCAACTGGGGCGTACGCGCCATTTCTACGGCCTCATAGAACGACACCACCTGGGCATGAACGGTCGCCTCGAGGTCGTGGCATAAGCGCCAAAATCGCCTGGTGTCTTCGACTGCAACGACGTCCACCGTCTCGATGGTCTGTTTGAGCCGGATGCTGGCATCACCGACGTTGCCCAACGGCGTTCCTACCAAGATCAACCGACCAGGACCTGGTTGATCTTCGGAATCGTCATAGGCACTCACACTGTTACTTTGGCTGTCCTGAGGCCTAAACGCAAATGAGACACCTAAGATTGCTTAGGTGAGTTCGATTCCCAGCGTCGCCGAGCGGCTACGACGCCCCATGCCGATAGCTGGATGGCGCGGATGGACTGGGCCTATCGCCGTCACAGTTTTGGCCGCGATCCTCCGCTTAGTCGACCTCGCCAGGCCTCACGCCATTGTTTTTGATGAGACGTACTACGCCAAAGACGGCCTGAGCCTGTTGCTATTTGGGTTCGAGCGCAAGAGTGTCGAGAACGCCAACGAACAGATCCTTGCCAGCAATGGTGATCCACAGTCCCTGCTGGGCATCTTCACTTCCGAACCATCATTTGTCGTACACCCTCCGGTGGGTAAATGGATCATCGCCTCAGGCATCGAGGTGTTCGGCATGACTCCGTTTGGCTGGCGGATAGCTGTGGCCATTATCGGAATCCTCAGCGTGCTGCTGGTCGCACGAATTGTGCGTCGTCTCACCAGATCCAATCTGCTTGGAACGCTCGCAGGGCTATTCATGGCGATCGACGGCATGGGAATCGTCATGAGCCGAACGGCCTTGCTCGACGTCTCGCTCATGTTCTTCGTAGTCGTGGCCTTCGGATGCTTACTTCTGGATCGTGATCGAACCCGAGCCAAACTGGCCGACCTCGTCGAAGATCCCAACGCGACTTGGGGACGATGGGGACCCAAACTTGGATTCCGACTATGGCTCGTGGCTGCCGGTATCGCACTGGGCTTAGCTTGCGGTGTCAAATGGAGCGGCCTGTACTTCGTGGCAGCCTTCGGACTCCTGACCGTGTTCTGGGATATCTCAACCAGGCGCCTTATTGGGGTCGAAAACCCATGGGTCGCGACCCTACTGCGGGACGTACTGCCCGCTTTCATCTGCATCGTATGCGTCGGCGTAGTGGTCTACATCCTCACATGGTGGGGCTGGTTCGCCAGTGACGATGCGTACCTGCGCAATTGGGCCGCAGAACAGCCCGGAGGTGGGTTCATCCCTGAGTCGCTGCGGTCGCTCTGGCAATACCACTCACAAGCTTTGGGCTTTCACACCAATCTGACTTCACCGCACAGTTATTCGGCTAATCCATGGCTCTGGCCTGTCCAGGGTCGTCCGACGAGCTTCTCAGTGATTAGTGACCCAGATGTCTGTGGTGCTAGCGAATGTCGTGCACACGTACTGGCACTTGGAAACCCGATCCTGTGGTGGGCCGCGACACTTGCCATGGTGCATCAGGCCTGGCGATGGATTGCTAGGCGCGACTGGCGTTCAGGTGCCGTACTTTGCGGCTTCCTCGCCAGCTGGCTCCCGTGGTTGTTCTTCCAACAACGCACGATCTTCGAGTTCTACTCGATCGTTATGTTGCCGTTCATGATCATGGCGCTAGTGATGACGCTAGGTACGATCCTTGGCACCAAGACGGCCTCTGCCGATCGCAAAAAATGGGGCATTGTCGCGGTTGGCAGCTTCACTCTGGTCGCTATTGTCGTCAGTGCTTTCTTCTACCCAATTTGGGTTGGTGATCCGCTGACTATTCCCCAGTGGGACCTGCGGATGTGGATGCCGACCTGGGTCTAGCGTTCAATTCCCTTGCGTTCCATATAGGCGTGTAGCTGGCGTTTTGCTAGGACGCGCATGGCCAGAGGAGTTACCGGAATCCAACCGAACGCGGTTCCTAGCGGCCCGAATGCCTGCTTAGACCAGGCATAGAACGAGAACGAATCCCTGTGTTCGACGATCAGACCATCGCGAAAAACGAAGCTCGCATCAATGCGGTTGGTGATCTTCCGCTTGAGCGGTCCGAAGGTATAGGTAGCATCCCAATGGGCCGAGCCAGTCGCCCCGTCGGAACGAATATCGCTGGCATCGACTTCAAGGTCCTCACCGCCGCGACATAACATCGCCCACATCGCGCGGGCTTCGTTCCCGTGGAGTTCGCCGAAAGCTGGATCGTGAAAAACTACATCATCCGCATAGCAAGCGCCCATTACTTCGGCGTCCCTGCGACCGAATGCCGCATAGAACTTCTCGAGTACTTGGATATTGCTCACTGAACTCAACTGAGACCCTTTCGTTCGAACTCCTGCCTGTTGCAGAGTCGGACTTGCCCCGTGGAGTCAAAACTACCGCACTAGCTGCCCCAAAAGTCGCGCAATTGCTGCTCGGTGTCAGCAAAAGTCTTGTGAGCTAAGTCAATCGCCTGGTTCATTCCATGCGGATCCATGAAATTTATTCCCTCAGGGGGATCAGCACTAATAAGCAAACCTTTATTGCCTTTGGCTTCGATCGCAGCCAACTCCTCATTCAGATACTTCGGATTGGTGCGTTGCGACAAACCAAAAGATCCGTGCGGATGCGAACCCGGTCGCATCAACGACAAGATCAGAACCTTATCGGCCGAGGACACCACATCTGAGTGTGTGCTTGACCCACTCACACCGCCATCCATGCAGAGTTGATCATTGATCCATATCGGGCCGTTTAAGCCTGGTAGTGACGAACTCGCAGCGCAGGCCGTTGCTAAGGGAATTGAGCTTTCGCGGTCGATCACGAGGCGTTCTCCGGTATAGCAATCGACGGCAGTCACGTGGTGCTTGTCACCTGGCCAATCGATTCCACCCAAGACCAGCTCAAGCGTTTTGACATAGGCCTCGGGTGACGGATTGTGCGCTGCCATTGCTGCCCGTCCAGCCTTCAGGATCGAGTCCGAATTTGTGTCAGTCAACGAACCAAGTATCTCAGCTGCCCGTTCTTGGGATGATGCTGGCGCAGGTGCCGCAAGCACCTTGCTCATGAGTTCAGGATGCTGCGCGACCGCCTCAGCTTTGGTCAAGGCACCTTTAGCTGCGCCACTTAGCAATATCGGAGCACCTAAGCTACCTGCTGAAGTCCCAACCGTGAGATCAGCTTGGTCAAGTGGGATTCCGGCTTCGACTGCCGCCTCGCAATAGGCAACGGTCCAAGTGAGGAACCACAGCCCTCCTCCACCGAATGCGATTCCGCGAGTAGTGGCATCTGACTGCTCATTATTCGACATGGGTCAAGGATGGCAGTTACCCATTAATGAGGCGAGCCATACGAACAAATGTGCGGTGTTCCGGAAGTGGGCGATCCGAGGCATGTCCTATTGAATGCGAGTAGGATCGCGAACATGTCTGAACTTGTTTATCCGCCCGTCATTAGCAGTGCTCGCGTAATGTTCAAATTGATGGGTTTGCGGTTCGACATCGTCGGACAGGACAATATCCCCGAAGTCGGTGGGGCTGTTCTAGCAAGTAGTCATGTGTCTTATCTCGACTTTATTTTTGTGGGACTCGGCGCCGACAAAGCCAAGCGTCTCGTGCGATTCATGGCTAAGGATTCCGTATTCAAAAACAAAATCAGTGGCCCTCTAATGCGCGGTATGCACCACATTCCAGTCGACCGTTCAGCTGGTGCCGCTGCCTACGATGAGGCGTTGACCGCACTTCGCGACGGAGAAGTTATTGGGGTGTTCCCGGAGGCAACGATCAGCCAATCGTTCCAAATCAAGGACCTCAAAAGCGGCGCAGCTCGAATGGCTGCAGAAGCTGATGTGCCATTGATCCCCATGGTCGTGTTTGGTGGGCAACGCATCTACAGCAAGAACACTCCCCGCTCCCTCAAGCGTGGGCGTTGTATTGCGATCACAATTGGTGAGCCGATGCACCCACAAGAGGGAGATGACTTCGAGGCAGTCACTGCTGAGCTTCGCAAGCGCATGGAGGCCTTACTCGAGGACACTCTGGCACGCTATCCAGATAAGCCAGAATCCGATGACGACCGTTGGTGGATGCCACAGACCCACGGCGGAACGGCACCCGCCCTAGGCGAAGTCGACTAGTCGACCAGACAGCTAAGGCTTTACGCTATTTAGCGCGCAATGGCGCTAGAGCGTTCGTCCAGTCCAACACTTGAGTGATTGTGGCGGCTAGGCTCTTATAGCTAGCTTCAGTCGGCTTGAGGTTGCGATCATCGTCAAATTCATGACCAAAAGTGAACATGACTTGAGCACGGACATCGGCCATCAGTAACTGTGCGGCGACTTGACGGAACTGCTCAACCGAGCGTGATCCGCCTACCGAACCGTACGAAACGAATCCACAAGCCTTGTTGTTCCACTCAGGCCACAAGTAGTCAAGAGCGTTCTTGAGGGCTGCCGGCATCCCATGGTTGTACTCGGGAGTAACAAAAATGAAGCCGTCACAGCGCGCGATAGCTTCAGACCATTTGCGGGTATGTTCATGGGTATATTCGCCGGAGGCGGCGGGCTTTGGCTCGTCGAGGAGGGGAAGTTTGAACGATTCGACGTCGAGGAGTTCGAACTCGGCATCGTCACGTTTGATCGCTTCGTCGTATACCCATTGAGCCACTACTGGACCGATCCGGTTGGGCCTCGTTGAACCAATGATGATGCCGATACGAGTCATATGCTCTTCCCATGTCAAGGTGCGGATGACTTCACACTATCGCTCCCGAACTACAGCGACTTTCCGGCAGTCTCTTTCAGTTTCAGGCAGAGGATCAATGTAACTGCCGAGAATGGAGCGAGGAATAACGCCGGACCAAGGACCGGGTCAATCCAGTCCGCCAAAGCCGTCACAATCACACCTGAAGTACCGCCGAAGATCGCGGCACCCATATTGTACGAAATTCCTACAGCCGCAAATCTGTGCTTCTTGTCAAACATCTCAACAACCGCCGGCGAGAATCCTCCCCAATACATCATGGTGGGAATCAACAAAATAATGGCGGCGATGTACATCAGAAGGATCGACGGATGGCTGATTAGTTTGAAGACCGGCCAAGCCAAGATCAGCAACGAACCGGCTGCCACGATCATGGGAGCTTTGCGACCAAAGCGGTCACCGACACTGCCCCAGAACGGTGCGGTAAACGCAAAGATCGCCGACAAAACTGCCGCCAAAACCAAGGTTTCTGCTTCCGGCCTGTCATCGATCGTTTGCAAGAACGCCGGCAAATAGTTCAGGGTGAAGAAGAAACTCGACACGGCATAGCCAGTGATCACCATGGCGACCAGCATCTTGCGCCATTCAGCCTTTACTGCCGACCGCAACGGCGTCGCTGGCAGTTCATTCTTTTCTTTGGTGTCGAGGTAAGCCTCAGACTCCTCCATATGTCGGCGCATCAAGATGGCCAGAATCACGAGCAGTCCGCCCAGTAAGTAGGCGATTCGCCACCCCCAGGAATTGATGGCTTCTGTGCTCAGGGTTCCTACCAAGATCCCGACAACGATTGACGCAAGTAACGCACCGAATCCTGACGCACCGTTGGCCGAGTTCGCCAACATACCGCGCTTATCTGAGGGGGCTCGTTCCACCAGATACACGACGCTACCGCTGTATTCTCCACCCACTGAGAACCCTTGCACCATACGCATTAGGACAACGATGATGGGCGCAATGATTCCGATGGACTGGAAACTTGGCAAGCAGGCCGTGATCAACATCGGCACTGACATCAGCACGACACTCACCTGGAGCGAACGTTTGCGTCCAAACCGGGTACCGAAGTAGCCAAAAAAGATGCCGCCAAGTGGTCGCATGGCCATGCCGACAGCGAAAGTACTCCAAACAAAGATGAACGAAAGAATCTGGTCATCGCTTGGGAAGAACACCGCCGTCCAGACCATGGTGAGATAGCCGAACAGCATGAAATCGTAGAACTCAACCACAACTCCCGCGGTAGCGATCAATGATGATTTGTTCCACGCGCGATTTTGAGGCGGTTGGGGCTCGGTCGATTCGGTCTTGGTTCGAATCTGGCTCATACGGTTCTGCTTTCGCTAGTCCACTTCGTCGACACGAGATCTAAACCTTGGTGACCGTAAACCCAGTGCCACGCACATCCCAACCTAATCTCACCCATTTAGTGCGAATAGGATGTTTTCTTAAGCCAACCACTCAAAGGGGCCAAAAGGTTCTTTATGCAAATAAACGGCGGTAATCCGCATTAACTCCCGACGCTAAGCAGCTTGCTCTAGCTCAAGCAACGTCGTCTTGATCTTGAGGCCACCTCGGTAACCACCTAAAGATCCATCCGAACGCAATACTCGGTGACACGGCACTACAACAGGAATCGGATTGGTCGCACATGCCGACCCAACCGCTCGAACCGCTTTTGGGTTTCCGACTGTGGCGGCGACTTCTTGGTAGGACTGAGTCGTGCCAAAGTCGATATTCGTAAGTTGCTCTTGGACATCCCTGCGGAATCCACTAGACAGGGAATGATCGAGGTCGAGCTCAAACTCCTGACGCACGCCTGCGAAGTACTCGTCAAATTGCTTGACAGCCTTAGCAAGTACCTCTGAATCCTCCACCGCTTCGTCCGATAGGTTCTCTTCCAGCTCAACAATCACCGAGTCGAAGTCTTCACATTCAAATGCGACTCGCACAATCCCCCGCTCAGTAGAGGCAAGAAACAAGGGACCAATCGGGGTATCGCTGACGACATAAGAGATAGCCATACTTCGAGTCTATGCCCCATTCATCTGTGAGCCTAGAGAGATTCGACAGATTCGACTTCGAGTGGACCTAGGGATGTGGTGTTTCAAGACATCCCGGACACATCTCTCACGTCATACCGGACAGATTTATTGAGGTGTGACCTCCTGGTCAGGGGTTCGTTCCCGGCATGATCACAGGTGTCGAAACCACGCCTAGTCATTACTGCTGTCACTGTTCAAGGACTCTCGGTTCGGGAAGTCTGTGACACCTACCACGTGTCTCGTTCCTGGGTTTACGAGCTCCTCGCCCGCTACCGAACTGAGGGCGAACAAGCGTTCGTTCCTCGCTCGAAACGGCCCCACCATCAACCACGAGCAACACCACCACACGTAGTCGATCTCATCATCGAACTACGAGACAAACTAGCCGTGACAGGCTTTGACGCGGGTCCTGCCACCATCTGCTGGCATTTACGAGAACACCACGACGTGACACTGTCCGAGTCCACGATCTGGCGAATCCTCGTTCGTGCAGGACTCATCGCACCGGAACCGAAAAAGAAACCAAAGTCTTCCTATATTCGTTTCCAAGCCGACCTACCCAATGAAACGTGGCAATCCGATTTCACCCACTACCGCCTCACAAACGACCGCGACACCGAAATCATTACCTGGCTCGACGACCATTCCCGCCTCGCTCTCCACGTCAGCGCCTATCGCCGGGTCCTTGGCCCCACCGTGGTCGATACGTTCCTGAAAACCATTGATAATTATGGGATTCCCGCCTCCACCCTCACTGATAACGGCATGGTCTATACCACCCGATTCTCCGGAGGGAAAGGAGGACGCAACGGATTCGAAGCCCTGCTACGGGATCTGAACATTATTCAAAAGAACTCTAAACCGAACCATCCCACGACCTGCGGGAAAGTGGAACGGTTCCAACAAACCATGAAGAAATGGCTCACCGCCCAACCAGAACAGCCATCCACACTCGGAGAACTTCAACAACTCATCGACACATTCGTTCACCACTACAACCATGACCGGCCTCACCGGTCACTAGCACAACGATCAACCCCAGCTGCCGCCTACGCTGCCCGACCGAAAGCTGATCGGTCAACAAACCGAGACGATGATCATCACCAACGAGTCCGACACGACATCGTGACAACCGACGGAAAACTCACCTTGAGAATGAAAGGCCGACTCCACCACATTGGTATCGGACGAGAACACGCCACAACACCTGTCCTCATGCTCATTCACGACCTCGAGGTCACCGTCATCGATAAAAACACCGGCGAAATTATCCGCGAACTCACCATTGATACCAGCCGCGATTACCAGCCAACCGGTAAAACCAGATACCCCCGGCGAAACCAGAAAAAGTGAACCCCGTGGGGGTTCACTTGTCCGGGATGTCCTGCGACATCACACGAGTGGACCTAGGGAGATTCGAACTCCCGACCCCTTCATTGCGAACGAAGTGCGCTACCAACTGCGCCATAGGCCCATTACTAGACCAACTCTACGCTAGTCGTTGACAGCGCGACGGTAGTCGTATCCCTCACCGGTATCGCGACCCGATTCGGGAAGATCGACGTATTCGTCCAGACCTAGCTCGCTCTCAGCATCTGCGCCCGGAGTGCGGAGCGCTTCAACCTGCTCGAGCATGCGCTCTGAGGTCCAGTCACCGTTGGTCGTTGAATCCAAGTTGCGTGGGAAGTCAGTCGCGCGATCACGTGTGACGTACTGCGGCAGCGGCGCCTCAACTGGGCTCCAACCTGGTTCTGTGTTGCGACGTGCAGTGTGACGTGCAGCTTCGTCCGAGCTCAATACGCGGACATCGTCGGTGCCAGTAGCAGCCAAATCCATCTCTTCAGCCTGGTAGACAGCTGCTGGCTGAGCTGTACGACTTGAGTGTTGGCGGAGTTCGGAGCTTCGCGAACGCGATTGACGCCGAGTACTCGAACGGCGGGAACGACGTTCTTGGCGCTCTTCTTCGCGCTTCTCATCCGAACCAGTAGCAACCGAACGACGTGCCGTTGAACGATGATCCTCGTTGCGGCGCAAACGGGTCTCGGTCCGTTCTGCCTGCAAGGATTGGCGACGCGAGAGGTAAGTGAATCCGGCAAGTGCGATTGGGGCGAGCAGGAACATCATGAACGAGACAACACCCATAATCATGAGGATGAAGGCTACGAGTGACACACCTGCGAGAACCTGCTGAACCTGCTTGCGCCTATGAGCCGAAGCCGCTTGAGCGGCGGACCGAGTTTGGCGACGACGAGCATCTCGTAGTTGCTCCTCAGTGAGAGAACCTTCGAACGGATCCAGCCCGCCATCTAAATGGGCATCGATCGGCGAAGGTGCGTTGCTATCAACACGAATCGAGTCATGAACTCGGTTGCGAGCACCAGCAACGGTGACATCGACATTGTGACTTGTTGAACTCACTCCACGACCGCGACGACTCAAAGTCTTCATGGCACGGTCAAAACGCATGGAGCTACGCAACTCGGCACTGCGGTCGTGGCGACGCAGCCAGCGAGGAACAAGAATGAGCGCCCACAATGCGATGACGATGAGGTAAACAAGCCCGGTTAGCACAATCCAAAGACTAGAAGAAAGTGACTTGTTACACACTCGAATTGGGGGCGTGTTCCACTATTTCTTTCTCAGATTCTAGATTCGCCGGACTCGGAGGCTCAGCCACGAGCTGCTGGGCCCTATACCTGGCAAG